>JAVZHJ010000060.1:0-2589 GCA_038998365.1 Candidatus Aenigmatarchaeota archaeon | reverse complement strand
GCACCTGTTCTTCCAATCACGTCATCAAAATAATATCTTTTCTTGAAAGTTCTGTTTCCGGTTGAAGCTTCTTGGGCTAAGCTATAAGTCACTATCAGTCTCATGCCTGGATGGACATGAGAATGATAATTTGGAGTGCCTATCACAAGGTAGATTGAATTGTTTCCTGGTTTGATTTCATTTGTCACATCAATAACGCCATAAGCTGCTGTTGTTATTTCTGCACCAAAAGATTCTTCTTGCAAGTAGAGCCATCTCACATTATCCTTCTTTTGAACACCATTCACTTTGAGTATTTCAAATTGGGCTTGTGATCTTGAAGTTCCAAAATGTATTGAAACGTAAAGGGTTGCATTGTAGATTGAGATGTCTGGGGGCAAAGCAAAAGATTTGGTGATTTCAAGTCTTTGAGCGGTCCAGCCCGAGCCTTCTGGATAAAATGGAATTATTTGAGTTGTGTTTTTCTTGAATTTTGTTGCCCAAGCTCTTGCTACATAGCCAGATACAGGCCTACCTATATCATAACCAGATTCTATCGTGTAAGCAACAGCCATTGTTTTTGCTTCAGAGCTGCAAGAAGAATAAATGGTCTCATTTTGGGTTTGCAAGGCGAAGCATTTGTCGCTTAAGCTTTCAAGAACATCTTTTGTTATGTTTGAAGCTATGGTTTGATTGCCAGAATACCAAAAACTTCCTATTAAATCTAGCAAGCTTTTTTCCAAATCTTCTTCTGAAATTATTTTTTCACTCAAAAGTCTATTTATAGTTGGAGTTTCTGAAAAAGATCTTGCTTTAAGTTTTGTAAGAACAGCGACTAAATCATTTGCCTTGTAGCTCAAATCTTGAAAAGAAACTTCTGGATAAGTTGATTCTGTTTTTAAATATAGGAAGGGAATTAAAGCTATGACTAAACTTAAACCAATCAGCATATCCATCGTGAAAGCAATTCCCTTCAATCCCATATCAAAGTCCTCACTTTAACTGGCTGCTCACCAAGTATCCCAATTCTTTCAATTTTATAGATATTTTTTGCTCTACTCATGTCAGAATTTTGAGGAAAGAGGAAGATTAAATCATTTGTTTTATTGTAAATTTCATACCGCAAGTTATAAGTTCCTAAGTTCAGCAACAGAACTACTTTTGAATAACCAAGCTCAGAAAGCATTCCCATTTTTGTCTCATTTATCTTACCATCATTTGCCATCCCAAGCTCCACCACATTTTCTGAATCCCAATATATTGGATAGCCTTCTTTAAACCAAGCTTGAGATGACGCTAAAGCAGCTCTCAAAGCAAAATTTTTTTCAACTGTTTCTTGCATTTGTATTGAGGAAGAATACCAGTGAACTATTATTAAAGAAACAACTGCAAGGAAGATTGATAGAGCTATGAAAAAATCGTATGTTAAAGCTTGGGCTTTATTGGTTAACATAGATCATTCCTTCGGAATTTCTAATCATGTTTCTTCCATTCAAAAAATTTCCACTCACGTTTTTTGTTAATATTGCTGACTGAACTGAGCCACCATCCCAACTAACTATTACACGATAATTTTCGATTTTTATTGTGTAGTCAATTGAATTTGAGATCTTTGGTTGTAAGAAAAAAATCCTTGAATAGCCATCACCAGCTTTAAGGGCAAAATTTATCTCCGATGCTACCTGATCGCTTATGGTTTGTGCTTCCTTGAAAATTTTTACTGAATTCATTTGAAAGTAAAGGTCGAAGTTGTAGTACAAGACAATTACAAGCAAGATAAAAAGCACGGCAACAAAAGAAATGAATTCAATGCTAACTTGGGCTAACACTTATGTTCACCCCGCCTTCTATTGCTTTAATTAAAATGTTGTAGTAGCCTGGGGAAGTTGGCAAACTTCCGGTTAAATTTGCTGCTGAGATGTAGTACACATCTGAAAGTCCTGCACTAGTTCTAATTTTCCAGTTCATGATTTTTCCGTTGAAGGTTATTTCTTCCACATTGCTTGGGATTTGAATTAAGATTGTAATTTTTGCTGGCTCGCCTTGGGAAAAAATCCAGTCTGCTGTTTGCCCTATTTTTTGCACGCTGTTTGAAGCTATTGTCAAGCTGTTGTCTTCATTCAAATTTCTAGAAACTGATTGAAGGTAAAGAGCATAAGGAATCAAAACCAAGAGGGCAAAAGAAACTATAGCTAAATATTCTATGGCTACTTGAGCTTTCATATTTTAAATTTGGGTTTCCTTGAAATTAAGATTTAAGGACTTTCTTCAGCTTTTTTGGCAATTCTTTCGAAGCAAAGCCCAAGACCTTTGAAAGCTCGTAAATTCGATACGAAGCGGTAAGGTAGCAGTAAAAGCCAAGCAACATGAAGCAATATTTCATGAGGTCGATTGGTGTGCCTTTTAAGCCTAACAAATCAACTTGAACTTGAGCTGCCATTGCACCGAACATAAAAATTGTGCCCCAGACAAAATATTCGACAATTCTTTGGAGCTCGCCTTTTGTGAACTTGATGTTCGAGCGGGCTAATAAAATTACTGTTATGAAAGCTAAAAGAGAGCTCAGCAAGCTTAAGATTTGAAAGATTATTTCCATCATTTGACTTCAAC
>JAVZHJ010000059.1:0-2849 GCA_038998365.1 Candidatus Aenigmatarchaeota archaeon | reverse complement strand
AAGCTACACCGTTTTTAACACAAGCTGCAAGCTTTTTACACTGTTGTGTTGGAACTTCCAAAACATTCAAAATCTCCTCAGCCAAATCATGAAGCTCTTTCTCTTCATCTCTTTTCAAATATAGTCTTGTTGTTTTTGTTAGATTTTCTGCCAAACTTTCTGCTGTTCTTCTAGTCGCAACAAAAAATAAAGCTTGTTTTTTAAGTTGTAAAACATTTTCAACAATAGCAACTTCTGGCTCTAAATTGCTTAGCTCGTATCCTTTTTTACCGTAAAAGAAAATTTTTGAATCGTGGTAAACACCTTCATAAAGTTTAACCGGTCTGAAATTACTTTCAAGCAAATATGCATTCAACCATCCTGCCAACTCTTTTGCATTGTTTATTGTTGCAGATAAGGCAAGAATTTGAGCTCTTGGGACAATTTCTCTCAATTGAGTTAATAAAATTTCAAGAGTTGGCCCTCTTTCTGGGTCATTCAAAAGATGAATCTCATCCACAACAATCAAGCCAATTTCTTTAACCCAAGGTACACCATGTCTTATCAAAGAGTCGAGCTTCTCATTAGTGCAAATTATAACATCATAATCAGCAAGCCAAGGATCACTTGAATCTAAATCACCAACAGAAATTGCAACTTTCCATTTGCCTTCAAAAAGTTTCTTGAAATATTCATACTTTTCATTTGCAAGAGCTACTAATGGAACTGTATAAATTGCTTTACATCTAATGGAAGAAAGCTTACTTATTATGGCTAAAGCTGCTATTAAAGTTTTACCACCTGCTGTAGGAAGAGATATTACAAAATTTTTATCTTTAAACAAACCTTTCTTTATAAATTCTTCTTGAGGTGGATATAACTCTGAAATGCCTTCTTCCTTAAACTTTTGTATGAAACATTCAGGTATTCCTTTGGTTAAAAGTTCTTCAATTTTCATAATTATACAATTATTTACTCTGATATAGAAAACTTTAAATGAATTGTGTCCAATATTGGACACGTGAAAAAAATACTCATATTGGCCTTTGATTTAAAAGGAGACAACTGGACAAATAGAAAGAAAATATACAGATTGTTACAGCAAATGGGAGCGGAATTGATTTACAAGTCCCATTGGATTTTGCCATATAACAAAAAAAATCTATCTGATATGAAATGGGTATGTAATGAAATAAGAAAATGTGGAGGTAAAGCTGAAGTAATTAAGGGTGAGAAAGTTTTTTAGGAGTGATTTGAATGAAAAATAAAAAAATTATATCTCTTGGTATCGAAAGTACCGCTCTAGGTTAACTGCGGAAATACTTTCGGTATTGGTATTATTGATAGTGATGGAAATGTTTTAGCCGATGAAAGAGCTGTTTATAAACCACCTTTATGGAAAGGTATAATTCCAAATGAAGCCGCAGAATCCCACAAAAATAATTCTGAAATTGTATTGAAAAATGCCTTAGAAAAAAGTGGTTTAAAAATTGAAGATGTTGATATCATAGCATATGCTGCTGGTTCAGGTTTACCACCTTGTCTACTTGTTGGCGCAAAATTTGCAAAAAATTTGGTAGAAAGTTTCAAAAAACCTTTAATCCCTGTTTGTCATCAAATAGCACATTTAGAGATTGGTCTCTTGACAACAAAAGCAAAAGATCCTGTTTTTGTTTATTTATCAGGCGGAAATACACAAATAATAGCTTTTGTTGAAGGGGTTTATAGGATTTTTGGTGAAACAGAAGATATACCTATTGGCAATTGTTTGGATGTTGTTGCCAGAGAGTTGGGATTACCAATGCCCGGTGGTCCAGAAATTGAAAAATTAGCTAAATGTGGTGAATATGTTGAATTGCCATATGTTGTCAAAGGTATGGATGTAAGTTATAGTGGCATTACAACTTCTGCAATAAAATTGTTGAAAAAAGGTGTGGCCAAAGAAGATGTTGCCTATTCTCTTCAAGAAACTTGTTTTGCCATGCTCACAGAAGTAACGGAAAGAGCTTTGGCACATACAGAAAAAAATGAAGTTTTATTAGTTGGTGGTGTAGCTGCTAACAAAAGGTTACAAGAAATGATGAAAAAAATGTGTGAAGAAAGAGCAGCGAATGCTTATGTTGTGCCTACTGAATATAGTGGTGATAATGGTGTTATGATTGCTTGGGTTGGTTTGTTGGCTTATAAAGCTGGTTGGAAGCCAGATTTTAGTGATATGATTAAACCAAAATGGAGAATAGACAAAATTAAATGGTTTAGGTGAGTTGATTAAACCAATTCGCTTTCACTTACAACTACAAAATCTCCTACTGACTTCACTGCACTAAATGGGATTAATATTCTTCCTTTGTCGTCTGTTTTTGGATTTAAGTCATTTAAATATCTTGTTGGTTGCTCTACTACTATGTTTAAAAGCTCGCCACTCTCTGTTACAAAATCTATGTTACTCACCACACCAAACTTTCTTCCGGTTTCTTCACTTATTATGGTTTTACCTATAACATCAGCTGCTCTAACTTTTGTTTCAGCCATGATCATCACAAATTTAATTTATATTTTATTTAATTTAAGCTTAAATTATGGTAAGATGTTTTGTTGGTTACATTCTACAAAAAGATGAAAAAAATGGTATCCTAGAAGTTCAAAAGAAAATGGAGAAGTGGCCAATGAAATGTAAGTTTGTTGAAGAAGAAAATTTACATTTGAATTTTTCTTTTCTTGGAGAGATAGCTGAAGAAAAAATAAAAGAAGTTTCTAAAAAAATTGATCTGATAGGTAAAAATTTTGAAAAATTTGAAGTTGAAGTCAATGGTTTGATTGCAATTCCAAACAAAAATTATATAAGGGTTTTGGCTCTCTCTGTTGTTTAT
>JAVZHJ010000058.1:0-2887 GCA_038998365.1 Candidatus Aenigmatarchaeota archaeon | reverse complement strand
ATTTTTATTTGGAATCTTAATTTTGTTCAGCTCTGCTCTTGCTTTACCTGAAATAAATAATATAAAGCTTAAGCCTTCATCTGAAATTTGGGTAAACGAAGGTCTTGAAATTGAAGTGAATTGTAGCGATAGCTCAAAAGTCAATGCAACTTTGATTGGAAAAACTGGCTACACAATTTATATTGACAATTTCAACTCAACAAATGGTTTATATAAAACAAGAATAGATTCTATCTACTGGAGAAATAGAGCCGATGAATTCAATGCTACCATTATTTGTTTGGATGACTTGGGTAACAGTGATCAAAAGAAAGTTAACTTTACAGTCTCTGAATTTATTGTAGAAATTGCTGATGTTTCTCCAAGCACAATCTACCTCGGTGATTTGATTGAAGTTGGTGTTTTGGTTAAAAGAGATTCAACTCCAATAAATTCTCCTGATGTTAGCTTCAGCATAACTCTTGACAGCCAAACAGTTCAACCAAGAATAAACCCGCCTTATGATCCCTCTGAAGGTTGGATAATTTTCTTGAATTCTTCTGAAATTCCAAATGCTATTGGAACTCACAGCTTGAATATATTTGTAGCTTATGACAGAGTTAATTCAACCAAAAGCCTTAGCTTTTCTGTTAATGAACCAATTCAGTTCTCGATAACAAGTTTGGACAAAACATGGGTTAAGTCAAATGATACTGTAAAATTAACAATTCAAGCTTTTGATAAAGGCACAACAATACCATTAACCACAGAAAACTTGGAAATTAAAATAGGCTCAACTCAAGTCAAAACTTTTGCAATAACACCAACAAACAATTATTATGTTGTGGCAATAGTTGCTCCAGAGCTTGATTCTGGCAGCTATACTCTTTCTGCGTTGCTACACTATAAAAATTACACTTATTTGAGTGAAAAATCTATTTCTTACATTGTTCCAATCTCAGGAAGAATAGTCGATGAAAATGAAAAAGCTGTTTCTACAAAGATAAGCTTTTATTCTGATGGTGTAGAAAGGCTTAGACTTTACACAGATTCAGCAGGGGCTTACTCTGGTAACTTACCTCCAGGAACTTATGATGTTGAATTTGTTTTTCCACAATCAACTTTACGCTTGTATGATGTAGAAGTGAACAGATTTGAAGATCCTGCTAGATATTACTATTTTGCTTCAGCTGATGTTCCTGGCCTAAATGTTGTTGCTTTATTTGTTTATGAAGTTGACTTAAATTATTATAAAGCTTCAATAGAGATGAAGTATTCTGAAAGTAATGTTCTCAATGAAAATTTGCTGAAAGTTTACAAGTGTGAAAATTGGAATTCCGGAAGAAAAGAATGTTATGGAAAGTGGGAAGAAATTCCTTCAAGAATAGACACAATAAGAAATGTTATCTATGTTAACACCACAAGCTTGTCTGCTTATGCTATTGGGAGCTTGAGAAAACTTTCAATTAATTTCAATTTAAATAAAGAAAGCTTTTACCTTAAAGACTTGGTTAGGCTTAGAGGAATGGTTGTGGATGAACAAAAAAACCCTGTTGAAAATGCAAGTGTGAGCATTCAAATTAAAAACACTTCTATCAAACAAAAAGTTTTTTCAGATAGCAATGGCTTGTTCACAATAGAATTCTTGTCTCCTGAACAAGAGGGAAATTACTCTTTGATTTTAACTGCAGAGAAGCATCCTTACATAAGCTTCAATTCAACTTTAACTTTGCAAGTTTTAAAAAGCAAGGAAATTTCGATTGTTTTTCCAGATACGGTAAGAATAAATCAAGGTGAAAATTTCTCTCAAGAATTTAGTGTGGTCAATATAGGTCAAGCAGAGCTTTATAATTTGAAAATTTCTCTCGAAGGAATTCCAAGTGAGCACTATATTTTACAAGATGAAATAGAAAGGCTTGATGTTAATGAAGAGAAGAAACTGAAAATAGAATTTTCAATTCCAGCCAACGCTTCAGCTGGAACTCTGAGTTGCAAGATAAAAGTTTTCAATGAAGAAGTTTCTAAAGAAAAAATCTTTGGTTTTACTATAATCGAGAAAAATCAAACTTTAACTCAAAAAGTTACGCCCGTGGGATTCTTTGGTAAAATGACTTTACCTCAAATGGCTCCAGATTGGATTTACATCTTATTTTTTGCAGTGATTGCCTTTTCTCTTGCATTTTTGCTCAAGAAAAGAAAAATTAAATCTCAAAGCAGAGAAGAAATCAAAAATTCCCTTTTGGATTTAAAAGAATATTTTAAGAAAGAAAGAGAAATAACTAAGTCTATACAATCTCGGCCTTTAGAAATTTCTGCCGAATTTGAAGAAGAACAAGAAAAGGGGATTGGCTAAATGGTAAGGATAATTGATGTTTGCTCTGGAAAAGGTGGCGTAGGCAAAACTACAATAGCAGCAAATTTGAGTTTGGCTTTAACTCAACTTGGAAAAAAAGTTGCAGTTGTTGATTGCAACTTAACAACCTCACACTTAAGTTTACTTTTTGGAGCTTACTCCTATCCTTTAACTCTAAACAATTTTTTGAGAAAAGAGGCGAGATTTGAAGATGTTGTTTACACTCATCCTTCCGGCTTAAGGATTGTACCAGCTTCTCTTGAACTCAAGGATTTAGTCGATGTTGATGTAAGCAATTTTAAAGAAAATTTAAAAGAAATTTTTAAAGATTTTGATTTTGTTTTTCTAGATTCTGCCCCAGGCCTTGGAAAGGAGGCTTTAATTCCTTTACAAGCAGCTGATGAAGTTCTTTTTGTTGCAAATCCTTTCCTACCTTCTTTAGTCGATGTTGTTAAATGTAAGCAATTGATAAATTCTTTTGATTCTAGACCAATAGTCCTCGGAATTATTTTAAATAGAATGAAGAAAAAATCTTATGAAATATCTGCTGAGGAG
>JAVZHJ010000057.1:0-3180 GCA_038998365.1 Candidatus Aenigmatarchaeota archaeon | reverse complement strand
CAAAAAAGTGGTATGAAGATTTTGCCAAGGTTAAAGAGGAAGTTGAATTTAAAATCGGTGATAAAGAGAAGGCAGCAATTGCTGAACTGATCAAAGTTGTGGAAAAAGAAGGAAGTGGTGAAGAAATTCAAAAGAAGATATTTGAAATTGCCAAGAGATTTGATATAGGAATAGCAAATTTTTTCAAGATTCTTTACAAAATAATTTTGAATTCTGACAAGGGACCAAAGCTTGGGCCTTACATCATAGAAAGGGGAAAAGAAGAAATATTGAAAAAATTAAAAGAAGCTATAAGGTAGAATGTCAACAAGAAAGCTTTTTTGGGAAGATTCTTATCAAAAAGAATTTGATGCCAAGGTTTTGGCTATAGATGGGAATAAAGTTATTCTTGACCAAACTTGTTTTTATGCAACAAGCGGAGGACAAATAAATGATACTGGAGAGATAAACGGAATAAAAGTTATTGATGTGGTAAAAGATGAAGAAGAAAATATAATCCATGTTCTTGAGAAAGAGCCTGAGTTTAAAGTTGGCGATATAGTTCATGGAAAAATAGATTGGGAAAGAAGGTACAGTATCATGAGATTACATTCTGCAGCTCATGTCATTTCTGCTGCTCTATTGAAAAATTTTGGAAATGTTCTTTTCACTGGAAGCCAAATTTATCCAGATAGAGCAAGAATGGATTTTAATTTGGAAAAGCTTGATGAAGAAGTTGCAAGAAAGATAGAAGAAAGAGCTAATGAAATTGTTTCTCTCGGCTTGCCCATAAGCTCAAGAATAATTTCTAAAGAAGAACTTGAATCTAACCCAAAGCTCATGAGGCTTGCCGATGCTTCTCATTACCAGCACTTCAAAGTTTTGAGAGTTGTTGAAATTGGTGACATAGATGCTCAACTTGATGGAGGTACTCACGTTGCAAACACAAAAGAGATTGGAAAAATTAAAATAATTAAAAGAGAGAACAAAGGTAAAAATAATCGTAGGATAACTATTATTGTAGAATGATTGAGTCTAAAGTTTTTAAAAACGAGAAAGTTTTGTCGCCAGAGTATTTGCCAGAATATTTGCCACATAGGGAAGAGCAAATTCGACATCTTGCTGAAAATTTGCTTCCTGCTGCGAATAAAAGAATTCCCCAAAACACTTTCATTTTTGGACCGCCTGGCACAGGCAAGACAGCTTCGGCAAAATTTGTTTTTCGTGAGTTTGAAAATTATTCTGGAATAAAAACAGTTTATATAAATTGCTGGGATTACAAGACGATTGTTGCAATCTTGAGTAAGATTTCTTTGGAGCTTGGTGGTTTTGTTCAAAGGAGAGGAATGAGCAAGGATGAAATTTTGGAAAGAGTAGTAGAAATTTGCAACAAGCTTGATAAAGGATTGATAATTTGTTTGGATGAAGTTGATCAACTTGTTTTTCATGATGATGCTGCTTTGTATGACTTGCTAAGACTAAATCAATATTTAAAAATTCCTGTTGGCTTAATTTTCATTTCAAATAATAAGTTTGTTTTTGCAAATGTTGAGCCTAGGATAAGGAGTAGCTTAAACATAGAAGAAATGGAATTTAAACCTTACTCGCTACTGGAAATGAAAGATATACTTGAAGAAAGGGTAAAGCTTGCTTTTACTTCTTTTGAAAGTGCTATCATTTTGCTAGCTGCAAATCACGCTGTTCAAAATGGTGGAGATGTGAGAGTTGGTTTAGAGTGTTTGTTTAAAGCTGGTAAAGAAGCTGAAAGAGAAGGAGCAAGAGAAGTTAGAGTTGCTCATATGAAAAAAATTTTAACTAGTGTGAAAGCTATAAAGCCTGAAATTTTAAAAGAAAGGCTAAATTTGGATGAAAAGATAATTCTCCAAATTGTTGAAGAAAAGAAGAAAATTTTTACTGATGAACTTTATGAAATTTACTGCAAAAAAATAGAGTTTCCTGTGAGTGATAGAAGATTTAGAGATTTTTTAAATCATTTGAGAGAAATTGGTCTTTTGAAAATTCATGTAAGAAAGAGGGGTGTAGTTGGAAGAAAAAGGTTAGTGATGAAAATTTAAACTTTCTGATTAATTTATAAAATAAAAATATTAATGTTATGAAGAAAATAAAAGTTTCGATAATCATACCTACTCTAAACGAAGAAGAAAATATTCCGTTAATTTTGAAAGAAATAAAAAAATTTTTCAGTCAAAGAAGAGATTACTCTTATGAAATCATAGTTGTTGATGGGTATTCACAAGACAAGACTGTAGAAGTTGCTAAGAGATTTGGATGTAAGATTGTTTATGATGATTCAGGTAAGGGCTCAGCTATTTTAAAAGGAATGAAGGCCTCTAAAGGGGAAATTATAATTACTATGGATGCTGACATGTCTCAAAGACCTATTGAATTGGGTTTAATGATTGAAGGAATAAGAGCAGGTTATGATATTGTCATGGGCTCACGCTTCATACAAGGTGGTGGTACTGAAGATATGCCATGGTATAGAAAACTAGGAAATAAATTTTTTGTTTTTCTAGTTAATCTTTTTTGGAAAACAAAATATACGGATTTGTGCTATGGTTATAGGAGCTTTAAGAACGGAGTTTGGAAAAAGCTTAGATTGAAATCAAGTGGCTTTGGAATAGAAACTGAAATATCGATAAAGGCTGCTAAAATGGGGTTTAAGGTTCTTGAAGTTCCTAGCTTTGAGAAAAAAAGATTGTATGGTGAGGGAAAATTAAAAACATTTAAACATGGTTGGATTATTTTGAAAACAATTTTGAAAGAATGGTGTGAGTAAGTGAAAAATTTAGCATTATTTAAAGATATTTGTCTAAGTAATTTCGATATAAATAACTATCCTTACAAATTAACATTTGCTATAACCTATAAATGTAATTATAGATGTATTCAATGTAAAATATGGAAGAGAGGTCTAAAGAGAGAAATGAAGATTAAAGAGATAAAATCTTTTGTTGAAAATTTTCCATATTTTAAATGGATAAATATAACTGGGGGTGAGCCTTTTCTTAGAAGAGATTTCACAAAAATAATTAAAACTTTTATTAAAAATTCTTATGAAATATCATTGATAAACACAACAACTAATGGCTTCAACCCAGAGATGATAAGTAATAGTGTCTTAAAAACGCTTAACTTAAATCCAAATTTATTGATAGTGGTTGTAAGTTTAGATGGTTA
>JAVZHJ010000056.1:0-3256 GCA_038998365.1 Candidatus Aenigmatarchaeota archaeon | reverse complement strand
AATAAATATTATGAAGGTTGCTTTGATCGCTGCTATTTTTCTGATAGCAATTTCTGTAATAGCTGGCTACTTCTTGTTTTTTGGTGGGGAAGTTGAAGAAATAGTTCCTCAAACTACAACAACTTTACCACAAACCACAACAACTCTTCAAACAACAACCACAACTGTAGCAGGAAGGGGTGGTAGGATTATAACTGTGAATGAAGTTTTCATTTATTCTGATAGGTTTGAACCTTCTCAGCTAGCTGTTAAACTTGGGGAAAAGGTTAAGTGGATAAACAAAGACAACAAGCCGCATACACTTGTATGCTTTGCTGGTGAGGAACAAATATTCGGCGTGCCATTAGATGCGATGGGTGGGAGCAGCGACTACTTTGATTTTCCTGTATCTTCAAGCCTTGAATGTTGGGACATTTTTGAAGGTGAACAAAGGTTTAGCATGAATGTAATAGTTGAATAGGCTAAGGAATAATTATTATTCTTCCTCCTCTTAGCCCAACTCTCACTCCAGAGCTCCAAACACCATAAGCACACTTCCAAGAGCCGATTGCAGCTCCTGGATTCACGCTCGTGACAAAAGAATATTCAGAATTTGGACCTCCAACTTCTTTGCAATAGAAAAGTTCGCCATTGAAAACAAGATAGCTAGTGTTTGTGCTACTTATTCTATCATGGGAAACTTTCTCTCCTTGAACACAAGCTGAATTGCCCGAGCCTGAGTTTTCAAAGAAGTCGTTTGTGCCGTCATCACCACAACACGGTCCACCAGGAGTTGAATTGCTGACTAGCCATGTTTTTGCTGAGCAGCCTGGGCTTGAGCCATCTTCGCATCTAGCTTGGCTACTATCCCTATCGTAAGCTGTGCCCGCATTAAAAACATTATCACCACATTGCACGCCTTCAACCCTTTGACCTTGATTTGGGCAGCACTGGCTATTGCCAGCTGAGCATAGAGTTGTGCCAGAAGCTCCGTGTGAATAGCTACCATCAGAACAAGACCAATCACCGTAGTAGCAAGTGTTACTAGTCCAATAGCCGTTGCCGTAAACTGTTGTTGAAGCTCCATTTGAATAGCTGCCATCCGAGCAGGAGCCTGGACCATAATAGCAAGTTCCTGTTTGGTCTGTGGATGGGTTGCCTGTGTAATAGCCCCAACCGTAGATTGTGGCTGAAGCTCCATTATAGCAAGGTACTTCATTCGAACATCCTGTGATATCGCCATAATAACAAGTTCTTGAAGTTCCCGAACCAGATAAGTAGCCATTACCGTAGCAAGTGTTGCTTGCACCGTTTGAATAGCTGCCATCGGAGCAACCTATATCACCGTAGTAGCAGGTTATTGTTTTGTCTGTTGCCTTATTGCCTGTTGAATAGCCATTGCCATAGAGAAGGGGGGAAACTGCCCCGTTTTGTGCGGAATTAGGCAAACAGGTTTTATCACCATAAAAACAGTAGCCTGAAGTGGCAGTTGTTTTATCTGCCGAAACACATGAAGAGCTAGAAGAGCTGAAGAAGCCGTTGCCACATATGTAGGTGGTTCCTTGATCAACACCATTTAAACATCTTCTACAATCTGTTCCGGGCATATTATTATATCCTGCGAAGTTATCATTGGTGCCATCATCACCACAACAAGGGTAATTTGAACCTGCCCAATTTGAAAAACTAGCACCAAAATCTACAGCCGAACTACAGCCACTTCCTGAAACTTCACAGTAGCCCCCCACATCTCTTTCGTGATCAGTGTAAGTACAGCCTGCTGTCGGATCACATGTCACAGAATCTCTGTAAATTGAACTGGTTGGGCAGCAGCTTGTGCCAACACCAGAGCAAGCTAAAGTACATTTACCTGCATACCTACAACTTCCTGGACCACCATCTCTTTTAAGACCACAAGTATCTGGGTCTGATCGACTTATTGAACAACAATACTGATCAAGATCATAATAGCATGTGGTGCCACTTACATAAGTACTTAAGCACTCTCCTAAACATTGATGATAGGCATCTGGACAATAAGCTGTAGTAGGGCAAGAAGATGCCAAAACAATTCTTTCCGAGCCAAAAAAGTAAAGCTGGTAAAAAATTAAAAAAGATAAAGCTAAGACATAAATTCCAATTTTTGTCAAAGCTTTCTTGCTTACCTTGAAACCGAGCATCTTTTTGGTTTTGAAAGCTGCGACAAAATTCATCCAAATTGTCGCTAGCAAAGAAATCAAAATAGCTTGCAAGTTAAAATTGAACAATAGTATGGAGATTAAAGGCACGAGAAGAGTTAATGATTGAAAATAAGTCGCAATGAGTGAAAAAGCTCCTTTTCTCGACAAGAATTTCAAATTTTTGCTTTTTCTCCCCATTTTCACACTCTTGGACATTTAATTTTATGGTTTTAGCCTAAATAAATTTATTTTCTCATGTAAATTGTGTAGTTGAAGAATCCAGGAAAATTTTTTATCGGCTCATAATTTTCCGAAAAGTAATTTTTGATCGATGGTAAGAAAAAGTAGATATCACTCATTCCTATGAAAACCTTAGGTGAATCTTTTTTTATTCTTTCTAGAACTTTTTCCTCGCCTTCGTAGAATAAATGTCTTGGGTAAGAATCTAGAAAGCCAGCAGAAACCCTTCTTCCTGTGACAAAAGAAACGTAATTCATCACCACGGGCTCACCAAAAATTGAATCGTTCAAGCTAGTTTCTTTTTCCACAAACTCTGCAATCTTCAACATACTTTCTGAATTTTTTGGGTTAAAGTAAAATTCAAAGCTTGCCAAATTGTGGTAAATTGAAATGAAAAATATCAAGAGTACAATTATTTTAATTGATCTTTCTTTTGAGTCTAAAGAAGTTTTGCTTACAGCAAGCATCACAAGAGGTAAAGAAAGCAAGAAGTAGTGATAAATCACCGTTTTCAAAGAATAGAGAACAAGCAAATCTATTGCTATAGGGTAAAGGGAGAAAAGAAGTAAAAGTTTGTTTTTCTCCAAATAGGCAAAAATTGTTGAAATGAAAGCGAGAAAGAGGGAAAAGTATCCTAAGTCTAGATATTGAAAAACAAGCTTTGGTATCTTTTCTTCAAAAAGTTTTGTTGAAATTTGAAAGAGGATTGAGTTATCTACGAAATTAAAGCCGAAAATTAGGTAAATTATGACGAAAAATATTATAGCCGAAAAAACTAAGCTAAAGAAAAATTTTTTTGTTCTCTTTTTCTTCAAGTAAGAAAAAATGATGAGAAAAGGTAAATATAGAGCTATCAA
>JAVZHJ010000055.1:0-3321 GCA_038998365.1 Candidatus Aenigmatarchaeota archaeon | reverse complement strand
ACTGATGCTACTTGAAGATGAGACGAACCAGTCTAACATATATTTCATTCCAATAAAATCTGATCTTCTTATTTCAAAAGAAATAATTAATAAGCTGTCAGATAAAAAAATAGAAAAGACAAAAATAGATGAAGCTAGAAAGGAAATTTTATTTAGGATTCTAGAAACAGCACAGCCTCATCATAAACAACCTTATATTTTTCTTTCAGAGTTGTTTGAAAAAGTTAATTTAAAACCAGAAAAAGTTTTCATCGAATTCGAAAGATTAGCTCAGGGGAACAATATGAATACTAGTGCAACACTTTGCAATGTTAAAAAAAGTTATTTAAGATATAATAAAGGTGGAGAGTCAAAAACTATTCCATTCGATTATGAAATAGCTTTAATCTTAGCTTTTCTTAAAGACCTTGAGGTTTATCTTAAAGATTTTTCATTCAATTCTGAAGAATTGATATAGAGTTTTAAGTTATATTTTAACTTAAAGAATATTTTATCTTATGTCAATCACTCCACAAAATCTAGTTAGACATGAGCTCATTGGCCTAAAAGTGAAAATCTCAAGCTCAACAGATCCAACCCAAAAAGGCTTAAAGGGCAGAATAATAGACGAAACTTACAACACTTTCAAGATTGAATCTCCAGACGGAAAAGAAAAAATCATACCAAAAGCAAACTCTGTTTTCATCTTCACTTTACCTTCTGGTGAAAAAGTTGAAGTTGATGGCAAGCTACTTGTGGCAAGGCCTGAAGATAGAATAAAGAAGAAGTTTCCAAGATGGTGAAATTAATTTAAAGATTAAAAGTTCAAAAACAAAAGATTAAAAATATTACGTGAGAATTAAATTTAAACTTGAGGTGAAAAAATGGTGAAAAATCAAGCAAGGGACATTGGCATAGATGTCACTCCGCCCAAAGCTGTTTGCAAAGATGAAAAATGCCCTTTTCACGGACATTTGAAAGTGAGGGGAAAAATTCTTGAAGGCAAAGTCGTTTCGGCTAGGGCTCAAAAAACTGTTGTGATAGAAAGGAATTACTTGCACTACATTCCAAAGTATGAGAGGTATGAAAGACGTCACTCAAGAATTTCAGCTTACAATCCAGAATGCATAGATGCAAAAGAAGGTGATATAGTTAAAATTGCCGAATGTAGACCCTTGAGTAAAACAAAAGCTTTTGTTGTTGTTGAAGTAGTTAAGAAAGGTGAAGAGAAATGAAAGCTGTCAAAGCAAGCGTGACAAGAGCTTTGAATGTTGGCAGTTATATCAATTGTGCAGACAACACTGGTGCTAAAGTTTTACAAATAATTTCTGTTTTTGGTTATAAGGGTGTGAGAAGAAGGCAACCCAAGGCTGGAGTCGGTGATGTGGTAAAATGCTCAGTCAAGAAAGGGGATGTGAAAATTAGGAAACAAGTTGTGAATGCCGTGATAATAAGGCAAAAAGCTGAGTATAGAAGGCCTTCTGGGCTTAGGGTGAGCTTTGAAGATAATGCCGCAGTGATAGTTGATGACAATTTTGAGCCTAAGGGGACAGAAATCAAAGGACCTGTAGCAAAAGAAGCTGTTGAAAGATTTTCTTCAATAGGAAAAATTGCAAGTATGGTGGTTTAAATGAAAAGACCAAAATCAAAAAAAGCTAGGAAGCAAAGGAAGTTTTTATTTTCAGCACCTTTGCATGTTAGGAGAAAAATGATTTCAGCCCATTTATCAAAAGAGTTGAAAGAAAAATACAAGAGAAGGAGCTTACCTTTGAGGAAAGGAGACGAAGTTGAAGTAATGCGTGGTGAATTCAAAGGAAAGAAAGGAAAAATTTCAAGGATTGATCTAAAAAAATACAAAGTTTACATAGAAGGGATAACAAGAAAGAAAACAACAGGAGCTGAAGTTCAAGCTCCAATTCACCCTTCAAATTTAAGGATTATAAGCTTGAATTTAGATGATAAAGAGAGGGTTAAAGCTATAGAAAGAAAAATAAAGAAGTGATGGTATGGCAAAAATCAAAAGATTGCTAGCACCAGAATTTTGGAAAATTGCTAAGAAAAAAGCAACATGGACATTTGTACCAAGTCCTGGACCTCACAAGAAGTTAGAGTGCATACCTCTAGCCATCATAATTAGGGATATTTTAGGCTTGGTCGAAAAAGGAAAAGAAGCGAAGTCTGTAATAAAGAAGGGGGAAATTTTTGTCGATGGAAAAGCTAGAAAAGATCCTGGTTATCCAGCTGGCTTAATGGATGTGGTTTCGATACCCAAAATTAAAAATCATTACAGAATTGTTCCATTTGAAAAAGGTTTAAAGCTTATAGAAATTCCAGAAGAAGAAGCAAAACTAAAGTTGTTGAGAATAGTTAACAAGACAATTGTCAAAGGAGGGAAAACTCAATTAAACTTTCATGATGGTAAAAATTTGTTGGTTGAAAAAGATGTTTATAAAACTGGCGATTCTGTTTTGGTTGAAGTTCCTTCTCTTAAAATTTTAAAGCACCTTAAGCTTGAAGAAGGCACTTTAGGTCTAATATTGAAAGGAAAAAATGCTGGAAAATTGGCAAAAGTTTTAAAAGTTATAACAACAAGGACGCAAGAGCCAAGAAAAGTTTTGTGTGAAGTTGAAGGTAAAAAAGTTGAAGTCTTGTTCGATTATTTCTTTGTTGTTGGAAAAGAGTCTCCAGAGATAAGCTTGGGTGTTTGAGATGAAAATGAGGGAAATTAAAATAGAGAAAGTTACGCTTAATGTAGGCTGTGCTGGCGACTTGGAGAAAATTGAGAGGGCGAAGAAATTGCTTAAGCTACTTACTGGAAGAGAGCCTGCGATAACAAAATCAAAAAGGAGGAGCACTTTCGGTATTGCGAAAGGAAAGCCTGTAGGTGTTATGGTGACGCTTAGAGGAAAAGAAGCTGAAAATTTTCTTAAAAGGGCTCTGTATGCTGTGGAAAACAAGCTCAAGTCATCGCAATTTGATGCTGAAGGCAACTTCAGCTTTGGAATAAAAGAGTACATAGACATTCAAGGCGTGAAATATTCGCATGAAGTTGGCATGCTTGGCTTGGATGTTTGTGTAAGCTTGAAAAGACCAGGCTTCAGGATAAAGTACAGGAGAATACAAAAAAGAAAAATACCTGCAAAGCATAAAATTAATAAAGAAGAAGCTATGGATTGGGTTAAAAACAATTTTGGGGTTGAGATAATTGAATGAAGAAATTTTTTATGAAATTGATAATGAAATTCTTGTGAAGCTGAGCGGAGCGATTTTAAGGAAAGCTGAAATGGAAAATGACTTTGAGAAAGTTTACACAAGAGTTTTTGAAAATCTTGTTGAAATGGA
>JAVZHJ010000054.1:0-3388 GCA_038998365.1 Candidatus Aenigmatarchaeota archaeon | reverse complement strand
AAGATTATCTCTGCTATGGGGTAAAAAAATCTCAAGGATATTTTGCTAGATTTCATCAAAGGCCTCCCTTGATGGCTGCTAAAACTCTAGAGGGATTCTTGTAATAAGAATTGATTACTTTACAAAAATCTTCATATTCTAATATATTGTTTTTCTGTAACCAGTCTAAAACGAGCATTCTTCTTTCTAACTCTTCTTTTATTTCTCTTTCACTCAAACCGCTTATATCTGAAATTCTCTTCAATATAAAGCTTTTTCCACAAACTTCAAATTTATCGTTAATCGGATTCCATTTAAAAACTCTGTTGAATATTGGTGATTTCGTCTTTTCATCTATTCCAGCTACCTCAAAAACCTCTATCACTCTTCTCACCTGTTTGTTCTTGTATCTTGTAAGAAGTAAGAAAATTATAACATCTGCACTTGCCACAAGAGTTGAAGGTAAACTTATAGGTGGGGTGGTAAGTCTGTCTAATAGTTTTGACACATTTTCCGCATGAATTGTAGCCAAGCTTGGGTGTCCTGTTGCCATTTCTTGAAAGAGAACGTAAGCTTCTTTTCCTCTAACTTCTCCTACAATAATATAATCTGGTCTTTGCCTCAAACTCTCTTTAAGTAAATCAAATAAATCTATTTCACCTGCTTTTTTACCAACCTCTGTACCTATTGCCGTTCTAGCAACATGTGGAACCCAGTGTGGATGGGGCAATTTAAGCTCTGGTGTATCTTCAATTGAAACTATTTTTTCTTCTGGCCTTATGAAAAGTGAAAGCACATTCAACAAAGTTGTTTTACCAGAAGCGGTACCCCCACAAACTAACGCGCTTTTACCCATATCAATAATGAACCAAAGATATGACAAAATTTTGACATCAAGCGTGTTATAACCAAGTAAATGAATTGGTGTTAAAGGTTTTTCTGTGAATTTTCTTAAAGTGAAGTTGCTTCCTCTTCTTGCTATGTCTGTTGCAAGGGTTGCTTGAACTCTACTTCCATCTGGAAGAGATCCTGAGAGTAAAGGATTTGTTATTGAAATCGATTTTCCACAAAGCTGGGCTAGCCTCATCACAAAAGAATCAAGCTCTTCAGCACTTTCAAAAACTATATTTGTCATCAAAGAGCCTAAAGCAGGATTTCTATGAAATATGAAAACTGGAATGTTAACTCCATCGCAACTTATATCTTCTATTTGATCGTCATTCATCAAAGGCTCTATTTTCCCGAGGCCCATGAAATCTCTTTCTATGTAATATTGCAAAATTAGTTTTTCAGTTTCGCTTAATCTAAAACCAAGGTAGCTTAAAGTTTCAGAAATTTGCTTCTTAAGATATTCTCTTGCTTCAAAAATTTTTAATTTTGAAAAATCTACATCAAGCTTTTGTTCCATTATTTCTTTGATTTTTATTAAAATCTTCTTGAGTTTTTCAGTTAATGGTGGCTCAACTACTTGGTATATGTGTCTACTAATTTTTTCATCCCAATAAATCTTGGCATAAGCAAGTATCGGCTCGTCTTTTCTTGGCTTTTTTGGTATTAGTGGTTGGATCAAAGTTATTTTTTCTTTTTCTTCTTCCTCTATCTCTCCGACTTTAACTTTAGTGGGATGGAATTCTGGGATTTCAAATCCCTCTGCTTCTTGAATTAATTCCTTTTTCTCACTTTGTTCTTCAAATTTCATTGGTAATAAAATTGGTTGTACTAATGGTTGAATTGGGACTTTAATGGTTTGATCTTGGGCCTCTAAAACTGGTTGAGCAGAAATTTTTATCAATTCTGCTACTGGAATTATCTTTTTTTCTCTAGAAAGTTTTTTACATCCTCTAACCATAGCTGCCAAAATATTTTTAGCCGGATTCATTCAACTTACCTCTAAAATATTATTTGTCCTGTTAAATGTTAAAACTATAGGTTTGGCTGAAGATGAGCTTCCTCTTATAGTTAAAGGATACCCCAAAAGGTTATGAACAGAAGTTGCTGAAGACATTGGTACAGAAGAAACATTAAGCATAGAGTTTTGTGTTGTTATAATCAGTGGATAACCTGCTGAAGTGTTATAAACCTCTAAACTTAAACTAACGAAATCGCATTCCTTGCAAGAATCAAACATAGCTATGATAGCTGAAGAAATGTAAGTACGAGTTAAGTTTATTCCAGATGCTAGGACTTCTTGTCTGAAAAGGTCTGACTGATACTTGAAAAAAGAGCCAAGAGAGATGAAAATTGAAAAGCCTATGAGGAAAAAAAGGAGGAATTGAATAACTATAGTTTGCCCTTTACCCATCATAAAAGAATATTGATTTCAGTTTTAATTAAATTATCTTGAGTTATGGTAGAACCACGAGAAATTTTTATTGTTTTTAATGTTGAGCTTGTAACGCCAGAAGCGGGTACAAGTTTGATAAGATATCTGTTAGCTGTACTGTTTAGCATCCTACAACCAATTTGATATGTTATATTATATCCGGTGGCAAATTCATCAGAGCGAACACAAACAACACATGGCTGATCCAAACCCAATTCCCCAGTTTTTCCGTTGAAGCCATCTGGTTGACATTCGCCACCACCTATCCAAATACCAACAGCTTTATCCGAAGCTTTGCTGAAGAAAGTGAAACTCAACATATTTCTACTTTCATCTAAAATCCATACACCATTTACGTCTATTGTAACTGTATCAGAACCCCCTGTGTTGGCGATAGAGACTATTTTAGATGGTAATTCTTGTGAAAAAATTCTGCTTACTCTTTCTACCATTATCGAATCTTGTCTTTTTTGTATAAGAGGCAAGCCCCACATAAGTGCTGTAGCTGTTAAGCCGATTGCTATTAAAACTATTATGACTGCTGAAATTATGTCTGCTTGAGCTTTGGCCATAACCTTCACATTCTTTGCAATGGTTTCTTCAAAGGTATTGGTGGTGGCAATGGTCTTGTTAACTTTCTTTCTATTTCTTCCAATATAGAAATCATTGTTTCATTGCTTTGGGCTATTCTCCTGTTCGATTCTATTAGCTCGCTTATTTTTCCAGCCAAACTTTTTGTTGCTTCGTCCTCAAGCTGAAACCCTTCTTCAGTAGCAGCTGCTTTAACAAAAGATATCAATTCATTTAGCTTAGTAGTAAGATCTTCTAATTTTATAGTTAATTTTGAGAGCTCTAATCGCAAAGCATCATTAGATTTTGAAAGCTCATTAACTATTTGTTGATTCATCCTGAGAACATCTACAACTTCTTTAAAAATTTCTTTAACATCTACTGCTGGTGAAACTGATTCTAGCTTCTCAATTCTTTTTTCCAATCTCCTAAGAGGAGAAAGAGGTACTATCTCGAATTCTTCTTTTTGTTCCTTTTCTGGCATAATATTATTTAAAAAAAGAGAAAATAAAAGAT
>JAVZHJ010000053.1:0-3445 GCA_038998365.1 Candidatus Aenigmatarchaeota archaeon | reverse complement strand
AGCTTTACTAGAAGCAAATTTCTCGACGAAAATTTTATATTCTTCAAGATTAAAATTCAATTCTTCACAATCTTTACTTAAACCTACAGTTTCATTTGCTTTTTCGACTATGTTATTAAAAATGAAAAATTCTTCTTTCATCAGAATAGAAGAAGTGTCAACTATAGTGTAAGGCTCAACCCACTGACTTACCAAAAAAATTGTAGTAACGATAGCAACAGCAGACAATATGAAAAATTGAGCTTTCTTAGAGCTTAACAAATTGTGCATGGGGTATACCATTAATTAGAATTACATTTTCTTTCACAATAAAACCATTTTTGTTTGCTATTTCAACAATTCTTTCTCCCATCAAATTTCCTATGGTGGCTTTATTCAACAGTTTTAGTGCAGTGGCTTCATCAACAAGCCTTCCACCATAAAACTTTTCACTGATTTCTATTGTCATGTTATTTTCCATCTTAAGTTTTTTCCCCAACAGTTCTTCATCACATATGACCACAACCACATCTTTCTTCCTTGAAAACACATTGCACCAAAACATCTTCCCACCTAAACATTTTCCACAGGATATTTAGCCCCACAAGCCTCACAAATTATGAAGAAAATTCTATCTTCTCTCACAAGCCTTGTATCTGGCTCTCCACAAACTTTACAATAAACAAACTTTTTTATGTAAGCATTTAACTTTTCTTGTAAAAGTCCGCTAGGAATTTTTCTTTGAAAAATAATATTGTTGCCTTCGATAGAACCGGGAGTTGCTAGCTCCTTAAAAAAATATTTGGCTAAATGTTGTTTTTCTCTTCTAAGAACATCTGATATTTCACCAAAATTTTTAAATATTGTTTTGCTTCCACTAAACTCAAATTCAACTTCAGGAACAACAAACCTCTTCTTCTCTTCACTTCTCTTTGGCAATTTTTCCATAGCTTTTTTTAACAATTCTTCATAATTCATGTTTTCACCTTCTTTAAAATTCCCGGCCTAGGCTCAAAAATATCACCAGAATTCAAAAGTTCACTTATAGCATTTTCTATCACTCTTTCTGGAAGATCAACTATCTCAAATATCTTGCTTATTTCCACACCATCACCTTTATCTATGCTACCTATTATTTCCAATATTTTTGGCTTATAATCTATTTCTTCAACAACTTTTAAATTTTCTCTTACCACATTCAAGCTTTCTTCATCCATACCATATTTTTCTTTCACATGCTTCTTTAATTCTTCTTCTGATAAATGGCTTATCAAATTTTTTATTTCTTCTAACATTTTTTTCTTAGATATCAAATCTTTCAATATCTCAAGTTTTCTTAAACTTTCAAAATTAGGGTCTTCAATCTTTCTAGCAATCTCAGCATTTACATATACTTCTCCATTATATTCTTTTAGTTTACCAACAGTTAAAACTAAGTCTCCCTTCGAAATATCTCTAATCAATTCTACACTTTTTCCGAAGAATTTGGCTCTTAAATTTCCTGTACCATCATCTAAAGTCAAATTACCATAGCTTTCGTCTTCTGAAATGAAAATATCTGTAACAACTGCAACAATATTAACTCTAGAGACTTTTTCTCCAAAAGGTGTTATTAAGTAGCTTGGCATCATTTCTATTCTATTCCCGTGAAAGAAAACACCATTATTTATGTCAAAAATCCTTAGTTTTTTTGCAACTGATCTTTTTTTCTCCACGATTTTAATTAGTGAGTAAATTTAAATATCCTTTACATCTTTTGTAAGAATCCTGTTTTAGGTTCAAAGAGCTCTCCCCTATTCTTCAATTCGTTCAATATTTTCTCTATGTCAAATTCTTTTAACCCTCTATCTTTAGCAATCCTGACTATATCGTCTTTAGGTATAATTTTGCCTAAAGTTTGAGACAATTCTTCTATCACATCTAAAACAATCCTTATTTTACCCCTTTCTGCAGCTGTTGTTCTACCTTCAAGCTTATCAACATCAAATCTACCGGTTTCAACTTCAAAACCAAATTGTCTAAGAGAAGCTTTCATCAAGTTTATCGCTCTTATGGCATCTTCCCTTGTTACTGTGTCTCTGAGCTGAACTTTTGCAGAAGCTTCTGCTAACCTTATCAAAGCTTCATATTGTCTCAAAGTTATGGGCACAGGAGCCTCTTCTGAAGTTACTTTTTCTCTTAAGCTTACAAAAAAATTCTTTATTTCTTCACCAGCTTCTTTCGAAAGTTTTGGATGACAGTTTTTTCTCGCGTAAGCAATGTATTTCTTTAGAAAATCTGACTCTATCAAAGGCTTTACTTCTTCCTCTTCATAATGCCTTGATTTAAGAATATGCTCAGCGACTTTTGCATCAATCTCCGGATTTGGTATGTCTCGCAAAGCAAACTTCAAATCAAATCTTGAAAGCAAAGTTTCTGGAACATCTATTTGTTCTTTAATTGGTAAATAAGGGTCAAATCTTCCAAGCTTTGGGTTGCCTCCAGCAAGAATCGAAGTTTGTGCTGGCAAAGTTGCAACTATGCTTGCTTTCGCTATGCTTATGGAGTTGTGTAAAACTAAGCATTCTGATATAAATGTTTTGGTAGGTTCAACTGTTATATCATATACCCACTCATCTTCACATTTAATTTTTTGAACTTTTTTCACAGTTTCCCACGAGATTTCATTAAATGATAACTTTTTAAGAAGTAAGACTTTTTCCTTACATGAAAGCATTTTATCAATAACTTTTAGCAAACCTTTTTTATATTTTTCTAAGTTAGTTTTAGTTTTTTCCCAATATGAAATGTGCTGGTGTGTTAAGCCCAAACTATTTGCTATGTCATACTGAGATATAGAAAGTCTTTTCCTTATTTTTTTCAATTCACAAATGCTATTTGTTGAAAAGATCTTACCAAATTGTTTTTCTAATTCAGAAATTTTCTTTTCAAATGCGAGCACAAATTTTTGTAAATTAGCCCGAGATACATTCAACTCACCTTTTTTGTTTGGTACTATAGAATGCGCTAAAACTTCACTTCTTTTTATTTTTAGAGTTTTCAAAATTTCGTGGATTTCTTTTCCAACATTAGGAATAATGTCTGTTGAAACTTCTCGTGAGGGGTTCAATTGTTGATTGAGTGCAAGGTTTTTTCTTTCAGATATAAAACCTATTTCGTCTCTAAACCTTTTCAAGTTTTCAATACCAGTTATATATAATCTAAAGAAATCTTTTCCCGATGGCAGAGTTTCTTTAAGAATTCGGGAGCGTATTCCAAACCTCAACAACAATGTTTGTACTTGTTCACAAAGATCTTTAGAAGGAGAAACAAACCCCACTCTGTACTTACTTACATAGCCGTCACATTCAAACATAACTCTCAACATTTCTTTGATTTTTTGATTTGAGGTTTTAATAAAACTTTCTGGTATTTTTTTCTTTTCTGACTTCTCCAAAAGAGAAGCATCCAAGATATTTAAATACGT
>JAVZHJ010000052.1:0-3971 GCA_038998365.1 Candidatus Aenigmatarchaeota archaeon | reverse complement strand
CTGATTATGCTCCTGTTAAGAAGCTGGAAGTGGTTGGGGATATTAACGCTACTGCACAATTGTTCTTGCCTTTGCAAGGTTCTGGTGGTGGAATAGTTATAGGTGGGGATGTTCAAGTATACAGGGGAGCTGCTAACAGGCTTGATTTGGCAAGCGGGGATAACTTGAATATTGTAAGCGGAGCATTGCAGATAGCAGGAACTACTGTTATAGATAGCTCGAGGAATGTTTATGCTGTTCTGTTGAATGGAAGTAGAGTTAATGCTACTGAGTATTATGTTGGGGCTACTCGAGTTATTGATGCTAATAGGAATGTAGTTAATGTTGGTTGGGTTAATGCTACTAATTTGAATGCTACACAAGCTGTTAGGGCTAGTGCTATTTATCAAGGCAATAATCAAGTTATTGATACGATAAGCCAAGCTGGACCGATTCTTGTAACTGGAACAGGAAGCTCAAGAACAATCAACTTATCAACGCCTTTGGCTTTAAACTATGGTGGAACTAATGCTGCTTTAACTGCAATAGCTGGTGGTATAGTTTATTCAACTTCTTCAAGCTTAGCAATAAGCTCTGCTGGAAGTCCTGGGCAGATATTGGTTTCTGGTGGAAGTGGAGCTCCAACTTGGACATCTTCCCTTACTTTATCGGGATTGACAGTAGACACTAATACACTCTACATAGACACAGTCAACCATAGAGTAGGTATAGGAACAACAAGCCCGCAGAACAAGCTGAATGTTATTGGTGACTTAAATGTCACTGGAACAATTTACGGTACTTTAAACGGACCTTACAATCCATCAGGAGATTTGGATATGGGTGGTAACAAGATATACAATGCTAGTTTCATTCACACACGAGGGTTTGGTGTTGCTTCAGACTTAACAACAGCAGAAAACAATAAGCCTAGTGGCTATTCAGTTTACGTCCAAGATCATGTGAGAGTTGGTGGAAACATTCTTGGAGCAGGAGCAGACATAGCAGAAAGAGTATTCGTTGATGGCAGTTTAGAAGCAGGGGATGTTGTAATAATTACAGATAACCTTAAAGTTTCAAAATCTTACAAGCCTTACGACACTAGAGTTGCTGGAATAATATCAACAAAACCCCACTACATTTTAGCAGAAGAGAGAGATGGCAAGCCTTTAGCTCTAGCAGGAATTGTTCCTGTCAAGGTTACAATAGAAAATGGTGTAATAAAAGTTGGTGACTTGTTAACAACTTCAAACAAACCAGGCTATGCGATGAAATGCGATGACGTGCAGAAATGTAGAGGGGCAATAATAGGAAAAGCTATGCAAAACGCTTATTCAGATGGCAAAATAGAAGTTTTGGTGATGCTTGCTTAAGTTTCAGATTTATTTTAGACCAAACAAAATTATAATATGAAAAAAATTTATCTCGCTTTTTCCCTAATTTTCTTTTTCCTCTCTATTTTTTCTCTTACTTACTATTGGAATGTGAAAGAAGCTGAATGGAAGTTTTGGGTTCTTGACACTGAGCATCCGCAAAGATTTGTTAGTGTTGTGGCTGACTCTAAAGGAAATCCGCACATAGTTTATTTTGATGAAAAAAATAGAGGTGGCTTGAGATACTTTACATCCAAATCTTCCGGAATAAGTTTAATTGACGACATAATCTATTATTTCAAAGGCAGGGAGTGGGTCCAAGAAGTTGTTGATAGAAGGCCAAATGTTGGTATGTTCATTTCTATGGCTATAGACTCAAAAGATAATTTACATGTTTCTTATCAGGACTCTACTCTCGGAAGGGAAAGGCTTCTTTATGCTTTTTTTGATGGAAGTTGGAAAATAGAAGAAGTTGATAAAGCTGAAGAAAGTGGAATCAATGTTGGCATGTATTCTTCTATTAGCTTGCTTGAAGACAAGCCTATAATTTTTTATCATACAGAACAGGGAAGAAAATTTGGCTATGCAATCAAAACTAATTTAGGTTGGGAGAAAAAAGAATTGGAAAGGGGTGTGGGCTGGTTAACTTCTTCTGATTCTTGTAATAAAAAAACTTTTGTAGCTTATAGGGAAAGAGACGAAAGGGGCATACTATTTGGCATTTTGAAAGATGGAAAATATGAATCAAAAAGGCTTGGAGTTAACACAAGTTCAGGAATTTCTTTGAAGACTTTAAATTGTGAAGCTTACATAGCCTACTTTGATGATTCAAAAAGTGAAGTAAGATTCGGAAAAGCAGAAGATTTTAACCCAGTAAAAGTTGGTGAAGGTAAGCTTTCAAGGCTTAGTTTGGCAACAAGCTCTCAAGGCTTTCACATAGTTTACCATTTTTATGAAAAGGGGTTGAGATATGCTTTCAGTAAAGATGGTTTAAATTGGGGAGTGAAAATTTTAGATCCTGGGAGAAGAGATGGTGAATATAATTCAATAGCCGTTGACAAAAAAGGCAACATTCATATTGCTTATTTGAACGAAACTGCTTTGAAGTATGCTGAATTCAATGTATCTTCTGTCGAAGCTGTTAAAAATTTGGTTGTTTTTATGTTTTTCTTATTCTTGATCCTTGGTTTTGTTTTTGCTATTTTGTCAATTTCAAAGAAGAAATAGCTGAAATTTGATTTTCCTGTCGAAAAAGAATCGGAAAAATCGAAACTTCTTTTTTATTTTTTTAAAATTTTTGAGCTTTAAATTTCTTTTTTATTTGTAAGCTTTATTTTAAGTCGATTTCGAAAGGAATTTAGAGACTGCTTTAAAATTTTTTTCATGTATTTTTTTAGAAAATGATTTATTTAAAGTTTGTTCTTCTATCGATTCGCTTTGAATTTTCTTCTTAAACTTAAAGAAAACTTATTTTTCTCTTGAGAATGTGAAAGATTTAGAAAATTTTATAAACATCGACATAGAAGTACATTGTAGGCCAAAGTACATCTTAGTATATTAAAGGTGTACTTTGAAGTACTAAGCGGGCCTAAAGACACCAAAGATAGACTAAAGACATTAATGTCCACCTTTGTACAGCTAAGATGGCCTAAGGGCGCCTTAGGAGAATTTGGATGGAAAGAAAGGTTAAAGATGTGAAGAAATGTATAATTGAAGCTCTTTCTAAGAATCCTGAAGGCTTAACTATAGAACAGATTTCAAATCATTGCGGATTGCATAGGCATACAGTCTCTAAATATGTCTTTGCTCTAAAGGAAAGTGGTATAATAAGACAAGAAGAGTTTGGAAGATCAAAAATTTGCATTCTCATAAAAGCTGAAGAGGGGAGGAAGAAATGAGGCTTAAGCCTTTAATCATTTTTGCTTTGAGTTTACTGCTTCTTTCAAGAACAGCAAAATCTACAGACCTTGTATCAATTGGGACCATAACCCCAATAACAGGTCAACCTTTGGTAATTGGGGGAAATTTGAATATATATTCGGGTTACAATTTGCAGATAGGTGGGACTGAAGTAATTAGTTCGGGGAGGATAATTAAAGCTGCTGATGGTGGTGCTGGTGCGCCTGCTTTTGCTTTCAGCTCTGATACCAATACAGGAATTTACAGAAGAAGTGAAGATGTGCTATCAATTGCTACAGGCGGTGTTGAAAGATTTAACATATCAACAACAGCAATTCAATCAACACTGCCTTTGGCCATGTCTGGACAAAAGATAACTGGCTTGGCTCAAGGAACTGCTTCTGGTGAAGCAATACATGCTGGTAGGGCTATTAACACTCCTGCAGGATCTGGATTAACAGGAGGGGGAGATTTGACCGCTGATAGGAGCCTTAGCATAGCGTGGGGAACTGATTTAATTGGATGGGGCAATTTGACTGCTTATCCTGCTGCTTGTCCTTCTGGGCAAGCTGTTCAAGGTGTTGGGGATACTTTGAGTTGCATAGCTGTAGATACAAATCCTGGGGATGATATAACTGGCTCTGGAACTGCTACTCAAGTAGCTTTCTTCACTGGGAGCAATACTATAGGATCTGATAGCAATCTTTATTGGGATAACAG
>JAVZHJ010000051.1:0-3986 GCA_038998365.1 Candidatus Aenigmatarchaeota archaeon | reverse complement strand
AGTGAAGTGAACCATTCCAGCTTTGGAGGGCTTTCTCCCCCTGTGATATCTTGGCCTTTTTCTACCCCCCTTTCTAACTTTTACCCTAACAACAACAAAGCCCGGCTTGGCTTTATAGCCTAGTGCTCTAGCTACATCAATTTTGCTCGGTTTTTCTATTCTTTCTACAGTATGTTTTCTTCTCCACTCAACAAGCCTTTTTTTCATGAGCTCATCAGCTTTCTTTCTTGATTCTTTCATAAATTCATACCCACTTTTCATCTTAACCACGGATAAAGCTTAAATATTATTCTCTTCATAATTTTTAAAAGGTGATGGTTTGCATCCAGTAATTAAAATAATAATAGGACTGCTCCTCATAGTTGCAGGCGTCTATTGGATACTATATGGTCCTGCAGCAGTTAGCTTGAATGCAACAATAGCTCCCTACTTAGCTTCTCTAGGAATTAAACCAATAAGCGCGTGGAATGATTTCGTGGTTTTGCTTAACGGAGGTCTCCCACCTCTAGTAGTTCTCATAGGGATTTTCATAGTTTGGCTTGAGTGGGACGAGTGGAAGATAGAAAGAGAGCTTGCAGCTGAGGAGAAAAAGGCTAAAAGAAGGAAAAAGTGATTTTTTTAATTTTTATTTTTACTTCAGGCCAGATTACAAAACTTAAATTTAGATAAATCTTCTTTTAATTTAGACAATTTGTTCAAAAGGCTTGAAAATGGGAGTTAATCTAGAAGGTCTTGTTTCGGGTAAAGAAATTGAGCTAGAAGAACTTGCAGGAAAGAAGATAGCAATAGATGCCTTCAACACACTTTATTCATTCTTGAGTATAATAAGAGACCGCTTAACAGGAGAACCTTTAAGAGATTCCAAAGGCAGGATAACTTCTCATCTCTCTGGCTTATTCTACAGGACTTCAAACTTGATTGAAGCTGGAATAAAGCCGATTTTTGTTTTTGACGGAGAGCCGCCAAAATTCAAAAAAAGAACAGTGGAAGAAAGAAAAGCTGCAAAAGAAAAAGCAAAGGAAAAATGGGAAGAAGCTCTAAAAAGAGGGGAAGAAGCTATAACTTATGCCCAAGCCGCTGCTCAGCTCACAGACGAAATGGTGAAAGATGCAAAAGAACTTTTAGAAGCTATGGGAATCCCCTGGATTCAAGCTCCAAGTGAAGGGGAAGCAATGTGTGCACATTTGTGCAAGAAAAATTTGGTCTTTGCAGCAGGCTCTCAAGACATGGATTCTTTGCTTTTTGGTTCACCTAGACTTGTGAGAAATCTCTCAATAACAGGAAAGAGAAAATTACCAAGGAAAGAAGTTTACATTGAAGTGAAACCAGAAATGATAGAACTTGAAGAAGTTCTTTCAAGTTTGGGAATAACAAGAGAGCAACTCATAATAATAGGATTGCTCGTTGGCACAGACTACAATCCAGGAATAGAGAGAGTTGGACCAAAAACAGCCTTAAAACTTGTGAAAGAGCACAAAAGCCTGAAGAAAATTTTACAGCAAGTGGAATGGCAAGGGGAGGAAGATCCTGAAGAAATTTATAATTTTTTCTTGAACCCACCAATAACCGAAGACTACAAAATCGAGTTCAGAAAGCCGGATGAAGAAAAAATAATTGAGTTTATGGTCGAAGAACGTGATTTTTCTCGTGAAAGAGTGGAAAAGGTAATTCAAAGTTTACAAAAAAGTTTTTCTGCAGGAACACAATCAAGCTTAAAATGGTTTAAATGACTATTGATTTTTATGGAAATCGAGAAGATAATACAAATCGCAAAGAGAAGAGGGTTCATCTTTCCTAGCTCTGAAATTTATGGCGGTCTTTCAGGTTTTTTTGATTATGGTCATTTAGGTTTAATGTTGAAGAGAAAAATAGAAAATTCATGGAGAGAATTTTTTATCAAAAACGAGGAAAAAATTTTTGAAATAGAGAGTTCTTTGATAATGCATGAAAAAGTTTGGGAAGCTTCTGGTCATTTGAAAAGCTTTATTGACCCGATAACACAATGTAAGAAATGTAGTTCTTTCTACAGGGCTGACAATTTGATAGAAGAAATTTTAGGGAAATTTGTTGAAGGCATGAAGCCTGAAGAAATGACAAGGATAATTCAAGAGAATAAAGTTAAATGCCCAAAGTGCAAGGGAGAACTTTCTGATGTAAAAATTTTCAACTTGATGCTTTCCACCAATGTTGGTCCTGCTGCTGGTAGCGTAGCTTACTTAAGACCAGAAACAGCCCAAGGAATTTTTGTAAACTTCAAGAACTTGCTTTCGTCAACTAGAGCAACCTTGCCTTTTGGAATTGCACAAGTTGGGAGATCTTACAGAAATGAAATTTCTCCAAGGCAATGGATAATGCGATTGAGAGAATTCAACCAAATGGAAATCGAATATTTTTTTAATCCAAAGAAAGCAAAAGCTCCAAATCAAGAAATCTTGAAAAACAAGATAAGAATATTGACAAGAGAAGCTCAAAAAGAGAAAAATCCAAAAGAAGTAGAGTTAACAGCAGAAGAAGCAGTGAAAAACAAAATCTTACCAAATGAGATAATTGCCTATTTCATGGCCAAAGAATTTCTATGGTATCAAAGCTTGGGAATCCCAAAAGAGGCTTTAAGGTTTAGACACATGCTTCCAGAAGAAACGCCCCACTACAGCAAAGGAAATTTTGATTTGGAAATAAAATTTGATTTTGGTTGGAAGGAGGTTGTTGGAAATGCTTATCGTACTGATCATGATTTGAAATCACACATGGAACACTCTGGAGAAAATTTTGAAGTTGTGGATGGTGAAGAAAAAATAATCCCCCATGTGGTGGAGCCATCTTTTGGAATTGAAAGAACAATATATGCAGTTCTCTTATATTCTTTCAAAGAAGGGAAAGACCGTGGTTGGAGCTGGTTTGCTTTTCCACATAAAATTTCTCCTTACATTGCTGGAATTTTTCCACTAGTGAGCAAAGACAAACTGCCAGAAAAAGCGAGAGAAATTTACCTCGATCTCAAAAAAAAATTTGATGTTTTTTATGATGAGTCAGGAAGCATAGGTAAAAGATATGCTAGGGCTGATGAAATTGGTGTGCCTTTTTGTATCACCATAGACTATCAAACCTTAAAAGACAATACCGTTACCATAAGAAAGATAGAAGACTGTTCTCAAGTTAGAGTTAAAATTTCTGAGCTAAAAGAAAGAATTTCAGATAAAATTTAAGCAACTTTACCACGATAAACTCTTGCAAATTTCGGTGTTATAACAAGGAAATCCTCTTCAACTCCTACTAAATCTCCATCCATGGCAGCGCAAGTTTTCTTCAGCTTTTCCACAGCTTTCTTCAATTCATTTATATCTTTTGTTCTCAAGTCTTTAATCCTCAAGAAAATTATATTGCCTTCCCTTAAAAATTGCAATATCCTTTCCACATCAGCATAACTCTTTAAAGAATCAATTTTGACATTTATCTTATTTTCTTCTTCAAAACCAGTTTCAACTTCTACAAACCCTTCCTCTTCACCTTTCTTACTGATCTTCTCCTTTAATTCTTTCAATTTCTTAACAACCATTTTTTCCCATTTAATTTTTTTGTATTTCAAATTTAAATAGCTATTAGCTCAATTCTCTTCTTTTTTCTTCAAGCATACTAACAACATTCCATATTTTAGTTCTAGCATACATTGGCATGTTCGGATCGTTTGTTATTTCATCTAGCATTTGGATAGCAGTACTGAGTCTTAAGTCGGCAGGCTGATTATCATCATTCAACAAATTCTTAGCATCTTCCGCAACTTTTCTTATATTTTTTGGCACGGTCCTATCATTTATTACTAAATCTAAAAGTGAAAAAATTTGTTCCATCTTTTCCATTTCAATCACCTTTTACAGAAGCTTGCAAATCCTTGAGTTTGTTCATTATTCTTTCTTCTGTTTTTTCCAAACTTTTAATTCTCAATTCTGCTTCTTCTTTTTTTTCTTGAAGCTCTTTCTTTAGTTCAT
>JAVZHJ010000050.1:0-4017 GCA_038998365.1 Candidatus Aenigmatarchaeota archaeon | reverse complement strand
TTTGAAGAAAAAAGTAAAGAATTTAAATTTAAACTTTATCCAATGTCCAGTATTAATAAACATAAAAATTTTTCAAAATCTAAATTTTTTGTGATATCTCCAAATGAAGAGGAAAATGAAATAAAATGTATAAATGATTTAAAAAATTTAGAAGACGAATTACTTAAGTCATTAATTATTTCTGATACTTCGTGCTGGTGCAACTACTCTTACTTCGTCATTTCTTTTCAATTTTTCTGGGATCATTTTCATAATCCTAGTTTTTATAATTTTTAGTCTCCTTCCAAAGCATTAGAAATTTTGGTAAGAAATTATCTAAAAATTTTAAGATTTCTTTTTTATTGCTTATTGGCTTAATTGCCCATTTGAATGCTTTTTCCATCTCTTCCACATATTCAGGATATTCTTTAGAAAAAACTTCTAAACAAGTTTTAAGATCTGGAGAATAAATTGGTTTTTTCATCATAACTAATCCTAATCCCGACCTTAAAATAGTCCTCATAGTCCAAGAACACCAGAATTTAGTTGATCTTCTTCTGTGTAGATATTCTGGATTATCAAGTAGAATAAAAAACATTTAAAATTTAAAATCAAGCTAATTCTTACATGAGCTATAAATCCCTTATAGAAGCGATAAAAAAAGAATTTGAAAACAACGAAGAAATTTACGGAATTTTGGTTTACGGCTCAGCTTCAAGAGGAGATTTTATCCCAAGCTTTAGCGATTTGGATTTGATGCTTGTTGTTGATTGCGATTTTGTTATACCCAGAGAATGCTACAAAAAAATTGGAAGATCTCTCGTAAAGCTCGTGGAAGAAAACAACATTTACATTGACGTGATGATTTGCGACAGAGAGATATTGGGAACAAAATTTTCCACGCTAGGCCCTTACATTAAAAAGCACATTAGGAATAAAGGCGAAATGATTCTTGGAAAAAATTTGAAAGATCTTCTTTCAGAAAATTACTTCATAGATGAAGATATAGCAAAATCGGAGGCTCGAGGCTACATGGCATGGAACCTTAATTCTTCAAGAAAAAATGCAGTTTACTTGGGTTATTACAAAAAATATGACAAAAAAAGATTTGAAGAAGTAATTAAACAGGGCTTAAGGTCTTTGCCTTCATTCATGAGGAATGCCATCCTTCTTAAAACAGACAAATGGATTGAAGATAAAGGTGAAATTTTTGAATCGTTCAAGGAAGAATTCAGAAGCTTATCTTTCAGTGAGCTTGATGTTGGAAAGAGATGGAGCTATCTTTTGGAAGAAGAAAAAGTTGAATTGTTTTTCCAGTCTTTGAATTTAAGGGAAGAGATAATTAAAATTCTTGTGGAAGATTTAAACAAATTTTGAGATTTGAAGAAAAAAAGAAAGGGAAAAGTTTACCAAAGATTTAAGTATATTTTTACAGTTAGGCTACCTACATTATCTCCATACCAGCTTGGATAAAATGTTGGTGGCGTTGTTGTCGAGTCTCCATCGAAAATAAGGAAACTTACTGGCGCACCTTTACCTGTGTAAAGAAGTGTATATTCGTGTGATGTAAACCAGCAAGAAAAACTCAATCCTTAAATTTTTAACTTCAACTTTAATTTTAGATTCAAATGCCAATGAACGCTTTATCAAAAGCTTTAAAGTTTTACGACATGGGTTTTAATCCAAGAGGAGAAAGCTTGGAAGAGTTCATAGAAGAATGCAATCAAAGAATGGGTTTAATTGAAGAATTGTACAAAGACCCAAAAAGCTACTTGGAAAAGAAATATGGCATTTCTTCTGACATCTCTCTAGTTGACCAAAAAATTGCCGCAAGAGCCAATAAAATCTTGAATGAAAAGTATGGGCTTAACCTTCCACACCCAATTTTAAAATCTGAAAAAGACTTCCAAAAAATCATATACAAACTTGGTACTTACCCTCTCCCAATCAGATTTTTAGATAAGCTCTTCTCGATCTTTCCTTATGAAAGAGCTTCGGGCATGATAATTAAGATAAATGGAAACAACACCAGCGTGGTTTGCCCGATCTTGGATGGAGTAAGTTCTAAGTATTCTGGGAGTTGTGTGCACGAACAATTTCATGTTGCTAGGTTCGACATCGAAACTGGGTTCGGATCAATAAACCCTAAGCACTGGTTAGAGCGAGTTTACAGTAGATGCGAAGGCGAATATTTGGCCTATGTAGATGAAGGAATCAAAATAAAAGACATCGGTTTGATGTACGGGTTTAATTCTTTTTCAATCATTGGCTCTTACACTGCTTTAGCCAATTTAATTTCAAGGCCTAGACTAATGTTCGCCCCAATCGAGCTTTTATCAGAAACTTTAAAGCTTACCCTTCCTTTTGTAGCCGAGATCGAAATTTTATTTTATTCAGTTGCCCAATACACAGAAAAATTCAGGAAGAATGCCAGAAGAGAAGGGCTTAACCCTGACCATATTTTAGCCAAAGCAAGCGCAATCGAAATAGGGACAAAAAACATTAAAGAAAAAATTGAAAAGAAAAAAGGTTTGAGATGGGAACTTTTAAGAAAAAAGCTTCACACATGCAGCTCAACCACATCTTTATCCTTAAGCAAGTAATTCAGCCCAACCCTTCTTCCAGAAAACTCACTCTCATCAAAAATTCTTGCAAACTTGAAGCTTTTCAACCAATTCTTATTTATCTTTTCAACCAAATCTTTCAAGCTGCTCCCTTTCTTCAAAACCAAAGCCTTTTCTTCTTTAGGCTTTCCTATCGGCTTTGTGAAAATTCTCACAATTTCCGCTTCTTCTATTATCTTCTTAAGCAGCTGCTCATAATCTTTCTTGTCAATTGACCAAAAAACTTTCTTCTTTTCTATCTTGTGCCCAGCAAGAATTCTCTCAACTTCAGCCTTTTCTTCCTCACTGTTAGCCAAAACCAAAAGCAAGTCAGAAGAATGAGCTAAGCTCATGTGCTTAGGCAAGAAGAAAGAAGGAATCTCAACAAACTGAATAGCTACACCTTCAAAAAAGCAAACCCCAGTTACAGGCTCTTTTGTTGTGTATGGCAAAGAGCTAACTTCAGCTTTGGCATTGGTTAAAGCATTCAGCAAGCTGCTTTTTCCGCTTTTGGTCAAGCCCAAGATAGCAACGAGCAAGTCGCCAGTCTTTTTGATAGAAGCTTGTTTTTTTCCTGGCTTCCTAGCTTTCTTCTCAAGCTGGTCTTCAAGCCTTGCTAGCCTTTTCCTTAGCTCGGCTAAAAGGTTTTCTGTACCTTTGTGCTTTGGCGTTGCTGAAATAAGCTTTTTCAAGAGCTCTATTTTTCTTTCCAAATTTCTTTCTTCCAAATATTCTTTCTCGATTGCAAACCATTCAGCAGGCAAGTTGGCAGGCATAATTATGAATTGTTGAATAAAATGTTAATTTCTTGAACAAAGTTATTTCTCTTCCAAAAGCCACTTCCACAAAGGCTTAAACTCAATTTTTTTATTCTTTACTTTAATCTCATCTTCATAATCCCATGTTATTATCAAAAGATCTTTACATTTCAATTCTTCACTTGCTTTTATCAAAGCCTTAATTTCCATTTTTTCAATTTCATCTTTACCAGAAGCATAAGTAACTTGAATTAATTGCTTTATTTTCAAACCTTCTTTCAAAACAAAATCAACTTCCCCACTCAAAGCACTAAAATAATAAATTTCACAATTCTTAAACCTTCTTTTAAGTTCAAGAAAGACAACATTTTCCATCAACTTCCCCCAGTCTGTAGAAAATCTTGGAGAAAAGAATTTTATTAAACCATTATCCACAACATAAACTTTTTTCTGTGTTTTTATAGTTTCTTTTACTTTTTTTTCAAACTTTTCAACAGAAAAAATCAAGAAAACGTCTTCCAGCATTTTTACAAACTCTATTACAGTATTTTTTGAAATTTTAATCCCAGAAGATGTTAATATGTTTTGCAGCTTGGAATAAGTGTAGTAAGAAGAAAAAATTGAAACTAAAACTTTTGTCAAGAATTCGAGTGTCTTAATTTTTTTCACTTTAAACC
>JAVZHJ010000049.1:0-4098 GCA_038998365.1 Candidatus Aenigmatarchaeota archaeon | reverse complement strand
AATGGTAAAATTGAGTGAAATTGATATTGGTACAAAAGATTTAGTTGTTGCTTTGGCTTCTGCTCTAATCGGCTACTATGTAAGAAAGCCGATAGAAGAAATGAAAAGAGCTGAAAAAGAAAGTAATGCTCAACTCATAGGAAAAACGGCAGCACAATATGTTGCCGCAGAACTCAGAAGCTTGGGAATTGGACCTGAAAGCTACAGAGCAATAGATGAGTTAACACAAACTTTGAAAGAGCTGAGAGAAGAGTTGAAAAAATACAGGGATAAAAATGGTTGAAGAAAATGAAGTTATTTCAATGATTTATGGTTTGCTTCAAGGCTTAAGGGCTTACAGGGAAGCCTACAACAAGCTGAACAATAAAGAGGAAGAAAGCGACGAAATAAAACTAGAAGAAGTGATAAGCAGATACAAACAATTCGAGCAGTTGCTTTCTTTTCTTGGAAAGGTGCTGGGATGAATGAAAGACTACCTTTCAAGACTGATAGAATACCAAGAATTAATAAAAGAGATTGAGATTGCAGGAGAAGAGCATCTTAAGCTAATCAAGCAAGATACATCCAGCTACTTGAAAAAAGCTGAAGAACTTAGGGCAAGAATTGCTTCAGATGTTTTCCTAACTGCCGAAGACAAAGAAAAAATGCTCAAGAGAATTTCAAGCTATGTGGAGCAGCTTGAGCCAAAGAAAGATGAGCTAGACATAAATTCTTTTTTGTTGGGAGCTCTTTTAACTCTGCTAGCAAAAGAGGGAATACTTCAAGAAGTGATTGAAAAAGTTGGGGAGGTGTTTGGCGGTGCCAACTCGCTATACTCACAAAAAGATTTCGAAAATCTTGTTAGGCAAATCTTGCGAAAAGACTAACAAAATTATTGATTATCCTGTGAAGATCTTAGGTAAAAATCATAGAATCTTATTTCACGACCCAATTTCTGCTTTGGTTATCGGAATTGCTTGTGATGGTTTGGAGGGGGCAGCTTCTGCCTTGCTCCATATTGCAACTGATAGCTACTGCTCAAAATATCCTATAGTTAAGAAAATCTTAGAGTACTTACTTTAGTTTAACTTGCATGAAATCAAAAGCAACTCTTGTGTTTGGAAAAATCTTCTTAGCTTCTTCTTCCAATTCTTTTGCATCAGTGTATCGCCTACTTATGTGTGTCAAAATCAACTGCTTAACATTTGCTTCTTTTGCTATCTTCGCAGCTTGCTTGACATCAGCATGAGCTTTACCCTCTTCCTCTTCAAGGAAAGTTCCGTCATGGATAAGCAAATCAGCATTTTTGGAAATTTCTAAGATGTTATCACAAGGTTTTGTATCTCCAGAATAAACAACTTTCAATCCTGGCCTAAGGTTTGCCACATCTTCTATCCTTATTTTTTTCCCTTTGTATTCAACTTCTCCTGTTTTTTTTAATTTCTTGAGCCAAGCCCCACTTCTCAATCCAAGTTCCTTTAGTCTTTTTGTATCTATATTCCACCTTGGTTTTTCTTGAAAGCAATAGGCCACCGCTGGTACAGTATGCAAGACTGGAATTGAGAAGACTTGGTATTCTTGTGCTTCGTCTATCAGTTCAAGCTTGTTTCCTTCAAAAGGAACATTTATGGCTTCTAATGGAAATCTTAAGCCAAAATAGCCTAAATCTAAAATATTTGAAACGAATTTTTCAGCTTCTGGTCCAAAAATTTTCAGTTCAGCCTTTCTTTTTTCCAAACTCATAGTTTGGATCAAAGGAATCAAACCTGAAAAATGATCAGCATGCCAATGAGAAATAAAAATTTTGCTTATTTTCATGAAGCTTATGTTTGATTGCATGAGCTGCTTTTGAGTTCCTTCTCCACAATCGAAAAGTAAAGTGTCTTTCTCTTCACCGAAGTACTCGAGAGCTATAGCTGGGTGATTCCTTTCTTTGCTTGGAATTCCTGAGACTGTGCCCAAAAAGGTTATTTGAATCATAATACCAAATTTTCTTTTTCAAAATATTTTCTTAAAAAAATTCCAAAATCTTTATGCTTGTTGACTAATTCGATTATCCTTTCTGTGTCTGAAATGATTTCAAAGCCTTTTGATATTTGCTCGGCTATATGGTTTGGTATTCCTTTTGCTTGAAGAATATTTGCATCTTTATTCAAACTATCAAAAAGTTTTTCTCTCGCAGTCAAAAATTTTCTTTTGATCTCAACAACCCAATTTTTATTTTCGATAAATGGACCTGTTATTGCAAATGGCTTATATTTTTCCAAGAATCTTTTTGAATCATCAAGGTCAAAAACTTCTGGCCCAACTTTTTTCTGGACTGTTGGTAAAGAAAAAACCTCCATTTCAAGTAAAACTATAGCCAAATCTCTTTCATTTGTGTAACAATCTTTTCTCAAGACCTTAAATTCGTATTTAGTTTCTTCCAAAATGCTTTCAAGCCTTTCAGCAAATCTCCTTAATTGAGGCCAAAGGACATCTGGAACAACGCTTGGGGGAGAAAATTTGATTAAGAGAAGTTCTGTCTTTCTTTCCAAAAGTTTTTCTATTAGTTCTTTCTCAGAAATTGGTTTTATTTCACTTGCAAAGAACATCTCTTCCCTTGGATTTTCAAGAAATTCTTTAGCAAGTTTCTTAAACTTGAAAAAATTCTCCGGCGACAGAGCTGCTGCAGTGTTTCTGTTCTTGTCTGTTGGATCAATTAAAATCAAAACTTGTTTCTGGAAAATTTTCTTTAGCTTTAAAAAATCTTCTTTCTTGTAAAATTTCTCGATATCTATGATTTCTCCGGGCTTCCAATTTACGGCTTGCTTTAAAACATTTAAAAAACTTTTGTATTTGATAATTAATAGCTCACAAACGTAGCCTGAGAACCCTTCTGTTTTTGCATCGGCACCATAAATCTTGTTCGCAGTCAAAAATTGCTTCAAAAGCCTTACTTGATCTGAAAGTTTAAGGGGCAAGTTTTTCTGAAGGTATTTCACATGAAAAGGTGTCCTATCAACTGCTGATTTTAGATTTTCTGTGGTTTTAACATCAAAACAAGGCACTATATCTATTTCTATTCCTTCAACATTACCAGAAACGTAGGGGTGTTGGGCATATTCTATTATAAAACTTCCTCCCAATTCTCTTATTATCTTCTTTCCTATCTCAAGACCTCTTTTTTCAAGCTGCTTGACTGTAATCTTTGATGGGAAAAGTATGAAGATGTCGAACTCTTTTTTGCCAGGAAGCCAAGTGTCTCTTGTGACACTCCCCGCAACCATAGGCTTTGCCTTAAATTTCCTTGCTTCTTTCTTAGCAACCTTTAAACACTTCTTCAAAACAGAATTGAGTTTTTTCTTCTCTTCTTCAGAAGGCCTGATTTTCTTCAAAACACTCTTGAGAACTTTAGAATAACTTGCCATAATTAACAATAGACTTGAGAAAAATAAATTTGATGGGAACTTAAATTTGGTTTATATTCAATAGAAAAAAATTTACTACTTAAAAATAGTAAAGTTTAAATATTAGTACTACTATATAGTAACATATGAATGGGAATAAAGAAGAGTTAAAGTTTTTCGAAGAGCAGCTATATGAAGCTAAGCAAGCCTTGTTTGCAGCAAGGACGATAAAGCAGGCAAGATTTTTGCAGAATAGGATAAAATTTTTAACAGAAAAATTGAAAGAAGCCAGAAGGGGATGAAATTTAACTTTAAAAAACTTTTTTTATATTCTTCATCACAAAAATTTTTTTAAATTCTTTTGAATAATTTTGGGTTGGGTCTTGTCACAAGCAGTTCTGGCCCTAGAAGATGGAACAATATTCGTGGGGAATGGTTTTGGCTATCCTTCTGAAGTTTCTGGGGAAGTTGTTTTCAACACTGGAATGGTCGGATATACTGAATCTCTAACAGACCCTTCTTACCAAGGCCAAATATTGACACAAACTTGGATTCTTATTGGAAATTATGGTGTACCTCCCTATTCTCTTGTTGATGATCACAACTTCCCATTACATTTTGAGTCTGAAAAGATACAAGTAAGTGGATATGTGGTTCAAGAACTTGTGAAAAAACCTAGCCACTGGTCAAACAACAAAAGCCTTGATGATTGGTTTTTTGAACAAAAGAT
>JAVZHJ010000048.1:0-4123 GCA_038998365.1 Candidatus Aenigmatarchaeota archaeon | reverse complement strand
ATAAAATCAATTTCTTCATTTTTTCTCACCTTTTGCAACAGTATAAACATTAGCTTTCCCAACTTTGTGGAATTCTAGCTTGCCTTGATTCTTCATAGCTTCAAGATAACCAACAAGCACATACCTTTTGATACCAAGCTCTTTGGCAAGCCTAGAAGTTGATAAGATCCTTTTGCTAAGAATTTGGATTATCTTCTCTTCCACACTTTTATCTATAAGACCTCTTCCTTCATCCATATAGTTACAATTTTGTTTTTATATTATTTAAATGTTTTTAATATATAGTTAATTTATTGTAACAAAGTGGCGAACTTTAATCAAGCAGCTCTAAGGAACAGCTTGAATTGATCTGTAAGGTAATAAATTAACCAAAGAATTCCAATTTCCTTTTTCATCTCAAAAGTTCTTTCAGTTTTGTGTTTCCCGCCATCCGAAGCTACTATTAGATTTACTTTTCCTTCAGTCCAAACGGTGGGAAAGTATTTAATAGCCACAGTCTTCTCTTCATTTTCATTCAAGAGAGCAATTTCCTTTTGCTCGAAAATCCAGCCTAAAGGAAAATTATGGGGCAAGATCACTACATCTTTAGCAGCCTTATTTGCTTTAATATCAAAAACAACAAAATCATCATAAGTCCTGAAATTTTTTATTTCAAATACATCTTCTGATTCCAAAGAATTCTTTTTCTCTATGGTGAAAAAATTCTCTTGAATTTCGCTCCCAAAATACATTCTTGATCTTAAAGTCAAATTTCCCGTTAAATTGCTGTATAAGTAAACTTCAAAATTTTTTCTATCTCCCGGCATCAAAATCTTTTCGTTACTCCAGCCAGTAAAAACAATTTTTGAATTATTAATTAAATCAAGCCTAATTCTTGTTTTGTAAGCAGTGCTACCAGTATTGTAAAATTCAAACTGAAATTTCATGATATCTTTAGAAGAATCGTAAGAAAAAGAGCTTAAATTTCCTTCAAGAGATTTTGGAATTTCAACTTCAATTATTGTTGCTTTTGCAAAAGAAAAGAAAAAAATCATAAAAAAAGCAAAAAATAAAATTTTCTTTGTTAATTTATTTCCAAAAGTTGTACAAAAACTCATATTTTGGCCTCTGTATAACAATATCTATTTCTCCTGTATAATTTCCAATTTTTGCTTTTTCAGCATAAAATTTAGCTTCTATAGTAACGCTTTCATTTGGCCTAATGATGAAATCATTTCTCGTGAAATTAACAAAGGGAGAAATATTTCCGTAAACTTTGAACACAATTTTCGCACTTTTTTCTTTTGGGTTTGAAATTTCAATAAATCTGGTGACAAAATTATTTCCAATAGGAACTATTCCAAAATTTAAATTCCAAGGATCTACAACCACGCCTAATTTTAACCTTTCTTGATCAGGCCGAACAGGAGAAACTTCTACTGAAGAAGGATATCTTATTATCTCGTAATTGAAAAATAGGTCAGAATGCTTTTCAAAAGTCATGTTTTCAACAAAACCTTTCGGTTGATACGGAAGATTTGCTAAAAGAATAAGAACTCCCAACAAGAGCAAAATTATTAAAGCTAAATTTATTTTTTTCTTCTTCATTTATACCACTTGTAGATCAAAATTGCTATCAACACAATCAAAATTAAAATAACTAGCCAGAAAGGAAATATTTCTTCAACTTTTTCTATTGGTGGAATAGCCTCAATCACAAGGGTGGAATTTTTTGACGCTGAGCTTGTGGTGAAGCTCACATTGGTAAATATTTCAAAATTTCCATTAGAGATTTTACTTAAAGGCAAAAAAGTTTTTAAATCCACAATTTCTCCAGGCTTTACAAGCTGAGTAGAAGAAGTAAGGTTTTCTATTGCTTCGCCATCTTTAAAAATGCTTTGAAAAGCTTTTGCAGAAATTGTTACACTACCAGTGTTTTGGAAGTAAGTATTTATCTCAAGCCTATTGCCAACATATTTTCCTTTAGTCACATCAAGAATTATTCCTTCTCTTTTAGCATCTCCAGGAACTTTAAATAAAATTCCAACAGAAGTTATCGCTACAACTCTTGCTCCTGCTTGACCAATCGCTTCTGAAGGGACTTGAGGAGAAGGTTTAATTCTCAGCAAATGATACCCAGGCTCCGCTTGTTTCGGCACGTTAAGCAAAAAGCTTATTTCTCTCCATCCCCTTATTTCTCCTGCTCCTGTTTTCAAACTTTCATTGCTAGGCTTAAGTTCTATTGGGTTAGACAAGAATTCTGCCCATTTTGTTATAGGCTCTTCAGAATAGTTGAAAATAAGATTCTTGTATTGGTCTCGAGAGAAAAAATCAATGCTTCCATCTTCAGCTTCTAAATAAACCAACAAAGGCTCTGTTGAAGGCGTGACAAGAAAAAACTTAACTATTTTTGTTGATCCAGGCTCAACTTCACCCAAATCTACCAAAGCAGGAGAAACCCCAACAGTAAAATCTACAGCTAAAGCTGATGGAATCAAGATGAGAAAAATCATGAAAGCTAAGCTTGAACAAAATCGCATATTTAAACTATTGATTAAATTTAAAATAAGTGTTTATGGAAGAAAAAAGGCCATTGAAAGCAAAGAATTTGAAGATAATTGATCATTTAGGTACTTACTACGCTACTTTTGATGGGAGTAAAATGTGGAAGTTAGAGAAATGGCTTGTTAGGTTTTTGATGATGTGTGATGGTAAAAAAACTTTTGATCAAATAGCAGAAGAAGTAGCAAAGATAGCTGGCATACCAGCAGAGGAAGTGAAAACAGGCTTAGCTCCTGTTCTTGAAGAATTAGAAAGAGAAGGTTTCATAGTTTACATTTGAGCTTTCTTTAGTTTGAAAAGTTTGTAAGCTCCAATCTTCCTCTCAGTAACTTTGCCTTCACCTAAAAGCTCATGAATGTAGATTGTAGCTTTAAATCTGTTCATGTTGCCAAGCCTTGCAATTTCTTGTATTGTTAAGCCGCGAGGCTCTTTTTTAAGAATTTGAAGAATTTTTTGTTTTAAGTCTTCTTCCATATTTAATATTTTTGTTTAAGAATATTTATTGACTTATCTTTTAAACTTATTTTTGCACATATTTTTAACATTAAATTTTCTTTCAAAATATAGTGCTAATTAGAAAATTTTTGAATAAACTTAAATTATAAACTGTTTCAATACATTAAATTTAAATACTATGTTTAACAAAATTATTAAATATGAAGATAAGCAGCAATGTTAAAACAGGAAATTTCTTCTTTTTGTCATTTCTCATGGGTCTGATGCTTTTATTCAATTTTGCTTTAGCAGCTCAAGATGAAGCAACAGTTAATGTAAAAATAGAAGAGGCAGTACAAATATCCGTCCAGCCAAAAACTTTAAGTTGGGAAGTTTATTCTGGTGAAGCAGGCACACCACAAAATCTGGATATTTATAATACTGGTTCAAAAAATGTAACTCAAATTCATGCTTACGTTGACACGCTAGAAGATGAAACAGAAAGACCTTACGGCTCTTCTAACGCTACAAAATATGCCGCAGGTGGAGTAATAGTTTTTAGGAATAGCACCAACACGAATTATTATTTTGCAGGCAGGATTGAATGGAATTGGACAGAAGACATATCCAACATGAACAAAAACAATGTTAATAGCCCAGTAGCTTGGGGCTTCTTCAAGAACACAAGCTTTGAATACGTTTGGCTTCTAGGCAGCGGGTCAAATGGCTATTGCAACGATACTGATGCAGAATTTGCAATAGAAGATGATCCAGATGACGGAAGTGAATCAACAAGAACACCAGAAACAACAAACATAGTTAGAAATGACGGCGATGCTAACTTCGGCTACTTCAGCATAAACAGAGCTTCTTCTCCTTTGTATGAAAGCTGTGTAGCTGCCTACTACGACTGCACAAAAATCTACATCTACAAATACGATAAAAGATCAGGCTTCTCAAACTGCGAGAATTCAATGTACATCCAAGAAACAGACTTGCCACCTGGCCAATACCACACATTGACATTAAATGTTTATGTGCCAAGGGGAATACCAGCAGGAAACTTGAACACAGCAACTTTCACAGTTTATGCAACAGGCTAGAACTAGAACTATTTTATCTTTTCTTTTATCTTTTCTATCACTTC
>JAVZHJ010000047.1:0-4196 GCA_038998365.1 Candidatus Aenigmatarchaeota archaeon | reverse complement strand
ATAAAGCTTTTGACTTCTTTAACAATGCTTTTTCCCAAACTTTCAGAAAATGAACATAAATCACAACAAACCTTTTTTATTTCTGGTTCAGTTTGTTGGGACTTTTCTTTTTTCCAAAACCTTGAAGGCATGATTAATTGAATAAAATTAAAGGATTTAAGTTTAACTATTGTCTCGAGTTAGAAATAACTTTATCCTCTTTCTTCTCATTATAAACTCCTTCTACCTCCCACCACTCCCTAGAAATTTTAATTTATTTGTCATCAAAAGCTTAGAATTCGTTAAGCTTAGGGGCCCATTTTTTGTTAATAGAACAGTATTCTCAAACCTGCAACCCCCCAAACCCTTAACATAAACTGCTGGCTCAATTGTGAAGACCATTCCTTCTTGAAATCTTATCTTCTTCAATTTCTCAATTTTTCTTTTCTTCTTTTTTCTCAACTTCTCCAATTTTTCTTTGGGTATGCCTATTGTTGGTAATTCATGAATCTTTGAGCCAACACCATGACCAAGAGGATGTTGCATTCTAAAACCTTGTTTTCTCAAAAATTTGTCTACCTTTTCAAAAAGATGAAAGCAAGGGAGGCCAATCTTTAAGGATTTAAAAGCTAACTCATAAGCTTTCATCACAGCTTTCACCATTTTCTCTTCTTTCTTGCTTATTTTTCCTTTTATGAATGGCACGGTAACATCTGTTTTGTAGCCTTTGTAAGAAGCACCAAAATCCACGTAGCCCAAGCCAGAAATTATTTTATTCGTTGCTCTTGGTTTTGCATGTATCATTGCTGCCCTCTTACCACAAGCAACTATTGTCCTAAAAGCAAGCTTTGCTCCATGAGAATAAATTTTTCTTCGGATAGCTGAAGCTATCTCTTTTTCTGTAATTTTTTCTTTTTTCAAGAGAGCTTCAATCAATGGGATACAAGAATTTGAAATTTCAGCAGATTTTTTTAAAAGCTTTATTTCTTCTTTAGTCTTAATCATTCCCATGAGCTACACTATCTTGCCATTTTTCATCAAAAGCTTGCCATCAACATAAATCTCTCCATGCCTCATATCCTTGAAGAAGTCCCAATGTAACGTGGAATCGTTCTTGCCGCCAAAGTGTTTATTGTGTCCTAAAGCGAGATGAATTGTGCCTCTAACCTTTTCATCAACTATTATCATCCCACCAGTTGGCATTGCTTTAGGATTTGTACCAATTGCAAATTCTCCTATTCTATCTTTATCACCAGAAGCGTGTTTGAAAACATCTTCAAAATTCTCTTTTCCTTTTTCAATTTTATAATCAACAAGCTTCCCTTTCTCAAACTTGAACCAAACTCCTTCAACTTGCTTCCCATAGTGCCACATGCAAGGCAAATCAAAGTAAATTTCTCCTTCAGTAGAGTTTTCAACTGGTGGGCAAAAGACTTCGCCATCCGGCAAGTTTAAATATCCTATTTCTCCCTTTTTTGTCACAAGACCGCAAGCATTAATGAAGTTTCTACTCCTGATAGAAAATTTCAAGTCAGTTTTCTCACCAACTATTCTAACTTCATCAGCATTTTTAAGTTTTTGAATGATTTTTTGATTGTACTGATAAAGTTTTTCATAATCCACTTTCATGGCATTCCAAAATATCTTGTTCAATTTTTCAAATGAAATTCCCATTGCTCTTGCTTCTTCTTCTGTTGGAAAGCCAATCAAAGCAGCTTTCATTTCTTTCTTTCTCTGTCTTTCTTCTTCTCTTTCCCTTATCGGCTTGACAGTTTTTCTCCTTATCTCGATTTTGTTTTGAGGTAATTGTCTTGCAATAAAAGGGTTTGTGTCATCTATAACTATTTTCACATTAACAAGTTTTGAAAGAATATCGGCAAGCTTCGGCCATTGTTTTAAGTACTTGATCTTAATTGCTTTATAAATTTTTAAGCTCAATTCATCGCTCCCGTAAGTTATTGTTGGTTGAGCTCCAATTTTTGCTGCTTCTAGAGCTAAAGCCTCAGCAAATTTCAAAGATTTTGGTCCACAAGAAATCAAAGTTACATCTTTTTCTTTTACTGCCAAATTTGTTCTAATAACAGTTCTCGCAATTTTTTGCAATTCTTTTTGAGAAACCATAATATAAATTATTGAAGATTATAAATTTAGAAGCCCTCGTAGCTCAACTTGGATAGAGCAGCGGCTTAAGCGAAGCTGCCGAACCTAAGCCGTTGGTTGGGGGTTCAAATCCCCTCGAGGGCACTTACATCAAAGCTTCAGCTATGACCTTACCAAACTGGCTTGCAGCTTCTGGCCCTTTAGCCGTTATTATCTTTCCATCCACAGTAACAAGCTCTCCTGTGTAGCTAGCTCCTTTAGCCTTTAAGTTGCCTGCTTCACTTGGCCAAGCTGTAGCTTTTTTATTTTCAAGAATTCCTGCATTAGCTAGAATAGAAGGGGCTATACAAATCGCTCCAACAACTTTTCCTTGCTCGTAAGCCTCTCTTGCTATTTTCAAAGCTGTTGTGTCATCAAAGTAAACTTGAGCTCCTGTCCCACCAACAAAGATTATTGCATCGTAGCTCTTGACTTCAACTTCACTCAAGTCAAGATCAACACTTACACTTGAGCCAAGCATTCCTTTTGCTACAGCAACGCCTTTTGAAGCTATTTTAATCTCTGCTCCAGTTTTTTCTAAAATCTCTTTTGGCCTAAGCAATTCTTCATCCCTGAAATTGTTAGGCGCGACTATCATCAAAACCTTCTTTCCTTCCAAATTTGGCATACTCTCCTTCTCCACACATCCCGCAACCAATATTGCCATCAAGATAAAAAACCAAGCTAGCTTCATCAATTTTAAAAAGGAAAAAGCTTGAATAAATCCTTTTCGTTGGGATTTTTATTATAAAAATCAAAATTATTTTAATGGGGAAAATGAAAATTTTGTGGCTCTTGTTAATCTTGACTATATTTTCACTTACTGTTTTTTCATTTGTTGAGGCTTTGAAATCAAGCACGAGCGGAGAATTCAGTTTAGAGCCAGAAGAAATTTATTTGAACTGGACAAACAGCTACACAGCAAACTTGACTTTAAACTCAACCTCAGACATTTCTATTGTTTTTGAAAATTCAAGCCTTCTTCTTGCGAATTATTCTCAATCACAAGGAATAAACTTGATTTTAAAGAATAATACAGGCGAATTCGGCAACATAAACACAATCAACACAACAGAGTCAAATTATACTAATTTCACCTTAATTTTAAACACAAGTTTAGCCATGCCGGGAAGATATGAAGGAGTCTTTTTTGTTAAAAACAGTACAAATTCAAGCGAAAATGCGAGTGTGAAAGTAATTTCTGACGTGCCGATAGAAATAAACAGCTCTACTGGAATTGGAAGTTTCAACGGCAGTTTACCTGAAAATGCTCAAAACTATCAATTCTTCTATTTCGATTGTTCTGCTGTAGAAAATGTTACAAGCATAAGCGTTCATGTTGATGATGAAAATTTGAATATATTCTTACTTGCTGATGACAAGCTAGTGGCGAAATCGATAGAAAACGAAGGAATATTAAGCTATAGCTTTGTTAACTCAAGCGCAACTTATGAGATAAGAATATATGGTTCTGGTACTGACTACAATGGAGATGTAATTCTTTTAACCTTGAATTCTAGCCTAAAAGAAATTGATTTTGGAACACAAAATATCACGAATAAAACAATAACAAAAACTTTTAATTTAACCAATGAAGGTAGCATTCCTGCTTATCATGTTTCAGAAAATGTTGAATTATATCATGTGAAAAGATTTGAAGGAAGTGGTTCTAAGAATTTCACCATATTCTTGCCAAATTCTTCGATAATAGAGAAAATTAAAGTAAGGCTTGTTTGGGAAGATGAGGGAGCTTACAACATTTCAATTTACAATCCTCTTGGAGAATTAGTTGAAAGTTCTTCTGAAAAATATATTGGAGCTAATATTAGCAAAGTGGAAAAAGAAGAATTTTTAGAAGTTGAGAATATAGCTAAAGCTGGGTGGTGGAGAATTGAAGTCGTCAACATAACAGGATATCCAGATTATAATCTCACTATTCAAGCTTTTGTGAATGAAAGTAAATGGGTTTCTACAAACTTCTCAAGCTATATTAACAAAACTTTCGATGTTGTTGGGAATGAAAATTCAACAAAAACTATAGAAATTAACCTAACAACACCAAATGATGCTGTAAGCGG
>JAVZHJ010000046.1:1761-4492 GCA_038998365.1 Candidatus Aenigmatarchaeota archaeon | reverse complement strand
AGATAATATTAAAATCTATAAAAAGGGCTCGTAGCTTAGCCTGGTTGGAGCGTTCGCCTGATAAGCGAAAGGTCGGGAGTTCAAATCTCCCCGAGCCCACTTGAACTTTAAATTCTTTTCTAAGTTATCTTAAATTATGAAGCTGAGATATTGCTCGCGTTCAGAAGAAAAGGCTAGAAGGCAAAGATATAGAGAAAGAAGTAGATATAGAAAGCTGGAAGAGGAAATAATGGAAAGGTTGAGAGAAGAGATTGAAGAAAAATATGGTGTGAGAGTGTGAGCTTGAAAATAAACGGCGAAAGAATTTTTTTGAAAATTCCTGAAATGAAAGATGCGAAAGCAATTTGCAAGTATGCAAACGATAAAGCAATAGCAAGATATACCACAATTCCTCACCCATACAAGCTCAAACACGCAAAAAATTTTGTCAAGAAAGTGAAGCAAAAAATGAAGAAGAAAGAAAGCTATGAATTTTCCATAGTTTTGAAAGAAACTGGGGAAATAATAGGTGGAATAGGCTTGATCAACATCAACAAATTTCATAAGAATACTGAATTGGGCTACTGGTTAGCTAAAAAATATTGGGGCCAAGGCTTGATGAGCGAAGCGATGAAGCTGATTTTAGATTTTGGCTTCAATAAACTCAAGCTCCACAAAATTTACGCAAGAGTTTACAAGCCTAACAAAAGGTCTTCCCACTTGCTTGAGAAATTTGGTTTTAAGCTTGAAGGAAATTTCAGGAAACATTTGAAAGGAAGGTTTTCAAACAAATGGTATGATGAGCTAAGATATGGCTTGCTAAGAGAAGAATGGAAAAGTATTTAAATAGCTATTCTGTATCTAAAAATTACCCATGAAGGGTATTTTCATCGCATTTGAAGGCATAACTGGCTCCGGCAAGAAAACTCACATAAAAATGATAACAGAAGAGCTCTTGGTAAGAAAAATCCCTTTCACAACTTTAAGCTTTCCTGATTTTGACAATGACATAGCAAGGCTCACAAAAAGGCTTCAGCTTGATGCTTTTACTTTATCTTTGCTTTATGCAGCTGACAGAAGCTTTTCTCAAGATAGAATTAAAGCTTTGCTCGAAGCTGGGCAAATTGTGATCACAGACCGCTACTGCTACAGCAACTTTGCTTATCAAGCTGCCAAGGGTGTTCCGTTAGAGTGGCTCAAAGAAATAGAAAAACATTTGATCAAGCCGGATATTGTTTTTCTGATTGACGTGCCAGTTGAAACTACTTTATCAAGAGTGAGGCAGCTCAGCTTGGAAGATTTCAGCAAAAAAGAAATTTTGGAGAGAATAGAGAAAGAGAAAGAAATTTTGGAGAGAACAAGGGAAAATTTTCTCAAGCTTGCGAAAGAAAATAGAGAAGCAAAATGGTATATAATAGATGCTACCAAGAGCATACAAGAAGTTCATCAAGAAATTTGGTCTATTCTTGAGCCTGAACTAGAAAGACTGAAATCAGAATAAATTTTTAAGCAGGTTTATATTTTTTTGGTTTATACTTAAGGCCAGTCTTCCCTTCACCCTTAATTATTTCTTCAAGAATTTTTTCTCCTTCTTCTGTTAGCCAATAACGGGTTTCTTTCCTTCTTGTTATTTCAACCAAAATATACTTGATATTCAAACACTTAAATTTTAGTAATCTTTTTTAACTCTTAAGCCAAATAGTTTTTTAATTGCCCCGCTCGTCTAGTCCGGTCAAGGACACGGCCCTTTCGATTGAGGTTCGAAAGGTTTGATCAAAAGATGATAGGCTGTAACCTGGGTTCAAATCCCAGGCGGGGCATCATTTCGACTTGTAAATCAACTTCTTCCCCTTCGAGAGTGATGAGTCCCATGCGTAGCATTGTACTGAGCTCTACATCAACCCTTTGTCTCTGTAGCTCTTCAAGAAAAGATTATGTTTTTCTATGGATTTTGTGTATCTCCTTGCCTCAACTTTTCGGCTAGCTTTGAAGTTAGCCCTGACCATAACACTACTATACATATGTAGAGAGAGTGCTTAACAACTGTTGAACTTCCGATTCTTTTTGAAAAGTGTAATCCACTCGTTAGAGCTCTTTACTCTATATCACACATATTAACAGCGGGCCGTCGCAAACCTCAATAGACTTAATAATCACTTTAACACTTGAGAGATTTGGCCATTTATTTTTTGTAAAAAAGAATAAAGAAAATTACTCCTTACCTTTATATAGGAAATAAGCAGAAACAGACAAACCAACAAGCAAATTTGCTAAAATTGAAAAAATGCCTGTTGAGTCTACGGGCTCATATTTGTTTATGACAATATAGTTAGATGTAGAAACTAAAGTAGTGACCAATGAGACTTATGGGTTATAGAAATAAAGGAAGAAATGAAAAATCGAAACAGAATGTTATGGGATTAAAGATAATAGGACTGTCAATTGGAGGCCTTGAAGTTTATTGTTCTCTCTGGGATTATCTGATAATTAACCAAGCCTTCTTTTTCAAGCCTGTGTTTAATTACTATTTTATATTTTTTTGCAAATTCAGTTAACCAATTGCCATCATATTTTACTATAGGGAAGTCTGTGACTTCATAAATTTTTTCATCAATATTTGGAATAGTGTTATCTACAAAATCTATTTCTGACAAGAAAAGAGCATAAGTATTAGTTAGCGAATCATTTGTTGTATTCCACTTATCTTCTATATATCTTTGGGCCATTCCTTTAAATTTCTTGTAGTTGGAAA
>JAVZHJ010000046.1:953-1751 GCA_038998365.1 Candidatus Aenigmatarchaeota archaeon | reverse complement strand
TTTTAAGCAAATTTCCAATTTTATTTGACACGTCTTCGATGACAGAATCTTCTATCGGTAAAGAATATGAAATTCTATCTCTATCATAAATACTATAACTACTTCTTGATCTCCCCGATTCGTATTTTGAAAGAATTGAATTAAGGTCTTCAGCTTCTGTTTTTTCTAAAAAAACATATTGAAAAATATATTGGGGTAATGAAATTGTTGAAAAATGATCAACTTCGGTGGAATTTGGAGTTAGTCTTTTCTCTTTATTTATCCTTATTACAAAATTTGACTTTACATCATCAAATGAAAAATCTTTTGCGAATTCTCTCAGATCTATAGATTTTTCATTACTTCTTAACTCTAGTAGAGGGCCGTATAAAAATTCCTTTTCCAATTCAATGTTTCCAAGTGAAGAAAGAAGGAATGAAATAATGTCACACCCCCCTTTTTCTACTGTTATATGAATAGGGTTTATACTACTTCTTACAACTCCTTGCAAAATTTTTAAATTTTTATAAGATTCAAACTCTTTCTCAATTTTTTCCATATTTATGTACCAAGGGTACGGATTACCTCCATATTTTTTGATCATGTTAAAAAATACTGAATACTGGTTAGCTATGTTTTCCAAAATTTCATCTTTAAACCTAAAAGGAGGATAAGAAAATTCTAAGTTAGAAACATTATCATTTTCTTTTTCTTGTGATAGCCTAATTATTATTCCATTAGGAAGGATTCCAACATCAGAGGAAGTTAAAGAGCCAATAAAACCTAAAGAAAAGAGTTCTTCTTCGAACTCTTTTAATC
>JAVZHJ010000046.1:0-943 GCA_038998365.1 Candidatus Aenigmatarchaeota archaeon | reverse complement strand
TTTCTATTCCCCAAACCATTTTTAATCCATATATCTTTTTTCACTTTCTCTATAAAGAGCAGCCCTCGGTCTTTCGTTAACATTTTTTTCTATCATATCATAGATTGTAGGCTTTCTTTCTATTTCTTCCTTTTCATCTAAAATCAATTTGCTTTTATATTTCCTCTCTTCCATTTTCATCACACTACTTTTTAACACTCTTACATCTCAAATTAATTTCTTATCAACTTTTGTCAAGAGTGTTTCACATTTTTAAATCTTTCTACATATTTTTAATTATGCTCAAAGAGGAAGTAATACAAAAAATAAATGAGTTTGTTGCTAAGCAGCCTAGGAGTATACAAGAAATTGCTGAGCTTCTGAATTGTAGTTGGATAACAGCTGATAGATATGTGGAATTTATATCAAAAAAATATGGCGCCATTTCAGTAAAAGTTTTTAGAAAAGGTACCAGGGGTGCTTTAAAAATTGTTTATCCAACACCTTTTCAAGCATTGAACACTTCCATAGCACAACAAAGCCTTTTCGATAGAATAATGGTAGGCAGAAGAAAAGAAGATTTTAAACCTTTTGAAATTTTTCTCTATGCTAAGAAAAAAAAGTTTATAGTTGAAAAGAAGAAGCATGAGAACGAAGCAGTTGAAATAGATATAGTGAAGCATTTGTCTTTAGCAGAGAATCAACTTTTGATATTTTCTGGAAATCTTTCTTTCATAAATATTGTTGACAAAGGAAAGAAAGTACTAGATGTTCTTAAGGATCTTGCAAGTAAAGGAGTTATAATAAAAATTTTGGCTAGGGTTGAAATTCCAAGTATAGAAAATATATCTAAAGTTCTCGCGATAAACAAAGCCTTGGGTAAAAATTTAATAGAAATTAGACATAGTGAACAGCCTTTAAGAGGCGAGATAATAGACAATAAGCTTGTTAGGTTAAGAGAAGA
>JAVZHJ010000045.1:0-4676 GCA_038998365.1 Candidatus Aenigmatarchaeota archaeon | reverse complement strand
CCTTAAAAGCATATCTTGCAATTTCTTCCTAGCATCTTCGAACTTTCCTTTCAAAGCTAATTCAAGCATTTCTTTCACATCCGTAGGCTTAGCTTGTGAAGCTACTTCATAAACTATATCTTCAGTTATCTTTTCCCCCAAAGCAGCAGAAGCTTGCAGTAAGTTTGCAACTTTTCTCAAATCTCCTTCCGCAAGATAAATTATGGCGTTTATAGCCTCGTCTGTTATTTTGATTTTTTCACCATCCACAATTCTCTGTATGAACTTCTTTATATCATTTTCACTGAGAGATTTGAACCTAAAAACCGCACATCTAGATTGAATTGGTTCAATTATTTTGCTCGAGTAATTCCCAATCAATATGAAACGTGAAACTGAAGTAAAAGTTTCCATTGTTCTTCTCAAGGCTTGTTGAGCATCTGTGGTTAAATTATCAGCTTCATCCAAAATTATTAACTTGAAAGGCACATCTCCTAAAGATTTGGTTCTAGCAAAATCTTTTATTTGCCCTCTTATCACGTCTATACCTCTAGCGTCGCTAGCATTTGTTTCTAAAACATTTTGTCTCCAGTTTTTTCCATAAATTTCTTGAGCAATTGCTAAAGCTACAGTTGTTTTTCCCGAGCCAGGTGGGCCAGCAAAAAGCATATGCGGCACATTTTTCTCTTTGACAAAAGCTTTCACCCTCTCTACTACATGTTTTTGGTTTATCACTTCACTAAGCTTTGTTGGTCTATATTTTTCTGCCCAAACAGCTAACTCTGCCAAACCATCACCTTTAATATAAATTGGCTTTACTTTAAATATCCTATTTCTGTTAGGCCCTCGCTCAATATATCAATTTCTCTTTGAATCAAGCCTTTCAGCTTTCTTATTAATATATTTATTGCATCCATATCCTTTCTTATATTATCTATACTTTCTTCGCTTAAAGCATCGCTCAACAATTTGGAAATTTCTTGTAAGTACTCTTCTTTTTGTGTCTTTAAAATTTCTATTTCTTCTTTCTTCTCTTTCAAGAAATCATTCAAAGCTATACCTATTTTTTCTTCACCAGAAGCTAAAATTAAGTCTATTGTCTTTTTCAGAGGATCTTTTTCTATTTTTCCTATTCTTATCATTATCAATCTTATCCTATCTTTAAGTTGGGTTAAATCTGAAGTCTTGAGAGATTCTTGCGTAAAATTTCTTATTTCTTCGAGTTCGGCAAAAAGCCTTTCGAAAATTTCTTCTACGTTTATTTTTTCTTTCTTTTCTGGCTTAATTCTAGAAAATAAAAACAAGAATGGTAAGGCTAAAAGTGGTAAAAAGAATGCTGCAACAAGAATCGGATTTTTTTTCATTTTATCAAAGATGTTTGAAGTTGAAACTGGAAATATAGAGGGTTTTTGATTCTCTTTTTTTTCAGTTTTTTCCATTTCTTCTTCATTTGAAATTATTGTAGTTGAAGTTGTTTGTATGGGACGAGTGTTAACCACACTTATATAAGAAGTTAAGGAGGAGTTTCTTCCCAGCATGTCTTCACCATAAATTCTAATCAAATAATTGCCATTTACAACTTCACTACTGTTCCAAATTGCTGAGCATGTGTTTGATATACAGCTCATACTTCTCCATGATTGAACAATAGCACCATCTGATTCAATTCTAAATTGAGAGATTTTTATTCCTGTTCCGTCGTCTCTGATTTGTGCTGAGATGTTAACTTCACCACTTAAACTACTTCCCTGCGACGGATATAAAATAATTATGGTTGGGGGTAAATTGTCTATAACAACAGGCAAAGACAAGTTAGCACTATTTCCAGCTTTATCAAAAACTTCAAATATCGCTTCGTGTTTTCCGTCAACAACCCATTTTGAATCAAACTCTGCTCTACAATTGGCTTCATTGGGTGTTCCAGAACAAAAAAATTGCTCCAAATGGTTGCTTATTCTAACTCTAGCAAAATCTATGCCGGAATATGTATCTGAAAATTCAATTTCGAATGTATGAACACCAAAAATTGTTTGATTCGCTTCTAGATTTAAAACTGAAAAGCTCGGTAATTCATTATCTATGAAAACTTGAATTTTTGTGTAAACTGAATTTCCTACCATATCAGTAGCTTTACCGAAAATAAAAACACTTTGGTTATTTTGGTAAACTTTTGTATCCCATTTTTGAGAGCTAACAAAAGTTTTTTCATCCAAAGCCCGCATATCCAGCCAAGTTGAATTATCGAAAGAATATTTGACTGAAGACGGGTTAATTCCGGAATAGCTATCCTGGGCTTCTATTTTAATTTCAACTTTATCAGAATAGTAAGATTGGTTTTGTGGCACAATAAAACTTATGTTTGGTGCGCTTCTATCTACCCTAACTCTTAAAGGATAAGAAGAATTTCCTAAATTTCCATAATTGCCTTCTAAATCATAAGCATCAAAATAATAGAGAAGCCAATTTCCGTCATGAACAAGAGCTTCTAAACCAGGAATTGTTGCATTACATTGCCAAGTTGATTGTGAAACCAAAATGCAAGACATGACTATGCTTTTCCAAGTTGAAGTTGGGTCTTCTACTCTAGCATTTAATTTTGCTGTTGATTCATTTAAACTCCCAACAACTTTGATTGAAAATATTTCATAATCTTTACCATAGATATAGCTTCCGTTGGCTGGTATTGGCTCGATAAGAATTGGTATAGCTTTACCAACTTCAACAAAAAACAAAAGAAAAATTAAGAGTGAAAAAAGACCTTTCATCATAATTATTATGTTGGTATGAATGGGATATAAATTGTTCCTTTGTTTCCTTTTTCATCTAGAATAGAAATTTGGAGCGAGTATTTTTTACCTCTGTAAAGACAAGCTGATAAAGAGACTAAAAAACTACCATTTGAAAAGTTTGCTGTATTCTTTTCTACTAAACCTTCCATGGAGATAAAAACTCTTCCTGAATTTAGTATTTTTCCTTCAGAATAAGCTGCTCCACTTACAAATATTGTAACCTGTTGACACTCTTTGCTAACTTGTTGTGGTATGACATCAAAGGTGTCGAAGCATGTTACTGTGTGGGTTGTGTTGCTTGCTGTAACATTAACAAGATAGTTACCAATGTCAAAAGATTGAGTGAAAATTGAAAAGTAAGTGCCTGTTGCATCAGAAGCAGTTGTTATTGAGGATTTCGGTGTTCCTTCTTTAATTATCTCTATTGTTATGAAAGCTATATTAGTTGCGTCACCTGTAACATTGCCCGCAACTATTATTGTTGAGCCTGTACCGTAAGGACCACCAGCTTCACATGTTACGGTTAAAGAGCTTGCAAGCTTAATTGAAAGAATCAATAGAATTAATATAAGCAATATATATTTCATGTTTATGCCCTGAATTGAACTTCACTCCAAGAAATTCTTCCAGTAGTTGAATCTGTTATTTGAACTATTGCAAGATGTCTTTCATCCGGAATTAAGCAAGTGGTAAAAGCAATAGACCACTTTCCTTCTGAAAAGTTTGTGGTGAATTCATCACCGTTTTCTTTGATGTAAATTTTAATTGTACCCGAAGGAATTATTTCTCCTGTCAAATAATCTTGGGCCGTTCCACCTAGACTTACAGTCTTTGGAACACAACCAGAAAGTTTACCTATGACTTTGAATGTATCTGTATTATAGGTAGAGGCAAAAGTATAGTTAGCACTAACATTGACTAAATAAGTGCCGTAATCGAAGTTTGGAAAAGCAGCGAAATATTTACCATCTGAAGATGCTATTAAATTTCTTGTGGCTTTAAGATTTGCTCCCTCATAAATTCTTATTGTAACATTAGCAAAGCTTGCTGGTTCGCCTGCAAACTTGACTTCGCCTACGACAAGTATAGTTGGTGCTACTATATCCTTAACATATGGTCCACCTGCTTCAACTGTTACTGTAAGATTGCCGCAACAAATTTGATATGGATAATAATTGCAAGGGCCTATATGTGAATTGGTTTCTTTAGCTAGAGAACCTATGCATTCGCCAACATTACAAGTTGAATTAAGTATACAATTCATATAGGAAGTGAATTTCACACACAGCTTATATTGAGCATAACCTTTTTTTGCTGCATGTGAATTGTTTGGCTTGTAAAGGCTGATAACTTCTGTTTCTTCTCCTTCACAGTTTGTTTTAATCGAAGAATAAATAGCATTTGGGCAACATATCTTGTATTGATAATTGAAATTGTAGTCTGCTGCGTGGGCATTACCATCTTTGGCTAAAGACAAAATTGCAACTTCATTTTCTGAGCAGCCAGATTGTCTAAAACTGCAAGAATATGCTAAGGCAAAAGCAGAAAAAAGGAAGAGAAAAATTGTTATTGAGAGCAAACTTTTCATAAAATTAATTTTGTTTTCTTAGAATTAAAGTTTTTAAGCTTAAAGTACAATTTATTTACATGCAAAAATCAAGAATATTGGTAATAGCAGTTTGTGTGGTTTTACTTGCTCTGCTGATAGTGATAAGCACAGGCATAACAGGCTTTGTGACTTTGTCTTTCGGACTTCCAAAAAGTGAAGTCAGCAACAAGATAAAAACTTTGTACGAACTTGCAAATCCGGGTACGAGCGTTGAAGTTGTGACTTTAACAGAAGAAAGTGGCTTGTACAAAGCTTTGATAAAAGCTGTTGGGCCAGCGGGAACAAATTATGCAGAAATT
>JAVZHJ010000044.1:0-4870 GCA_038998365.1 Candidatus Aenigmatarchaeota archaeon | reverse complement strand
CTAAACATGCCCGGAGAAAAAGGCGGTAATATAACAAGATTTCCTATTTGGTTTGTTTGGCAAGATTTACCTTCTTCATCCAGTATATCAACTTTAATTCCAGGAAAAGGCAATCCGACATGAGCCGGCTTGAAAGGTCCAATTCCAGGCAAAGAAGTTATCAGTATGCCGCCAGTCTCAGTTTGCCACCAAGTGTCAACTATTGGACATCTTTTCTTCCCAACATTTTCAAAATACCATTGCCAAGCTCCCTCATCTATTACTTCACCAACCGAGCCCAAAAGCCTCAAGCTTTCAAACTTGTAATTTTTAATTGCTTCTCCAATCAATTTTTCAAACATTCTAATTGCAGTAGGCGCCGTGTAGAAAATTGTCACCTTATATTTTTCAATTATTTGGGCCCATCTATCTGGGCTTGGATAATCTAAAGAGCCTTCAAAAATCAAGGTTGTTATTCCGTTCAGTAGAGGAGAATAGCAAACATAAGTGTGGCCTGTTACCCAGCCCAGGTCAGAAGTACACCAGAGCAAGTCATCTTCGTGAAAATCAAATATCCACTTTCCTGTCCAATAAGCTTGAACTGTATAGCCTCCACAAACATGCATGCATCCTTTTGGCTTGCCAGTAGAACCTGATGTGTATAATATAAATAGCAAATCTTCTGCATCCATAACTTCAGCTTCACATTCCTCGCTTTCTCTTTCAACAATTTCATGCCACCAAAAGTCTCGCTCAGAATTCCAAGGAATTTGGTTTCCAATCCTTTTAACCACAACCACTTTTTTCACGCTAGTCTCTTTTATGCCTTCATCAGCATTTTCTTTCAGGTTCACAGTCTTGCCTCTTCGATAGTACCCATCAGCAGTTATAAGAAGCTTGGCTTTAGTTATTTGGAGCCTAATTCTCAAAGCTTCAGGAGAAAAAGCTGAAAAAACAACTGTATGCACGGCTCCTATCCTTGCACAAGCAAGCATTGAAATTATGGCTTCCGGAATCATTGGCAAATAAATCCCAACAACATCTCCCTTCTTTACTCCCAGCTTTTTCAAAGCATTGGCTGTTTTGTTAACTTGCTTTAAAAGCTCTTCGTAAGTTAAAATTCTTGGCATTTCTTCAACTGGCTCAGGCTCCCAAATTATGGCAGGCTTGTTCTTAATTTTTTCCCAATTGATTCTTTTCTCAAAAATGTTTGAAGTTATGTTTATTTTTCCGCCTACAAACCATTTGAAGTAAGGTGGCTCATGCTCAAAAGCTTTCTCCCACCTCTTGAACCAAAAAAGGCGCTCAGCCAAACCTCCCCAAAATTTCACAGGATCTTTGCTTGCTTCTTCATAAATTTTTTCATCGTTAACCCAAGCTCTTTCTTTCATCTTCTTTGAAGGCCAGTAAAGTTCACCCTTTTTTTCAACCCAAGAATCTCCAAAACCAAAAACCATATTGTTTAATTATTTTTCTTATGGTAAAAACCTTACAGTTTGAAAGCTTCTTCAAAAACTTTTTTGTTAGCTTCCAAGAACTGAGGTCTTATTCTTTGAGCGACAGCTTTCCAAGCATTTTCTTTTTTTATCGGCAAAAGCTTTTTATTTATCGAATAACCAAGCATGAAGATGTTGCTCATAGCAGCTTCTCCCGTTAGCTTTTCAACAATTTCACTAGCATTCACAGCTTCAACCCTTGCAAATTTTTTCATTTCTTCAAAAACTGCTTTTGTATCTAGAGTTTTTTCGGGGAAGGGTTTTGGATTAAGAAGCCTAGTATCGGTGAGCACAACAGTTTTCTTGTTTGCATAGTAGCAAGCTCTCCAAGCTTCTAAGACATCCAAAGCTATTATTAGGTCAGCTCCTGCTTTTCTCACAAGCGGTGAAAAAACTTTTTCTCCAAACCTAACATGGCATTGCAAAGCTCCTCCTCTCTGAGAAAGACCATGAACTTCCACAGCTTTGGCTTCATAACCTTCTTCAATTGCCGCTCTAGCTATGATTTCAGCTAAGCTCAAAACTCCTTGGCCACCATAGCCTACAACAACCAAATTGAATTTCATTCTTTCACCTTGGTCTAATTCCTTTGAAGATTTGTGTGCAAACACCGCAGCCCCAGCAAAGATTTTGATCTATGTAAAAGCTTTCATCTTTCAATCTTATTGCCGGACAACCAAAAGCTTTCAGCTCTTTTGCTTTTTCTTCATCAGGTTGCTCAACAAATTCAAACTTAGGTATTTTTGCTCCACTTCTTGCAAGCTTCCTCACAGTTTGAAGCCTGCATTCGCCCCTTGCAACTATTAAGCTTACCCCAGGCAAAGAATAAAGCTCCTTTGCTACTTTTGTGAACTCTTCTAAGTTGAAAGCATTAACAATTCTAACATTTTCGACACCACAAGCTTTAGCTATATCTTCTATCGCCAAAGCTTTTGTTTCTTCTCCCATTCCAGTCAAGGCAACTCCAGGATGAGGTTGATGTCCTGTCATGGCAGTTGTTCTATTATCGAGAACAACAACAAGCAAATTGCTTTTGTTGTGAGCAGCATTAATCAAACCAGGAATTCCTGCATGGAAGAAAGTTGAGTCTCCAATAAAAACAACAGGCTTTTGTTTTGTTGCTCTTTCTATTCCTTGAGAAATACTCATGCTTGCTCCCATAGAAACAAAAAAGTCTTGTTGGCTTATAGGTGGGAAAATTCCAAGCATGTAGCATCCTATGTCACCTGCAAAAACTTTATCAGCACCAACAGCTTGCTTGATTGCCCAAAAACTTGCTCTATGTGGGCAACCAGGACAAAGTTGAGGAAATCTTTTCTCTATTTTCTCAAGCTCAAACTTGGTTTCCATTTCTTTCGGAATTTTTTTCTTACTAAGCTTTGCAAGAGCTTGTATCACAATTTCTGGCTTGTATTCACCAGCAAAAGGAAGCAAGTCTTTACCATGAATTTTCAGCTTTGGGTTTACATCTTTTGCTATTTTTTTGATTTCTTCTTCAAGAATTGGCTCGAGCTCCTCAACAACCAAAACTTCTTTCAAACTCTTGATGAAGCTTGCTATTAGCTTTTCAGGCAAGGGATAGCTCATGCTTATCTTGAGCAAAGGAAGTTTTAGCCCAAGCTCTTCCATAGCTTCTCTAGCGTAATTGAAAGAAATACCAGAAGCTATTATTCCAAGCTTGCTCTTAGAATTTTTATTCAAGATGAAGTTGATCTTGCTTCTATTGCTAAACTCTTTTATTTTTTCTAGCTTTTCATGAATTTCAGCATGGGTTTGAATTATTCTTGGTGGATAATTTCTAAAAGCTATGTCTTTAACAAAATTTCCTTCAGCTTTGCTCTTTTTCGTTTCTTCCAAATTGACCAAACTTCTCATGTGGCTTACTCGAGTTGTGCTCCTTATGATGAAAGGAATACCAAACTTTTCTGAGAGCTCGAAAGCAAGTTTTGTTAAATCTTTTGCCTCTTCTGGATCAGAAGGCTCGAACAAAGGTAAATGAGCAATTCTTGCAAAAAGTCTACTATCTTGCTCGGATTGAGCAGAGCTCCAGCAGTTTGGGTCATCTGCAACAACTATAACCATGCCTGCTTTAACCCCAGTGTAAGCTAAAGGGAAAACAGAATCACAAGCAACGTTCAGGCCAAAATCTTTAAAAGAAACAATTGACCTTAAGCCTGAAAAAGCAGCACCAGCTGCAACTTCAACTGCAACCTTTTCATTCGTGCTATATTCGAAGTAAATCCCAGCCTGCTTTGCAACTTCAGCAAAAGTGTCACCAATTTCTGAAGCTGGAGTTCCAGGGTAAGTTGTTGCTACTGCTATGCCAGCTTCCAAGGCACCTCTCGCTATTGCTTCATTTCCCAGCAAGAAAGCCTTTTTTTCTCGCGAAAGAACTTCACTCATATGCTCGCCTATTTAAACAATTTTGTTCAAGCTTATGTAAATAATTTATTTGTTGTAGAACTAAAAGAAACTATTGAGCCCCCGTAGCTCAGTCAAGATTTAAATATAAGATTTAATTAAAAAACTTATGGAAAAACGTTTAATTTTCGCAAAGGGAAAACAGAGGGAACTTCTTAAAACAGCTCTTTCAAAATTTAAATTGAATAGAAAAGAATTTGCTAAATCGTTCAACATACCCTTTAAAACTTTTGAAAAATGGTTATACGAAGAAAGAAGTTTACCTAAGAGTTTTTTGGCAAGCTGTGCATGAAAGCGCCTGAATTTAAAAACTTCGAAAAGTTTATACAAAATGAAGAAGATCCTAATTGGGGGCGTAGAAAGGGTGGAAAAATAAATATAAACAGAATTTCGGATTTGAATGTTTATATGAGAAGACTACGTGAAAAATTGCAAGCAAAGTCTAAACACGTTCAACATATCAAAAATGTAAAAATAAAATCCGAAATAGCTATGAAAATTAAGAAACTAAATTTAGATCCATTACCTTTAATTGGTGTAATGCTTTTAACTGACGGATACGTATACACTAAGAAGAGATGTGTAGAGGTTGGCTACGCCTCTAAAGATAAAAAATTACTTAACCTATTCATAGAAATTGTAAACTTATGGAAAAAACACATAATAATAAGTGTCTATAAGAAAAAGAACAATGTTCTGTGTGCATATTTCTTTTTACCTCTTAAAAATGAATTGCAAACACTACTTCCATCTTTTAAGAAATCCCCCTCAAGTAATCAAAGTATTGAAGAATATCTAAAAGAATCTCAACCATCTTTAAAATTCTTAAAAAAATTGGATAAAATATATAAAATAATAGCAGTTAGGATAGCTTTCAGTGCTGAGGGTGGAATTGGTGTGAGACAAATTCATCCTACATTTAAGTATAGACTCTTTCTTTCCTGTGCACATCCAATCCTAAACAAAGATTGGCG
>JAVZHJ010000043.1:0-5296 GCA_038998365.1 Candidatus Aenigmatarchaeota archaeon | reverse complement strand
AGTAGTTGTGGATTTTTGGGCTGAATGGTGTCCACCTTGTAGAATACTTTCTCCAATAATCAGTAAAGTGGCTGAAGAATACGAAGGCAAGTTCTTGCTTGTTAAAGTTAATGTTGACGAAAGCCCTAACCTTGCAGAAAAATATCAAATCATGTCCATACCAAATGTGAAGATGTTCAAGAATGGAGAAGTTGTTGATGAGTTTATTGGTGCCATGCCAGAGCCTTTAATTAAGAAATGGATAGACAAGAATTTGTGAAAATCCCCTTGATAAAACTTAAATCTTTCACCATCATCCTTTATTTGATAAGAATGGAAAAGAAGATTTATTCAAAAGAACTAGAGATAGACCCATCTCTTTTGAAGGAATTGAAGAATATAGAAAGGTCGCGCGAAATACTCAATTTACTCAAAAGAAACATAAAAATAGAAGAAAGAAGAATTTTTGAAATTGAAGGTTTAAATAGAAATCAATATCAGCGAATTGTTTCCATCTTAGAAAGTATAGGAGCAATTAAAAAATATGAAATTTTTCAAAAAGAATATGTACCAACAAGTAACATTTGGTATTTAGACGAAGAAACAATAAAAAGAATGAAGAAAGAAGGCGTCAAACCAAATAATTTTTACTCAATTGTAAACTTCATCAGGGAAAATCCTGAAAAAACTTATACTGTGGAAGGCCTGAATAGAACATTCAACATCTACTGGTCAAATGGGAGGCAACAAGTTAACATTCCAAAAAAAGAAATAGAAAGATGCCTTTCCATCTTAGAGAAAAGCAAATATTTAGAAGAGCGAGAAGGAATTGAAGAAACTATAATAGAAAGCGATACAGATTTAGTAAAATTAGTATTACGTTTATTTCCCAAATTAGAAAACGAACCAAAAAAATTAAGAAAAAATATTCGTGAAGAAAAACAAGTACTTGTTAAGGAGGTTAAAACTGAATATAGGAGATATGGAGATACAGAAAGGGTTTGGGATGCTATAAATAAAGGACCGGTGACAAATAAAGAAATAAAAAATTTGATACATGGAAAATTAGAAGCAGGTAAGATTATAGATAATCTTAATGAAACTCGCCACTCGGGTATTAAATATTTACGTGTGCCTTTTTCTAGGGAAGTAATAATGGTCTACTATTTACCTAAACACAAAAACGAAGCAATAGAAAAAGCTGTAAAAGAATGTTTAGAAAATTACAACTCAAGTCTAAAATATTGGAAGAGGAAAAAATTCAAAATTGATGAAGAGGCAGAAAATGCTCTCCGATTATTGCTACTAAAAAATTTTTTTACAGAAGATGACGAAAGCCTCAAAAAATTAGAAGAATACAGAGGAATTTTTAATTTAATTAAAAAAAGATTAAAATCAAAGATAGAAGAAGGTAAAACATACTATTCTTTCTGGGGCTTTGAAGATAATTGAATTTAAATATAAACCCAACTCTAATATTTTTAGAAAAAGCTGAATTTAAGAGGGAGATAAATGGAAAGCTATGATGTGATAATTGTTGGTGGTGGTCCTGCAGGCTTGACAGCAGGAATTTATTCTGCTAGAAGAAAATTGAAGACTTTAATAATAACCATGACTGTAGGTGGACAGGTTTTGCTTCCTAAGACTGTGTGCAATTATCCCGGCTTCTTGAACGTTGCTGGAATAAATTTGGTAAATAGAATGAGAAAACAAGCTGAAAAAGCAGGAGCTGAAATAACCTTGGATGAAGTCAAACAAATTTTGCCTCAAGGAAATGAATTTTTGGTTAAAACAGAAACAAGAGAATTTTTAGCAAGAGCCTTGATTTTAGCTTTTGGTAAAAAGCCGAGAAGCTTGAATATTCCTGGAGAGAAAGAATTTATTGGTAAAGGAGTATCTTACTGCGCCAATTGCGATGCTCCCTTATTCAAGAATAAAATTGTGGCTGTGGTTGGTGGCGGCAATTCAGCTTTAGATGCTGCTTTGTTATTAAGTAAGTTCGCAAACAAAGTTTTTTTAATCCATAGAAGAGATGAATTCAGAGGATTTGAAGCCTTTGTCGAAGAAGTGAAAAAGAAAAAGAATGTTGAGTTTTTGATGAGCACTATTTTGACAGAAATAAAAGGCGAACAAAAAGTTAGCTCTGTTATTGTTAAAAATTTAAAAACTGGAGAAATAAAGGAAGTTGCTGTAGATGGGGTTTTCATTGAAATTGGTTATGATGTTGATCCTTCTCTTGTTAAAGGCTTGGTAAAGCTTGATGAATACAACCAAATTGTTGTTGATTCAAAATGCAGAACATTTTATCCAAATAGCGAGAAAATAAGGCCTGGAATTTTTGCCGCTGGCGATGCAACAAATGTGATATTTAAGCAGGTTGTTGTGGCTGCAGGTGAAGGGGCAAAAGCTGCTTTGGCTGCTTACAATTATTTGCACGGAGTTGAAGATGCCCAAATAGTTGGAGATTGGGCAAAGTGAGAAGATGATAGAAAATTTTGCTGATGAATTTGGACCAGAGAAGATAATTGAAGTTTATGATTCTAAGGTTGGTTTGAAAGGAATTTTGGTTATTGATAACACTTCTTTAGGGCCAGGAAAGGGCGGCATAAGGATGACCCCTAGTGTTAGCGTGGAAGAAATCTTCAGACTTGCAAGAGTGATGACATTCAAATGTGCTTTATCAAGCTTACCTTTTGGGGGAGCAAAATCTGGAATAATAGCTGATCCCAAGAAGATTTCTTTGGAACAAAAAGCTGAGTTGATGAGAGCTTTTGGCAGAGCTTTGAAAGGAATTGCTCCAAAGTATTACATAGGAGCACCAGATGTTAATACTGGTGAGCAAGAAATGAAATGGTTTGTTGAAGGTAATGGTTCTTTGAAATCAGTAACAGGAAAGCCTAAAGAGCTTGGTGGTTTGCCCCATGAGCTCGGTTCAACAGGTTTTGGAGTTTTCCATTCAACTCTAGTTGCTGCCAACTTTGCAAAAATTGATATAACTAAAGCAACAATTGCAATAGAAGGATTTGGAAATGTTGGCTCTTTTGCTGCAAAATTTTTATCTCAAGCTGGGGCAAAAGTTGTGGCTGTTGCAGATAGCAAAGGTGTGATATACAATATAGAAGGCTTGGAAGTTGATAAACTGCTTGAAATCAAAAAACAAACTGGTTCAGTAATAAATTATCAACCTGGAAAAGTTTTGCCAAATGAAGAAATTTTTAAATTGCCAATTGACATTTTAATTCCTGCCGCTTTACCAGATGTGATAAATGAAAGAAATGTTAACGAAATTAAGGCAAGGCTTGTGGTAGAAGCTGCCAATATTCCTTGCAAGCCAGAAATTGAAAAGATTTTGCATGAAAGAGGAATTTTAGTAGTTCCGGATTTTGTTGCCAATGCTGGTGGCCTGATTTCCTCTTACTGTGAATACAAGGGATATGATGAAAATAAGATGTTTGCTTTGGTTGAAAAGAAGATAAAGAAGAATACCAAGCTTGTGTTGAAGAAAGTTAAGAAAGAAAATATTTTGCCCAGAGATGCTGCTTTAGAAATTGCAAAAGAAAGAATAAGAAAGAAGCAACTATAGAGAAAATGTAGATATTGATTTGATATTTGTTTTACTCATATCAAAAATTTCATCTTTTTTTGAAAAGGCTTTTGCAACTTTCACTACAGTTAATATTTTAATTTCTTAGTAAAAATGTTAAATCTTAATCAACCATACTGTTTAGCTTTCATTCTTTTTTTTTTAATTTGAATTTTAAAATAGAATTATGGAATTTTTTGATGTTTTGAAGAAAAGGCATTCAGTAAGGGCTTTTTCTCCAAGACCAATAGAAGAGAGTAAAATAAAACAAATCTTGGAAGCTGTTAACTCCTCCCCCTCGGCTGGCAATTTACAAGCTTACGAGATATTTTTGGTTCAAGATGAAAACAAAAAAAGGGAATTGGCTTTAGCATCTTTCGCCCAAAGTTTTGTAGCAGAAGCTCCTGTTGTCTTGGTTTTTTGTGCTAACCCTGAAAGATCCGGAAAGAAATATGGGAAAAGAGGAAAAAGCTTGTATTCAATCCAAGACGCAACAATAGCAGCAGCTTACGCTCAGCTTGCATCCACAGCTTTGGGATTAGCTTCTTGTTGGGTTGGGGCTTTTGATGATGAAGAAGTTTTAAAAGTTCTTGGGAAGCCAGAAGGTTTGCAACCTGTGGCAATAATTCCTATAGGCTACCCGGCTGAAGAGCCTAGAGCTACAGAAAGAAGAAAGCTTGATGACTTAGTTCACAAACTATAATCTCTATTAATTTTGTCACATATGGTTAGCAATTTCATAATTTCTGAACTTGAAATTTTTTTATTCATAACTTCATTACGATCTGCTTGATAACCACAGTTATACCAATTAACACCATGTAATGATACATGAACAATATATCTCTTACCTTCAGTTTCAACGCTGTTAATGTTGTAAATATACACAAAGGCATTTTGTCCTTCGTGGATTTGAGGTAAAACAATACAGCTTGAATCTGAACCTTTGTATTTAATCCTTAGAGCCACTTCTTTAAAAGGCAGAATATTTTTTTCATTTTTAAAATTAAGAAAGGGTAAATAAGCTGACAAAAATTTCTTCCTATTTTTAGCTTTATCATACAAAATTTTCACGGAAGTAAGAAAACTATTTTCAGAATATCCATCACATTTAATTTCATCACTTCCACTTAAACACAATTCGCCCAAAGCTAGTTTGAAAGGTTTACATCTAAAAATCCCAATTTCATTTATTGTCCTCTTTATTTCCTTTGTTATTGGTTTCAAATCATTGATTTTAGAATTATAGAGAGAGCCAAGTAAAATATTCCTCAGCTTGTTGAAATTGTTCGAATTCGGCACCATAAAAATTTAAAATAACATTAAACTATTTAAAATTTGAAGTGTTGAAATTAACAATCATTCAAAATATTTCAAAACAACTAGTTCTTCACCCGAATCACAACATTTTCTTGGCCTTGATTTGTAAATTATCAGAATTAAAGCAATTATCACTCCAAAAACTAAAATTAAAATTCTTGTTAAATCCAAATTTCCAGAACTTTCTTTTAAACTCAATAAGCTTGCGGGCTTTTCTACATTAAAAGCAGGTGCACCACATTTTACACAAAACACACTTTCTTCAGTTATTTCATTAAATCCACAATAGCAATTCGGCTCTAAGGCTTGCCATTTTGAATTGCAGAAAACTATGTTTTTTCCGTTTGTAGCTAAATTTGAAATTTCCTCTATATCCTTCAAAGAAATTTCAAGTATTCCTAAATTTTTAAGAAA
>JAVZHJ010000042.1:0-5384 GCA_038998365.1 Candidatus Aenigmatarchaeota archaeon | reverse complement strand
GAAACACAATTCTGGAATTTTGATGCTTTGTATCAGCCTCAAAATCATCCTGCAAGAGACTGGTGGAGTACTTACATGATGAAATACCCGAAGCTTGGAAGTTTACCAAAAAAGTTTGTTCAAGCAGTGAAAAAAACTCATGAAAAAGGAATTGCTGGAAGCACAGGCTGGGGCTATAAATGGGATCCAAGAATTGCAATGCAGCTCATGCCAAGAGCACATGGCACTTGTTTGTCTGCAAGAACTTTAGCAAGTAAACCAAAAATTCCTGGAAAATACTTTGCTATAGCTAGGTGCTATAGGCCAGATGTGATTGATGCTTCTCATGGAGTTGAGTTTAATCAAGTTGAAGGGATTGTTTTGGGTGAAGATGTAAACTTCAGAAATTTATTGGGAATTTTAAAAATGTTTGCAAAAGAAATAGCTGGAGCTGAAGAGGTTAAGTTCATTCCTGACTACTATCCTTTCACAGAATGCTCGGCCCAATTATCTTGCAAGCACCCCCAACTTGGATGGATTGAACTTGGTGGTTCAGGAATTTTCAGAGAAGAGGTAACCTATCCCTTAGGTATAAAAGTACCAGTGTTGGCTTGGGGTTTAGGCATCGATAGATTAGCTATGTTTAAACTAAATATAAACGATATAAGAGAACTTTTTTCCAAAGATTTAAAATGGCTGAGACTGAAGCAATCTGTAGAATAGGTAGATGTGAATGAACGAATTGTCTATACCTTTGCTTTCAGATGAAAAAAAAGCTTATCTTTTAGGTTTAAGGGCTGGTGATATATATGCGAGGAAAGATTCTAATCGTGTTATTGTGGAGGTAACATCTTCTAAGCCTGTACAAATAGAGATGTTTCAAAATGTATTCTCAAGCTATGGAAAGGTTTCGTGGTATGAGAAAAAAGGTGGTGCAACAGAAAAAACTACTAGAGCTTATTGTTCTTTGAACAGTAGTTTTGAGTTCTTAGTAAATAAACCCACGTACATTCCAGAATGGATATTAAATAAGGAAGAATTATTTTATTCTTTTTTAGCAGGATATGTAGATAGTGAAGGTAGTTGGATAATAACCAAACACAAAAAATATAATGGAAAATATAAGGACTTAGTATTTAGTTTAGGAACTTGTGACAAAACCATTTTAGAACAAATTCATAAGAAATTAAAAGAACTTGGATTTAAATCACATTTTTATTTAGTAAGAAAAAGAGGTACTTACACAGGCATAGGGGTTTGTAATTTCGATTTATATAGAGTCATGTTAATGCGCATAAAGGATGTGATAAGATTAGCAAAAATTTTATTGCCTTTGAGTAAACATAAAGAAAAACAAAATAAAATACAAAAGATAATTGAGTTAGAGTCTTTCTTTAAACGAGCTTCATCTATTGAAATTCCTTGCCCATATTGTGGATATGAAAAAATTTGGAAATGTGGATTTTGGAAATATAAAGATAAAAAATATCCACGCTATATCTGTCCAAATTGTGGGAAATATATTTCAAAAAAGAAAGTTGAATTGGTTGAGGAGGAGTTGAATGCCAACCATAGAAGCTTCTTATCAAGATTTGTGTGAATTGATCGGAAGAAAAATTGAAATAGAAGAATTGAAAGAACTTGCAAATTTTGCAAAGTGTGAAATAGAGGCTGTGGAAGGAGACAATCTGAAAATTGAAGCAAAAGACACAAACAGGCCAGATTTGTGGAGCTCAGAAGGAATAGCAAGAGAAATAAGAAGTAGAGCTTTCAAACCAAGCTTTCCTGAATATGAAGTCAAGAGCTCAGAAGTTGTTGTTGAAGTTGATAAAAAAGTTTCAAAAGTTAGGCCTTACACAGTTTGTGCTGTTGTGAAGAACTTAAAAGTTACTCCAGCTTTTCTCTCCCAAATGATTCAGCTTCAAGAAAAAATTGCTGGAAGCTTGGGAAGAAACAGGAAAGAAGTTGCAATTGGGGTTTATGATTATGATAAGATTAAGCCACCAATAAGATTTACAACAGTAAAGCCTGATGGAATCAAGTTCATTCCGCTTGATTTCAAGGAAGCTTTAACACCAAGGGAAATTTTGGAAAAGCATCCAAAAGGAAAAGAGTTTGGACATTTGCTTGCTGGGAAGAAAGAATATCCTATTTTCATCGATGCAAGAAATGAAGTCTTGTCCTTGCCACCAATCATAAACTCAGAGTATAGTGGAAAAGTTACTGAAGAAACAAGGAATGTTTTCATTGAGTGCAGTGGTTTTAACTTAAAGTTTTTGATGCCTGCTTTGAATGTGATGGTTGCGGCTATGGCCGATCGAGGTGGAGAAATTTGCTCTGTGAAAGTTGTTTATCCTAGCAAAACTATAATCACACCAGATCTCAAGCCGAAGAAGACTTTTGTTGATGTAAGCTACGTGAGAAAAATTTCTGGTCTTGATTTAAGCTTGGGAGAAATTTGCAAATTGCTTGAGAAAGCAAACTACAAGATTTTGAAGAAAGGCAAAAAAATTGAATTGCTTTACCCTGCTTATCGCAATGACATAATGCATCAGAGAGATGTGGTTGAAGATGTGATAATTTCTTACGGCTACAACAAGATCAAGCCTGAGCCTTTGAAGATGAAAGTTGAAGGGAAACTCAGTGAAATTGAAGTGAAAACTGAAAAAGTTGAAGAGCTCATGGTTAGCTTAGGTTTTCAAGAGATTTTATCTTACACTTTAACAAGCAAAGAGAATTTGTTCAAGAAGATGAATTTGAAAGAAGAAAGAGTAGCTGAAATAGAGAATATTGTCTCGGAAAACTGGAGTGTTTTCAGGAATTGGTTGTTGCCAAGCTTGATGGAATTTTTTGCAAATAACCAACATGTTGAATATCCTCAAAAAATATTTGAAGTTGGTGACGTTGTTTTGATTGATGAGAAGCAAGAAACTAGAACAAAAGATGTGAGGAAGCTTGCTGTAGCAATTGCTGATTCTAGGGTAAGCTATGATGATATTGCTGCTGTTCTGGATGCTTTCATGTCTTTAGCTGGAGTAAAGTATAAGCTGAAAGAGAGCAAGCATCCCAGCTTCATCGAAGGAAGAACCGCAGAAATTTTGGTTAAAGGCAAGGCTATTGGAATAATTGGCGAAATTCATCCTTCCGTTCTTGAGAATTGGAAGCTGGAAATGCCCATAGCAGCTTTTGAAGTTGATTTGAGTTTCGTATTGTAAATTTACTCTTCAAGACAAAAAAGTACTCCTATTAATTTTTCTGGTTTAAATAGATTTTCTGGCTTTAATATAAGTCTTAAAGCTTCCCTAGGCCCAAACCAATATGTTGCTTTATCCTCTCTTGGAAGAAGGATTACTCCTTCTGAAGGAAGCATTGCCCTTCTCTCTACCCCTGAAACAGGATTAAGAAAATTCTCTACTCTTTCTACACTATTCATCTTATAAGGTATGAAATATCTAGCTGCCCACACTTCATTATAGGAATTTTTTCCAGTAGCAACTTCTGCACCATTTAGTGTACAATTTATATACACTGTACCGCCTTTGCTATATCTTGAAATATAATTTGGGTCGATTCCTGGTAGAAATATCTCCCTATCTTGTGAAAACAGATATACTCTTTCTTTTCCCTCGTCTGAAGCAATTCTATGTTCTCCCAAACCAAGTTTAACTTTTCGTGGTTTTCCTTCATTATCTTTCCATGCAAATTCATAAGTTACCATTTTATCACTACTATTTAGTGATTATAATAAAATATATTCTTTTCTGTAATGTAAAATATATATTGTAAAATTTATCTTGTCATCCAGTTAACAAGTCTGTCTATTATTGTGAAGTGGAATCTTGGTTTTTCAAGGAAAGGTCTTCCGGTGAGCAAGCAAGCTAATCTTTTGAATTCAATTGCAGCTGGTGAGTTAGGAGAGTAATTAACAACAGGCATCTTTGCAAAAATGGCTTTTGTCACATTGTTATCTTCAGGGATTTGAACCAAAACTGGATAGCCAGTCATCTCTTCAATCTCAGCTTTTGTGAGCTCGTACTCTTTCTTTCTAACCCTGTTTGCAACCACGCCAATTATCTTCTTGTCAAGCCTTTCAGCAAGCCTTATGGTCTTCAAAGCATCTGCAACTGAAGGCAAGTTTGGATTTGTGATTATCAAGACTTCTTCTGTTGCTTGCAAAGCTGAAGTTGCTTCCCTGCCCAAGCCAGCTGCAGAATCCAAAAGGATGAAATTGGTCTTTCCCGTTAAGTTCAAAACAACTTCGTACAAGCGAGAGGGGTCAATTCCAGTCAAATCATCAACACTCATGCTAGCTGGCACTACTTTAAAACCAAATGGATGCGGATAAATTGCATCTTTAAGTTTTGACTCTCCTTTCAACACATCATGCAAAGTTATTGGAGCGAAATGCATGCCTAAGTGCAAGCCCAAGTTTGGTGTTGTTAAGTTTGCGTCAACTGCAACAACATCCTCACCAAGCAAATATAAAGCAGAAGCTAAGTTTGAAGTTAAAGTTGTTTTACCGACACCGCCTTTTCCTGATGTTATTAATATAGTCCTAGTCATCCAATCAAACCTTAATTTATTTTTTTAGCTTAAAAGTTTATTACCTTTTTATTTTTAATTCTTTTATTGAAAGTTATGGTGAAAAGATATTGTGGCTGGCCCAAGAATTTTTTAGACTTAGAAGTTGTGTTATCCCCCGAGTTCACTCCAAAGAAATTAAGGGAGGGGGACGAAGATTACCTTTATATCGAATCAGAAAATATAAGGGCCAAATTTTACTCAAGAAGCTGTGAGTATGAAGTGGGGAACCATTTGACAGATGAGGAGAAAGGGTTGGAGAGATTTATCAAGAAGCAGTATAAGTGGAAGATAAAACCAGAGCTAATTATTGGTGGGGCAATGTTGACACTAGCTATTTTGGGTTATTTTTTACTTAAGTAAATCAAGGCTTTTCTTCTGGCTTGTCAAAGCTTTTGAAAATCATCTTGTCAAAGTTGAACGGCTTCTTGATTTCTTGCTTCACTCTTTCTATCCAGCCTTCTAAGATTATTACTGCTTCACTCAAAGGAAATTTTTCACCTTTTGTTTTCAGCTCAACTTGCATTTGCTTTGTCTTCTTGTTTATTCTCCTTACTATGAAAATCCCAAATTTTTGCTCTTCTATATCTTCTGACATACTTATACCTAAGGATTATTAGCTCAAAAAGATTTTTTAAATCTTAAATTATCAATGCCCCCGGCGGGATTTGAACCCGCGACCTTCACCTTTCTTTCATCTTTTAATCAAACCTTCTAGCAAGACTAGAAGGGTGCCGCTCTATCCAAACTGAGCTTTCCCCATCACTTACGGGGGCTATTTGGATAGTTTCTTATTATTTCGCGTAATAATTTATTTTTTTCCA
>JAVZHJ010000041.1:0-5663 GCA_038998365.1 Candidatus Aenigmatarchaeota archaeon | reverse complement strand
AGGATTAACAGGTTCACAATATAATTTTGTTTTTTCGACAATATAAAAGATTTTGATTTTTCTCTTAGACTTACAAGAAAAAGTGTCGACTCAAGAAATTTCTTAAAATTTTTCATAGCATATGGGATTCGACAAACATTTTCTATGTTGTACACTGGTGTACAAGAGATGAAAGCTGAAGATCCTATAGAGAAAATCATAGCTACGCTTAGGGACCATCCTGAAGGCCTTACTCTAAGCTCTATAGCAAAACTTTCTGGCTTACATAGACATACTTCTGCAAAGTATGTTAAAGAATTGGCCAAATTGGGAGCTGTTCTTGAAAGAAAAATAGGATCAGCAAAGCTTTGCTACTTGAGAGAAGAAGTGTCGACTCAAGACAAAAAGCCTTGGTTTTCAGGAAAGGGTGAAAAGAGCTTAAAGCTCTTGGCAATTCTTGCAGTTGCTTTTCTCCTTCTTTTCCAAGCAAGCATAGTAGCCCAGAATTTTTCCGGATTTTTGAATATTTCGAATTCTAGCAACTTAGAGCAGATTTCTGGCCAGTTTGCAGCAAGCGAAGAAGAAAGTAGTGAAAGCTCGAATAATGAAACTGTCGAAAATATCATTGTTTCGACAACAACCACTTCTTTGCCTTTAGAAGAAGAAATTGTCGAACATGCTACAAGCACGTCAACCACAACTACCCTGCTTTGGAACGAGGAAAGAAACAATACTGTCGAACCCGACACTTTAGCACCTTCTTATTCTTTCTTTGGAGCAAGCAAAGAGAAAGCAAAAGTGGGGGAAGAGGTAGAATTTTTTGCTTTTTGGAGAGATGATTTTGGTTTGGATAAATGGATCTTCAGCTGGAATTCTTCTGGCTCTTGGGAGAATGAAAGCCATGTTTTTGCTTCAAGTTATGATGAAGAAGCTAAAGTTTTAACAAGGCAAGGATGGAAGTATTTCAAAGATTTGAGCTATGAAGACGAAGTTGCTGTGCTTTCTTCTGGTGAAATAAAATGGGAAAAGCCTTTGAGGATAGTTGCTCTTCCTTATGATGATGGGATTTACAAGATAAATGGAGAAATTGATATCTACGTTACTCCAAAGCATAAAGTTTTTGCAAGAATTGATTATCCTTTGGACTTTGTGAAAAGGACTAGAGATTTATTGTTTGGGGTTGATTTGAGTGAGTTCAAATTCATTGAAGTGGAGAGAGCTTATGAGCTTGCTAAAGCAGGCTACGGCATAACTTTTCTTGATGAAAGCCTTAAGCCGATTTATGTCAAACAAATAAGCTTAGAGAGCTACAAAGGTAATATTTATGATATAACTGTTCCTAGCCATATCATCTTAGTCAAGCGTTTTGGCAAGGCGGTTTGGTCTTCAAATCTTAATGTTTTGGAAGGTTGGAGCAATGTAACAAAAACTATTAACTCAGCTGGAATTATAGCTTTCAAGTTTTATGCTTCTGATTTGGCTGGAAATTGGGCTGAAACTGAAGAGGGAAGCTTGGAAGTTTTTGAGGAAGAAAATGTTCAGCCAAAACCTGAAATTAAGATAGAAAAAATAGAAGCTCCTTATTCTGTTAATGTTTCTGAAGAATTTGAAGTTAAAGCTTTTATCACTTCGTTGAATGGAGACTCTTCTGATGTAATTGTTAGTTTGCAAGCCCCACAAGAATTTGCAGCCGAAGGCCTGCAGAAAGTTATAGCTGAGATTGGAGAGAATGAAAGCTCGATGATATCTTGGCTATTAAAATCAAACGAATGTGGAAGTTACACTTTAAACATTACTGCAGAAACAAATGAAAGTAAAGATTTCAAAAGTTTTGATGTTTTAGTTGAATGTGAAGAAAAATTTGAGCAACAAAATCTTTTGGCTATAAATGCTTTTGTTTCTGTAGAAAATGTTACAAGAGGGAATAAAACTTGGAAATTTGTCAAGGTTTATGGAAATGTTAGTTTGAATGAAAACATTATAAGTTCGAATGTTTCTGTTGTGATAAAAGATCCAAAAGGAAAAATTGTGTTTCAAGATAAAAAGTCAATTGGTGGAAACTTTTTGTTCAGTTTCGAGTTCTTGCCAAAACATTCTGGAACTTACAGAGCAGAAATTTTTGCTGAAACAGAATTTGGCAATGCAAGTAAAATTTTAAGTTTTGAAATTTTAAAACACTTGAAACTTAAGCCAAAGATCAAGCAGGAAAAGTTTAATTACGAACTAGGAGAAAAAATAAGGTTTGAAATTTCTGTTGTAGATGAAGATACTAACGAGCTTTATCCAAATGCAAGCTTAAAAGTTTTTGTTGTTGATCCGGAAGGAAATGTTACTGAAGTTAATTTTACTGAAGATGAAATTGAAAAAGGAAAGTATTATGTTGAACTAGATGCAGAAAGAGAGTTTAGGCCTGGATTGTACAAGTTGAAAGTTAAGTTGAGTTATGTAAGCCCCAATCCTGGTGAAGTTGAAGTTGAAGAAGAAGTTGAATTTTCTGTTGGCTTGGTTAACATCAACACACCAAAATCGATTTACTTACCTGGAGAAAGAGTAAAAGTAATTATAGGTGTGTTGGATTCTTATGGTAGTAGAGTAAACGATGCTGATATACTAGTTAAGATATATAAGCCTTCAGGAGATTTTGAAGTTTTCGTTTACAATTCAATTAATGACACGGGAAACATAACAAACAACAAAGATGGTACTTATTTCCTAAATTTTGAAGCTAGTGAAATTGGAACTTATGAGATTTATGCTTATGCTGAAAGCTCAAGCACAGGTGTTTCTAGTGAGTATGAAACTACATTCGAAGTTAGAGATTATGTTGCTTTTGATGTAGAGAGAGATGCGCCAACTATTTCTTATAAAGAAGGTGGTAAGGTAAAAATTATTGTAACTCCTAAGGAAGATGCTACTAATGTTATCATAAAAGAATATGTCCCAAAAGATTGGGAAATCAGTAGCCATAACGCAAATATTGAAGAAGTAGAAGATAAGAAAATCATTACTTGGGAAATTGGAGATGTTGAGAGTGGTGAAACTTTTTATCTCGAATATTACTTTGATCCACCAGATGTAACACCATGGCTGGCTTTGATAGGACCTTTAGATATTTTTTATAACAACGAAGAAAAATTTAGTGAAGTAAGGTATTGGGCCGTTAGCATAGACGCAGCTTTTCTTTACTATGCCAGATGGACATGGAGATGGAGAAATACAAATACTGTTGTTGATCCTATGACTCTTTGTAGAGGAGAGTATTATAATGTTTCAATTTTAATGCTGGATGAGGCTGATGATACTGCCACTGATGGCACTGCTGGTGCTGGTGGTACAACTCCTTATGCTACTCTACAAATATTACCACCAAGTCAAGTTATTTATCAAAATTTACCAGCAGCTGGTTGGACTTATTGGGGTGGTCAAAATAATTCTATTGGTTTTTTGAATGAATTGGGAACTGAAAATAGATGTCAAAATTGGAATGGTACTTACGGAGAGGACCAGTGTTGGTATCATAACAGAACATTAAACATAACATCAAATGCCCAACTGGGAGTATATAAACTTAGATTGGTTTCTTCCAGAAACAATGGTGCTTGGCAAGATGGAACAAATATTATTACAGTAAGAGTAATTGAATGTAAAGATGTTACTTTAGCTAGAGATATAAAAATTTACTCTCCTTCTGGAGAAGATGGGCTTGTGATGAGAGGACATATTGCTAGAATAGTTGTTCCCTTAGCTAACTATAATACAACTCAAGCAATTTCTGGAAATGTTTCTGTAGAAATTTTGGATAATAACAACAATCCTGTAGGATGGTTTTTCTGGGATGAAAAAATAAGGAATTTCACCATTCCCCCATCACCAACCCCACCATATTATAATCAAAGTATATTAACATGGAGATTTGAAGTTCCTGATGATGCTCCTGATATTACCTATACACTTTTAGTTAACATAACTCAAAATACTTCTAACTCCTACACATTTACCAAAACTTTCGGTCTACAGAGATCAGAAGAAGGTATCCTTTATCCTTTAGTTATTTATACTGCACCGTCTTATGTTTTTCCATGTGACGGTGGTACCACTAGTGGTTATCTTTTCAAAATTCAAGTTTGTAATTTTGGAGACTATAATTTAACTAAAGTTAACATAACAACAACCATAACACCAGTCCCTAACAACAATCCTGTTAATGTAGAATACGGGTCTGGTAGTTATGATAGTACGACAAATTCCATTAGATGGGTAAATATTGATATAAATACATCAACATGCTTTATATCTGGTTGGAGAATTTACGGACCTGAAGATGTAAACATGATGGGTAACCTCTATACCGAAGCTGTGTTCTTTAATCCCATAACACAACAACAAGAAGTTGTTTCAAAAACAGATATAACAGGAGTTTGTGGAGGTGCTGCTAATACTGTATGGGGCGGTTCACTTACTCCTTTTTTGAATGTAACTAGTGTTAATCCAACTTCTACTTTTGGATTAAATTATCAATTAAGAACCGCATCAGCTACTACAGGTCATATTCATTATATTGAGTTGTATATTCCTCCCGGTTTTAATGCAACAAGTTTTAGTAGAACACCAGATCCCGGATTTCCTGTAGGATCTATAGATGAGGGTTTTACTGTCAAATGGACTTTCTTTGGCGTATTAAAAGAACTTGTCACACCAAATACACAAAATGCCCTGCTTTCTTTAACAAACATATCACTTACATCTGGGGGTTTAGAAGAATTTGCACCAGGAGGTAAAGTATTTACTCAAAACTTGTTGGGATATGGAGTATCGGGAGGTGGAGCAAATGTTAAAGCTCAATGGTACGGAAATTATAAGGTAACTTTAGCATTAACTGGCCCGTGGCTTAAAGTAGATAGATATTACAAGGATTTACAAACAGAATGGCAAAGTGGTTTTCCAAAGAGCTTTGCTTGTGGTTCTTTCAACACTTCTCTACAAGTTTGGAACAAGGGAAACCTACCAGCAAACAATTTCAACATAACAGATAACAAAAACAATGTTTCGGTAACACATCCGAATGATTTAGTTTTCCAAAACTCATGGGCAAGTGATGGAAGTACTGCTACCATAATTCAAGGTTCTCAAGTTATTTGGGGTAATAATAACATAAACTTCAATTTACCAACAGGTAAAGATTTCTCCAAATTTTACAATTACACGATTTTTATAGATTATCAAACAAACGGAACCTTTAAGTTTCAAGGAATTGCATTAAACGCTACACCAAATTACGTTTTCTATGACGAACCTTACACAATTTTTGTAGCTTGTGGTGCTTCTCTAAGTGTTAGCGAACCAACAACAAAAAAAGGAGAAATAACTAACCCAACAATTTATGCTGGTGATATTTTCAACATTTCTTCAACAATTTATAACGATGGGCCAGGAAATGCAAGCAATGTAATTGTTGAAATCAACTATACAAACACAACTCCCATTTCAGGCTTAGAAAATCTTGTAATTAAAAACTTTACCCAAGAAATTAGCAACTTAACTTACTTCGAAACAATTGGCCCAAAACAATCTAAAGTTGCTCATGTCGATTATACTTACATCGTTAATACAAGCGGAGTATCTCCAGGAACAATAAGGTTCTGCATAAAAGCAAATGCGACAGAAAATTCTACTCAAGTTACAGC
>JAVZHJ010000040.1:0-5799 GCA_038998365.1 Candidatus Aenigmatarchaeota archaeon | reverse complement strand
CGAAATAGTTAAAAAGGTTTGATTTCTTGGGTGATGAAAATGGTGAAAGATGATTTTGCAATAATACTGGATTTTTTCCCACATGGCAAGCCTGGAGATAGAAGAGCTGAACCTGTAGCTCAAGCTGTTGGTGAAAAGCTTTTCACTTTACTTGAAATTGTGATAAAGGAAGGGAAAGAAGTTAAGCCTGGGGATAGGGTTTACATTGGTGAGGGCAAATGGGATGTTGTTAAGTATATAAGGGGGAGGATAAAATATTCAGACTTAACAAATTTTGCGAAGAACGAACTTGAAAATGTGGTAAGCAACTTGGTTACAAACAATGAAGCAAGATTTGTCAATTTTTTCAATAAAGCTATGCCTTTAACTACACGCTCTCACATGCTAGAACTTTTGCCAGGAATTGGAAAAAAGCATTTGTGGGAAATTTTGTCTAAGAGAAAAGAAGAACCTTTCAAGAGCTTTCAAGATCTGCAAGAAAGGGTTGAAATGTTACCCGACCCGAAGAAGATGATAATCAAAAGAATAATAAGTGAGCTTGAAGAAAAAGATAGGCATAGACTTTTTGTTGGTGGTCTTTTCTAAGCACAACCACCAGAAGAGCTTGCACCACTTCCTGAACCTATTGCCCCAATTCCGGGAGCTTCTGTTGAAGTGCTCAAGGTTTGGGAGCATTCTGCTGGTAGAGTTGTAAAAGCTGAACATATTGCTTGCTTGATTGACTCTGCAGCTCTGTTCACACTTATCGTCACACCATTCAAAACAAAAGTTGGCGATCCTCTGACACCATATTTGTCGTTGAGATCTGAATCAATTGGGTAAGGTGGAAAAGTTGCTCCGCTTCCTTTGAACAAACCTGTAAGATTATATTGTTTGTCTGTGGCTTCCATGCAAGCATCCAGCTTAGCCTTATCTATTTTGGCTTCTGCTATGCATTTTTCTGCATCTCCACTTTGGACAAAGCACCTTAAGTAAGCTGTAAACTTGTCTCTTTGCTCTTTTTGTATGCAGTACATTCTAGTGTTTTCAATCATCTCTTTCTCTCCGTGCATGATGTAATCGACAAAATTAACGTACAAGTCAGCTTTATTGCCTAAAAGCTCGATAACAGGAATGTAAGCTTTCAAAAATTGTAGGCCATATGGACAGTAACTCATCACAAAGACTCTTGCTTCTGGTCTGTCTGTCTTTGGAACTTGTTGTTGTGGTTGCTCTTCTTGAGCTTCTTGTCTTGGGAGCTGTTGATTCATGTCAAAGGCTTGCAAGAACAAATAGCTTCCGTCTTTTGAAGCGTAGACTGAAATTCTGTTGCCTTGATAGCTTGTCACGACTTCATAAAAGCTCCCTTTGTCATTAACAGAAACTAAGCTTGCGGTTGTTCCTGGCTGAACTAGATTTTGATTTATGTAGTTTATGACTTTTTCACCAATTTGCTGGTTTGAAAGTTGAGTAGAAGCAGGCAAACCAAGAAGGCCTGTCAAGTTGAAAAGGCCAAAGATTTGTGCTAAGATTATAGTAGCGAAAACTATTGTTAAGATTCGCCAAATATCTATTTTTGGCATGCTTGGTATTTTTATCTTGATTGTTTTTCCTGAACTTTCTTCAGCCATATTAATAACCTTATGAAAAGAAAACTATAAAAGCTTTATTCTTCATACTGCCTTAAAGCTACTGCTATTGCTATCCAGAACAAGCCTGCTAACAAGAAGAAGATTAAAGCCAAAAGAAAAGCTATCAAAAGGGCTATTTCATTGGTACCATAGCTTGTTTGGAGCTCCCCTGCTATCATGGAGCCGAAAAGCAAGAAAAGGGAAGATAGAACCCAAAGCAAAGCTATCTTCCATCTTTTCCTCTTGTAAATCTTAGGAATCATTCTAACCATACTAAAATCTATTTGGAAGCGAGAATAAAAATCTATAGGCTTCTTGTTATTCCAGTAATTTCAACTTCACCAACTTCTTCTATCGCTTTAAGCTTTCTCTCAAGCTCGTCTATTTGACCTTCAGCATCTGGTACAAGCTTAACAGCATGAATAGCAACTAGACCAAAAGCTATAGGCTCTCTTTGCATTCTTTCGGGAGAAATAGCTTCTTTTATCTTTTTCTCTAGCTTGTCCAAATCAACTTCAACTGTTTTTGGCAAAATTTTTAAGCCAACTATGACTTCTGCCATCTCAAGGCCCCACAAAACCACAATTTTCGCAAAAATACTTATTGCTCAAAGTCTTGCAAGTTTTGCAACGAACTATTTCTGTTTTCCCGCAAGCTGGACAGCTAAACTTAACAAAATTTTCTTTTGCCAAGATGTTAACCTTGCAGGTTGAGCATTTGAGCATGTTATCAGATTAAATTAATTGGTGAGAAATATTTTTATAGATTGCCCCCATCGTCTAACCTGGATAGGACGGGAGCTTGCGGTTTTTAGCGAAAAGCTCTTGGTCTGGGTTCAAATCCCAGTGGGGGCAATAAAAATCTAAGCATTCTATCGCAAAAATTCTACATTTTCTAAATCTTTAAAATGAATGTCTCTTGTCAATATTTTGACTCCAGCAAATATAGCTGTTGCTAAAATTATAGAATCGACCATACCCCAGTCTTTAATTTTTTTCTTCCTTTCATTATTAATTTTTCCTGCCAACAATACAATTTCTTTCTTAACTTCCAGAATTATCGATGCTTTTTCTATCCCTTTCAAGTATTCTTCTATTTTATCTTCTAAATTATTTTTTAGACACCATTCAACCAACTCACCTAAAGAGATAACAGATGTAAAACATTTTTCCTTGAGCATTATTTTTGCTACTTTTTTTCCAAATTCACTCCCTTTAAAAAATTCGACCCAAGCAAAAGTATCAAATAACATTAAAATTCCCTATCCTTATGATCCCTTTCAAATTTCGAAGCACCCTTTGCTGTACCAAAAAGCTTCATAACTTCTTTCAAATTTGGCTTCAATATGCTAACTTGAATAATTTCACCTTCTTTAACTTTTTCCTTTTCTGCTATTTCTTTCGGTATTAAAATACCTAGAGATGTTCCTACACTTCTCACTTTTGCCTTAAATGTCTCTACCATTTTCTCATTATAATTTATTATAATGAACTTACTTAAGCCTTTATTATAGGATGAATTGAATGTATTTCAAAATTTCTCACTTGCTGAGAGAGTTAAGAAATTTCAAAATTTCTCAAGTCAAGAGGCTTTGCCATCTTCCACAGATTCTTCATGTAACTATCCATAACAGCAACAAAAGAAGGCTCATTAGACCAAATTGTCCTGAACTTGAACTTTCTTGCTACTGGATTGCTATCAAGCCTTATCGCAACTTCTTTCCCATCAACCACAAGGATGCGTGGATGAATTTTTGTTTCAAAAACCCTGATTGGAATTTTCTGCTCGCAATACCACTTAGCCCCATAAAAATTCTCTTTGGTTATTCCCATTGATATCATCATCACCTTAACTTTTCTTCTCAAGCAAGATTTTATGGCTTCTCTTAAAGTTGGTGAAAGGGAAAAGTCGCGCGTGATGCTGATTGTGTATTTGTTTGCTCTTTCGAACATTTCAGCAAGCTTGTTCAAGGCTTCTATAGCTTTTTCCCCATTCTGCTCCCAAATTCCTTCTGCCAGCTCTTCTTTTCTTCCAAAAGCTTTGAGTTGAGAAATTAAACTGTTTGCCTTTTCTTTTATTGCTTTGAGTTGTTGTTCTTTCTCATCTATCAAGTTCTTGATCACAACATTTGAATTAAGAGCTCTGAAGAGCTTTGGTTTCTCCTCAAAAACTTCAACCATTTGCTTAGACATCAAGCTTTCAAGAACTTCATAAATTTTTGATCTTGGTATTTCAGCTACTTTGCTGAGATCGTTTGCAGAAGAAGGCCCTAGCAGAACGAGCTCTGTGTAAGCTCTTGCTTCATATTCTCCAAGACCAAGCTGCTTCAAAAAACTGAATATCTCGGTTTTCTCCATTCACTCTCTTTAAAAATTTTGCAAGCTAGTTTAAATTTTTTTACTTTAAATCTTAAGAATTTCATTTAAAATTTGGGTTTGTGTTTATCTTTCTTTAACTCGAGATAATTCTTCAAGAAGTTCATCAAGCTTTCAACTTCCTTCTCTTCTAAGCCACACTCTTTAAGAGCTTCCTTGACTTTCTGCAGAGCTTTTTCCAAATTTTTCATGCTTAAAAGATGCCACCATAGCCTAATGAAATTAAGCCACCACTCAGAGTGGTGAAAATCTAACTCGCAACCACTCATTTGGTAAGAAAGAAAGTTTAATACCAAATAGGAAAGAGAGAATTGTGGAGAAGGAAGAAATAATCAAGACTTTGCAAAAGTTTGGTTTGACTGAGTACGAATCGAAAGCTTATGTAACGTTAAGCTTGCTTGGTCAAGCCAAAGCTAGTGAAATAAGCAAACAGGCTTGCGTGCCACAATCAAAAATTTATGTCACGCTTGAAAGCCTGATGGAAAAGCAGCTTGTGGAAATTTCTGAAGAAAGGCCTAAGCTTTTTAAAGCAGTAACGCCACAATTTGTCATCAAGAGTTTGCTTGAAGCTAAGGAGGAAGAGTTCAAAGAATTGAAGCAGAAAGCTTTTTTGATCAGCAGGCTGTTAAGACCGATAGAAGTGGATGAAGAATTTGCCGAAGGAGTTTGGGTTCAGAAGACTGAAAAATATATGGAAATTCTTGACAAGCTTGTGCAGATGTTCAAAAAAGCTAGGAGATATGTTTATGATTTCACGAAGAACTTGCCTTATTCTTCAATCTACAGAGAAGCTTTGCTTGATTGTAAAGAAAGGGGAATAAAAGTTCGTCTCATGGTAGCAAATGGTTTTGAAAATATGGAAAAAGTAAAGTGGTACTTGAAAAGTGGGATTAAACTGAGGGTTGTTGAACTTGGTTTGCATCCTCGCATAGTTGTTATTGATGGAGAAGAGGCTATGGTTAGATTGGAAAATGGTGAGAAGCTGAACTTCCATTCAATTTGGTCGAAAGATCCTTCTTTTGTTAACATGTTAGATAGCTACATGAGAAGCTTGTGGGAAAAAGCAAAAAAAGTAAAAATAGGGGAAGTTGGCAGAAATTTTGTTTTTAATTCTAATCGTACAATTTCATGACTTCAAACAATTTACTGATGTTTTTGTCTATTGTTGGTGCTTCTAGCACTCCTTTTAGCCAGCCCTTCCATTTTCCATAAATTTTAATTAGCTCAATTAATTCTTCTGTGGTTATTTTGTATCCTTTTAGCTCTGTTTTCAATTTTTCACAATCTATTTCATATTCCATTCAATCACCTCCTGTTTGTTAATACTCAAAAGTGGTAAATAAACTTAAGCCACCACTCTGAGTGGTGAAAAGAACTCACTTTGGAAGTTCTAAAAATATATCTTAGGTCTTTCTCCCAAAGTTTTTTCATGAAGATAAAAAAATATTATATAGAAGAGTTGAATGAATTATTGGGCTCAAAAAAAATTTCATTTAGTGAGTGGTACCAACTAGTGATGGTGGATGCACTTCGCTCATATCTTCGCACCTTGCAGAAAACCGAAAGAAGAATAGGAGAAACCGAAAGAAAACTAATATATAAGTTGGCCGCATCTGACAGAAAGGTTGATTTTTAGCCATTGTTAAAAAGTAAACTTTAAAATATTGTAAAAAAGTAGGAAGGAAAAATTGAAGATGTGATCAAAGTCTTACCAAAAGGGCGAATAGTCATTCAAAAGAAATAGGAAAAACACGGAATCTCAGAAGGGGAAAAATTATTGGTTATGAGTAGAGATAAAGAAATCTTGATCAAAA
>JAVZHJ010000039.1:0-5841 GCA_038998365.1 Candidatus Aenigmatarchaeota archaeon | reverse complement strand
GAGGAAATTGGAGAAAAAAATCGAAACTGAGACAAAAGAGAAAGGTATTGCCATTGACAAACTAATAGATAAGCAGTGGGATGGGTGAGAAAGTCAAAGTAGTTCTTGACACCAATGTTTGGAGATCAATATTTGCTAAGAAACTCTTGGTGGATAATTTTCAAGAATTCTTGAGAAAGAAAAAATAGAAATTTACATCACGATGCTCAAAAAAATTCAAGAATATGGAAATTTTGACATCAGCACAATTTTTAAAAATTGTTGGAATTGAGTAATAATTTCATTCGAATTATTCACCACCCCTTGAGTTCTAAATCTATATTTAGGTTCTTTTTCTTCAAAACAATTGATGAAAATGTTGGAGTATTTGAAAAGGGAGTTAAAGAGTTATAGGGAAGTTTATTGCTTGCTTGACCAATTCCACAAACTTCAGAAAAATGAAATCTCACAAGAAGAATTTTTGCAGTGGCTGATGAAAAGATACTGCCATGCAGACTGGGAGCTGTGTGAAAAAATAGCTGAAATCTTGACATCAGAAGAAATATGGAAAGATGGGAGAAATCATTACAGAGCTTTAATTCCTTTGCAGAATAGAGAGCCTGTGAGTGTTGAAATTTACAAGGATGCGAAATTTTTGGTTGTGAGTGATGGGAAAAAGCGTGTGAGATTTGGGGTTGACTATTTGGTCAAAGTTGAAGAAAATGAGCTTGATTTATCTATAAGCTTGCGAGTGAATCCAGACAAATAAGCGAAAAGGTTAAATCTTTAACTTCCTGCCTTAAAATTATGTGGGAAAAGCTTGAAGCAAGTGTTGGAGTAGAAGGTGGCAGCATAGTTGGAAATGCAAGATATCCAGTTAATAAAGAAATAGAACTTTTTGGAAGAGGGAAATACAATCTCAAAAATAGGAAGAAAAGCGCAGCCGTTGGTGCAAATGTTCGCCAGCTTGGTGAGCTCGGAATTTCTTACGAGGAAGACGAACTTAAGCCTTACTACAAACCTTCTAGATTGGTTAAAGCTTTAGGTTATGTTGCTCCTGTGTTTTTTGGTTTGAAGGCAGGAATAGATACTTTCAATCTTGCACCCGAGCCCTACAAGCTTCCTGTAGCGGTTGCTGGCGCTTTGATCACAGGTTTTGTGGTGAAGAAGCTTTTAGACTTTCTTTTTTCAACCAGGTAGAAGTAGCTACAATAAAACAGAAAATAGAAATTATAGTGGAGATAGTTTGGTTTGCAAGGCTTGAGCCTAAAGCTTTGATTGAAGCAAGGTTAAAGAATAAGAAAATTGTGTAAGCTATGGAAGTTGCTTAAGAGCATAGATTTTAATTTTTAAAGTTTATCCCTAACGGAATATTGGAAAAGTATTTTGTAGACAAAAAGAAAGTTAAATCATAACTGTTGCATGAGTTATTTTTATATATATTTTAATCCATACATAAGTTATGAACAAGGAAAGGATATTTGAAATTTTGAGTGATTGGAACTTTTGGTTTAGGGAACAAGAAACTGGAATTTTGGAGAAAGATATCTTAAAAATTTAGAAGAAAAGAGCAAAACTGGAGAAATAATAGCAGTTGTTGGGGTAAGAAGGTGTGGGAAATCCACTTTGCTCTTGCAACTGGCAAAAGAATTAATGAAAATTGTGGAAAAAGAGAGAATTCTGATAGTAAACTTTGAAGACTATAGATGGGAAGAATATTCTTTGAAACTTTTGGAAGAAATTTGGAATTTATACAAGGAAAGAATATGGAAAAGTGGAAAGGTGTTTTTATTTTTAGATGAAATTCACAACATTCCTGGATGGGAAAAATTTGTGAGGACTTTGCATGATAAGAAAGAAGCAAACATTTTTGTCTCAGGCTCTTGTTCAAAGCTTTTGAGCAAAGAATACGCAACACTTCTTTCTGGAAGATATATGGAATTTCAAATATTTCCACTCTCTTTTCAAGAGTTTTTAAAATTTAAAAACATTTCCACTGAAAATAAACTGAATCTCCTTGCAAAAAAGAGAGAAGTGTTAAAGCTGCTTTATAACTACATGGAATTTGGTGGCTTTCCAAGAGTAGTTATAACTGAAGATAAAGATCTTTTGAGATCTTACTTTGAAACTATAGTGATGAAAGATGTTGCAGAGAAGTATAAAATAAAAGAGATAGAGAAGCTTAGAAGAATTGCTGTTTTCTATTTAACAAACATCTCAAACAAAATAACTTTTAACTCACTTTCAAAAAATTTGGAAATACCAATACATACAGTTGAGAGATTTTCTTATTACTTACAAGAAGCTTTCTTGTTGTTTTTTGTGAACGCTTTTTCTGCTTCTTTAAAAGTTCAAGAAAAACTTCCAAAAAAAGTTTATAGCATTGACAATGGTTTGAGCAATATTGTAGGCTTCAGGCTCAACAAAGATATTGGCAAATTCATGGAAAATGTTGTGTTTCTTGAGTTGAAGAAAACAAATAACGAAATATATTACTCAAAAGTTAATGATAAAGAAGTGGATTTTGTTGTTAAGGAAGGATTAAAAATAAAACAATTAATTCAAGTGACTTATGCTTCAGGTAAAGATGAAGTTGAAAAAAGGGAATTGGAGAGTTTGTTGAAAGCAAGCAAAGAGTTGAAATGCAAAGATTTGCTTGTGATAACTTGGGATTATGAAGATGAGATTAAGGTTAAAAGTAAGAAAATAGTTTGTAAACCCTTGTGGAAGTGGTTGATTGATGCCTCTTAGATGCAAGATACTTAATTCCAAACTTTTTTAACCTTATCTCTTTATTTCATTTACATCCAAGCTTATTGATTTAACTTAATTTATGTGCTCTCAATAAAAGGTCTTTAAATGATTTTCTAGTTTTCCATAGAAGCATTAGCTATTGTCTGATTTCTGGGACAAATTTATACTTTCCTCCCCAAATTATTCCCCCATGGCTTTAATTTATTCTTAAAGTTTTTCAATAAGTAAAGATTTATATACTCCATAAAAAATACAAGTATTCATGGAGTATTATCCAAGAAAAATAGAGGAAAAGATGAGTAAATGGCTGAAAAGAAGAGAAATTGTTTTGATTAAAGGGCCTCGACAAAGTGGCAAAACAACTTTGTTGTTGCATTTGAAAGAAAAACTGGGGGGTGGCTACACAACATTGGAAGACGAGGACATGTTAGCAGCTTTGGAATCTTCGCCAAAAGAATTTGCAAGCAGATTCTTAGAAAAAAAATTATTGTTTATCGACGAAGCACAATACTGCAAAAAAGTTGGAAAGAAAATAAAACTAATTTATGATCTTTTCTCTGATAAACTCAAACTCTTCGTCACAGGCTCGGGCTCGTTTGACATAAAAGTTGAAGTAGGAAAATATCTTGTTGGAAGAGCAATTTATTTTGAACTTTTACCTTTAGATTTTGAGGAATTCTTGCTGTGGAAAGCTCCAGACTTACATAAGATTTTTTCATCTTACAAAGCTGCTGTTAAAGATTTCATCTTAAATGGTAAGCCGATCCGAATTGAGCTTGTTTTTGAGCATGAATTCAAATCACTGCTTCAAGAATATTTGATTTTTGGTGGGTTTCCTGCTGTTGTGAAAGAAGAAGATGAAGAGATCAAAAAAGAACTTTTAAAAAATCTCGTTAGGACATACCTTGAAAAAGATGTCTTCTTTTTCCTTAACATTAGACATCTAGAAAAATTCAGGAATTTGCTGAACTACCTCAGCTTTAATAATGGTTCTTTAGTTGAGTTTTCATCGATTATGCGAGAATTTAAAATAGATTTTAAAACCCTGGAATATTATTTAACAATCCTTAAGTCTACATACATAATTGATTTGATCCCACCATTTTACAAAAACTTATCAACAGAACTCAAAAAGGCAAAAAAGATTTATTTCATTGACACTGGCTTGAGGAATTCTCTAATTAATAACTTTCTTCCCATCGAAAGCAGAACTGATAAGGGAATTTTGTTTGAAAATTTTGTACTCAACGAATTAAGGGCAAACTTTGAAGACAAAATTTGTTATTGGCGTACAACAGGAAAAGCAGAAGTTGATTTCGTGTTGCAATTGGACCAAAATGTTATTCCAGTGGAAGTTAAAAGTGGAGTAAAGCTGCGTAAAGGTTTTTTGAGTTTTTTGAACACTTACAAACCCAAGAGAGCTCTTGTGATAACAGAGAGAGAATTCAAGACAGAAAAAATAGGTCAAACAGAAGTTGCTTTTGTACCTCACTTTTTCATTTAATTTTTTTGAGGGAAATCTTTTTATAGTAGAAATTGCCGCTTAAAAATAGTGACATAGATAAGTTTGCAAAGCTTTCGAGTTTGTAAATTTCGCTGAATCCAATGGCTATGATGGTGTTAATTTCCTTAAAGATTTCCCTCAGCTTAAGGATAATTATCGCGATGTATTGCCTGCTTATTCCAAAAATTCAAGTTTGGTTAAAGCTGTTCACGATCAGTTCTTAAGGGACGATAAAGCTTTGGATAAGAATTATTTGTTCCTCGAAGCTTTGAAGAATTATGAAAAGCTTAACTTAATTGATAAGAATCTCTACTTGCAAACACTTCAAGCATTAAACAATTTAACGATAGCTTATAAACAGCTAAAACTGCCTGAGCATAGTAAAGAAAGCATTTGGCTTTTAACTAATGCCACTCAGAAAAGCAAAGTATTTACTGCCTTTTTCTGTGGAGAAAAAAACACAACTTGCAAGATTCAAACAATGAGCAAAGGATTAAAAAATCAAATTAATTACTCGCTCTCTAAATTTTGGTTGAAATTTTTTCAGATAAGTATTCAGCTTATCTTTATTCAATTTCTTTTTTATTTCAACTAGTACATCCTTGCTTGGAATTTCATTAAAATAAACCAAGTCTATCAAAGTCTTTTCTATATCGGAAACTGGAACAAAAAATTTCTCATAGTTTATGTAATCGTACCCAAAAAAATACTTCTCATCAATTCTATGTAAAATTACATTGCTGTTGAAAACTTTTCTTACACCAGTTCTTATTTTTCGTGTAGATACTATGACAACATTTGTTTCTTGTTCCCAAAGGTTGTGAATGCTTAAAGCTTCTTGAAGGCCGATATAAGCTGGCCTGAAACAAAATACAGAAATTATGGGATCGTCATATAAACTGTACCAGCCTTTCACAACTCTTTTTATTTCATCTTTTTTTGAAAGCTTGAAAAGAATTAAATGGCTGTACTTTTTGTTTTTTATGAGAACTTCTACATCTTTTGCTCTGAAAACAGGTGTTGTCTTAAAAAATTCTCTTAGCTTGTTCAAGTATATTATTTTGCCCATATTCTCACCACTCTCAACATTTCCTCAACAGAAGGAATGCTGCCAGAAATTATCAAAACTTTCAATTCTTTTTCATCGATTGGTTTTTTAAATTCCTCCATTAACTTTCTCACATTGTCCTTTACATTTTCTTTCCTGCATATTTTCAAAAGAAAGAAAATATCGTAAAGATCTCTAACTTTTCTCCTCTCCATATATGTTAAAATTTTTTCCTCAAGCATGTTTTCTGGAGTTAAAGTATTGACTAGGATGAATGTACCATCACTCATCTCAAAATTTTTGGTCACAAAATTCTTAACATTCTTAAAAACCGCTTCAAATCTTACTGTCGCTTCAAGGTAAGAAAATTTGGAAAATATTGAATTTTCCGTTCTCTTAAATTTTTCTATCCCAAACCCTTTTTGTTTCAAACCATTTAAAAAATTTTCAAATTTTTCTTGTTTGAGATTCAAAGGGAGGTAGAAATCGAGGTCTTCGGAAAACCTGTTGCTCCCGTAGCAACGCCATAACGCAGTTCCTCCATGGATAACTGCTT
>JAVZHJ010000038.1:5345-6042 GCA_038998365.1 Candidatus Aenigmatarchaeota archaeon | reverse complement strand
GGTTGTTTTTCTTCCAAAACACATAACAACTGAGAAATATCTTTATCATCAACTGGAAGTAGGTAGTCCCTTCCCTCTTGACTTCGAAGTATTATGAATTCTAAAGGAAGAATAGGCACGCCTATTTTATTTACTTCTAAATAACCCATACTTATCTATAACAGGTAAAAAATTTAAATTTTAACTTATCTCTATCTGTTCAGCTTGGTAGCCCAGCTTCACGAGCAAATCCTTCAGCTTGATTCTGTGATCGCCTTGCAGCTCAATGTGATTGTTTTTGAAAGTGCCACCGCAAGCAAGCTTTTGCTTAAGCTGAGAAACAACCTCTTTGGCATTTTCTTTTATTCCTTCTATTATTGTTATCGGCTTGCCAAATTTCCTCTTTTCAATGTATATCCTTATCTTCTCTTCTTCCCTCTCTATTATTTTGCAAGTACAAAGGTCTACGGGCAAACCACACTTTGAGCAAATTCCTAAAGATGCATTAGCTCCACAAGTTGGACAAACTTCTGTCATTTTTACTTCTTTCCCTCTCTCTCTTTCTTTATCGTTAGAATTCTTGCTATATTCTTCTTTATCTGTTTAATTTTTCCAGGATTTTTTGTAGGTCTACCCATTCTCACGTTTCCTTGTTCTTTAAGAAGTTCAAGCCTTAGTTCAGAAAGTTTTTTATCCAAATCTTCATCTTTAAGTTCTC
>JAVZHJ010000038.1:0-5335 GCA_038998365.1 Candidatus Aenigmatarchaeota archaeon | reverse complement strand
AGCCTTCAAAACTTTTTCCTCCCTTTTTCTTTTTTAAAATTTCATCTATAAATTCTTTTCTATCTTCTTTTCAAAAACAAACTCTTTTGGCAACTCTTTCATTATTTTCACTTCTATACCAACTATGCCAGGCTTTATTTTTGCTTGAGCATATCCTGTTTCCACAAGAGTTTCAGCATAATCTCCTGAAAAAGCAACAAATCCCTTTTTAAATTTTTGGAATCTTGACCTCTCTTTTCCAGCAAGCTTTCCCCCGGCTTTTATTTGCACACCTATTGCGCCAGCCTCCATAACCTTATCCAAATAATAATTTGCAACTTTTTTGTAGTTTATCCCTCTTTCTATTGCATTCGCAATCTTTTTTGCAATTATATGAGCGTCAAGAAACGGATTTTCAATTTCTCTAACATCAACAAGTGGATTTTCAAAGCCGAATTTTTTCTTTATCTCTTCTGTTATCTCTTCTATTTTTCTTCCAGACCTCCCAACAACAATTCCAGGTTTTTGAGCGTAAATTATGAGCCTTGTACCCAAAGGCGTTCTTTGAATCTCCGTGTGACTGTAGCCAGCTTTCTCGAATTTTTTTGCTAAGTAAGCTTCAACTTCAGATTCTTTTATTCCTTCCTTCACAAAAATTTTCTCTATAGCCATCATCTCTCCCCCACTTCTACTGTTAAGTTAACAGCCTTTATTCTTTGTCTCCTCAAGTGCCACAAGCTCCTTGGCCTGTAAAATCTCAAGCCTTTATCAGCTTTTATATTTTTTATGAAAAGTTTTTCGGTAGCTAAACCTTTCTGTGCTGCATTAGCTTCAGCACTCTTCAACAATTCCAAAAAAATTCCAGCCGCTTTAGTGTAATATTTCCCATTTATGCTTACTTTTTCTGAAATCAAATTTTCCAAAAATTTTCTTGCTTTTTCCAATTTTTTCCCTTTCAATTCTTTACAAAGGACTAAAGCATGTTTCAAAGAAATCCTTGCATTTGAAATTTTTGCTCTAGCTGTTTTCATGAGATCACGTTGGTTTGGCTGCATAGAACTTGCTTCCCCTTGTAGCCCCTATTCCAGGTGCTGAATGCTTCACACGCTTGATTGGAATAGAAAATTCTCCAAGCCTGTGACCAATCATTTCTGGTGTTATGTAAACACTAACCCATTCTTTACCGTTGAAGACACCAAGCTTGGCGCCAACCATTTGAGGCAAAATTATCATATCTCTCAAGTGAGTTTTGTGAAACCCTTCTGGGTTTTTCTTTATTTCTTCTAAAAGCTTCTTTTGATTTTCTTGAAGTCCTCTCTTTAAGCTTCTCCTCTCTTTTGCTGTCAACAAGCGTGCAAATTCTTCTATACTCATTTGTTTAAGTTCTTCCAAAGTTTTGCCCCTAAAAGTGAACACTTTTGCCATTTTAAGCACCCTTCTTCCTTCCCATCCTCTTTGGACTTATCGCACCAACCTTTGCCCCTGGTGGTGCTGAGCGTTTGACAGCCCTTGATGGTCTTGGTCTTTTGCTTTTCCCCCCATATGGATGATCTGTTGGAGTCATGGCAACTCCAGCGCTTCTTGGGTAAAGCTTTCCTCTAGCCATCATCGCATGAAGCTTTTTACCAGCTTTAACCCAAGGTTTATCAACTCTCCCGCTTGCTGCCGGCACACCTATTGTTGCCCTGCAATTACCAGCCAATTCAACAATTTTTCCAGAAGGAAATTGAACTTTAACTTTCTTGCCAACTTTACCAACAACTAAAGCAAAAGTTCCGCTAGCTCTGCAAAGCTTAGGCCCAGAGCCAGGATAAGTTTCAATTGAGAAAATTTTCGTTCCTTCAGGAATTTGTGATAAAGGCAAGACGTTTCCAATTTCAGGCTCACCACCATAGCTTATAGTGTCACCAGCCTTCAAACCTTCAGGAGCAATGTGCAAAACTTCTTTTCCGTCATCAAATTTCACTATGGCAACAGGAGCACTTCTTCCAGGATCATGAACTATATCCTTAACTTTTCCTGTTATTCCAAGAATAGGTAAATACTCAACTCTACCCAAATATCTATGGCTTGGAGCTTTGTACCTTGGGCCACCTTTACCTCTGGCTCTTGGGATTATCCTTTTTCCCATCTCGACACCGGTATTTAATTAATTGTGATTTGTATAAAATGAATTTTTAATATTTTTAAAGGTTTTTGGTCTTAAAGGGATAGTTTTAGCCCAATTTCAATTTTTCTTTCACTTTTTTATAAATTGAATCAATTGAAGAAGATGTGCAAATTAAGCACCCATCGATATAAACTTTAAGATTTTCATCCAAAACTTCATTAATCAAATCTTACACATGCTTGTCTATTTTTACATAATCCTTCTCGAGCAGTTCCACTACAGATAATCCATAAACCATTCTTGGTAAATTCAAATCACAAGACATGAATTAAAAAGAAAATTCAAACTATTTAAGGTTTAAACGAGTCCAAGCTTTGTCGCCACATCTCTAGCTTTGAATTCAGGCTTAAGCTTGATGTAAGCTTTCTTCTCTCCTTTCAAAGTTATTTCCGTGTTTATTTTTTCAACCTTAACTTCAAACAACTTTTCAAAAGCTTCTTTTATTTGATTTTTGCTCGCTTTTCTATCCACAATGAAAACTATTTTATTCTCTTTGTCAATCATCGCAACAGATTTTTCCGTTGTGTAAGGATACTTTAAAATTTTGTAGGGATCCATTTCACTTTCCTCCCAATTTTTCTATCGCAGCTTTTGTCCAAATCACAAGCCTTCCAGGCATAGCTCCTGGGGCAAGAAGCTCAGCATTCAAATTCTGAACTAAACAAACATCCAAGCCTAAATTCTTTGCAGCTTTGCTTATTCCCTTATCTTCAGCAACAACTATTAGTGGACCAACTTTCTTCTTATACTTCTTTCTCTTAATCTTCTTTTCTTTTATTCTTTCAAGCTCTTTCTCCAAACCAATTTTTTTCAAGAATTCAAGCAATTCTTTACTCTTCTTCAACTCTTGAATTTTATCTTCAACCACAATTGGCAATTCTTTCACTTCTTCAGCTTTATGACCCCTCTTCAACACAACTTCTTTCATTGCAGTTGCAGCTATAGCTGACTTTATTGCTTTCTTCCTCTCTTTTTCATTTATCTTTTGCTCCCAAACTTTCTCCACTTTTGGAGGATGAGCTTCTCTCCCTTTCACAGCTTGTGGAACAAACCTAGCTCTGAACATTTGCTGCAAAGGAATTTTCCCGTGAGAGCGAGGCATTCTTGCCATTTCCCTAGACATCATAGTCCAGCGATGTCTTCTATAGCCATGGTAATGAGCTGAAGTTCTCTTCCCTGCCATAACATCTGTACCATAAGGCTGGCGCTTGTTGGCTTGAATTGTTAAGAAGGCTCTTCTTATTAAATCTTCTCTCAAAGGCTCTTTGAAAACTTCTGGCAAATCTATTTTTTCCACTATATTTCCTTGCAAGTCAAAGACGCTAGCTTTCATTTAACCACTTCCTTTATCTCAGGGATCAAAAACTTGAGCTTTGGTGGCCTTATTGCTGCTCTAAGCCTTATCAACCTTTTCTTAGGTCCTGGCACAGAGCCTTCTATAAGAATATAATCGCTCTTTATCAAACCATATCTTTTAAAGCCTGAGCTTGGCGTGATCTCTTTTCCATCTTCCCCAATCTTCAAAATTCTTTTGTTGAATTCAGTTCTAGTTTGAAAACCAAGCTGGCCAGCCATAGGTACAGTATGCCTAACTTTTCCCGGTTGCTCTTGGCCTAAAGTCCCAACATGTCTACGCTTTTCTTTTGCATGTCTTGATTGAATAAAAACACCAAATCTTTTAACCGGGCCGGCAGTGCCCTTGCCTTTTGTCACTGCAATAACATCAACATATTCACCTTGCTTAAAAACTTCAGAAGCCTTTATTTCTTTTCCAAGCAGTTGCTTGGCAAAATCGAATTTCTCTTTTGCATCTTTTCCACCAACTTCAATTTCAAAAATTTCGGGTTTTTTCTTCCCAAGACCAGAAGATTTCGGTTGGGTTGAAACTATTAGTCTAATCTTGGAAATTTTTTCCAATTTTTTTTCAATTTCAGAAATTTTTTCTTCGCTTGGCTTAGCTTTGACTTTTCTTTCAATCCATTTTGGCAAATCTTTTGCCCAAGCTTCACCCAAGACTTGAAGACCTTTTGTTGTAGTTTTATAAGCTCTTATTCCAAGGACTTTTAAAGGCGGACACTCTATAACAGTAGCCGGCACGGCAACTTCTTGGCCAAAAGTTGGTGAACTTTTAACATTATCTATCAAAATAACTTGAGTCATACCAGCTTTATAACCAGCAAAATCAAGAAGCTTTGGTTTTTCAGTTTCAGGGTAGGTAGAAATGGCTGGATAAATCCTTTTAGCCCTTTTCCTTGGGTAGAAAGCTTGACTTCCTTTTTTTGGTCTTTTTATAGCTGGCATTTTTTCTCCCCTGAATTATAATGTTTTTAGTAGAGAAATAAATAAAAAGGTTTTTAAAATTTTAAATTGTATAGTTATTTTTTGATGATAAAAATGAATGCCCAAATGCTTGAGACAGATTTATTTCAAGTGAAAGAGTGGTTAAAAAAATATAAAGATAATGCCGCAAAGAAAATTGTTGATATATTAATTGATTTTGTAGATTTTGGGATGAAAGAAGCTGATATAATTAAAATATGTAAGATGTTATCACTGGATGAAGCAGTAAATTGTATTAATAAGTTCTATGATTATAAAAATAAAATTGTTGATTTATTAACTTATAGTGCCGGCCTCGACGAAAAGACTTTTCTTGAAGTTATTAAGACCATCGAAAAATACGAAAAAGAAGATATAGCAGAAATTGTTGACATATTGGATGAGATGTTAGATAGAGTGTTGGAAATAAGTGACACTGGAGTTAGTGAAGATAGAAATCTCGTCATTGAAGCAAGTAGAGCAATTAGGAAATATAAAAACGGATATGTAGGGGAGATTAGCTGTTGGATGAAAGAGATTCTTAAGGAACACGAAGACAACAGGAGTGTCATAGAAGCTATTAGAATTTTTTCACTAGACGAGATGGTAAATACTGTAAATGCAAGTGCGTATGATGCATATACTAATAGAGAAATTGCTGCTGCCTTGGCTGAAGTTGCTGTCAGTTTAATGGACAAAGATGTTATCACTAAGTGTTGTGAAACGATTAAAAAATGTGAAAAAGAGGTTGTAAATGAAATTGCTTATGCATTAGGAGAAATTGCAGATAGTTCAAGAGACAAAAAAGCTGTTATTAAAGCTGCCGAATTTTTGTTACGAAAAGAAATTAAAGACATTATAAAGAAG
>JAVZHJ010000037.1:0-6048 GCA_038998365.1 Candidatus Aenigmatarchaeota archaeon | reverse complement strand
CCTAATGGATTTTGAATAAGGTAGGTTACTTTTATGCATTTTTGGCTGGGTACGCTGATTGCGAAGCATGTTGGAATATTTGGAGAACAAAAAAACTGTAAAAAAGCTCATGTAAGATTTCAAATTATTAGTGGTGATAAAATTATTTTAAACCAAATAAAAAACAAATTAGAACAATTAGATTTTAGGCCTAGACTAGGGCTAGCAAATAAGAAAGGTTACCAAAAAACATTTGGAAAGTGCAATCTTGATATGTATCGCTTAAATCTATATCATCAGAAGGGTGTTCTAAAACTAGCAAAAATTTTATTGAATTTATCAAAACATGCAGAAAAAATCTGGAAAATGAAGTTTATATTAGAAAATTATGGTAAAAATTGGGAAGAAATAGAACCTAAAATTAATGAATTTAAAAAATGGGTAAAAAATACTAATTTGAATAGTTTTACACAAGAGTTGCCGTCGCTCCGGCATGCCACGAGAGACGAGGACGAATATTCACTATAAAAATTTTTTCAGCTACATCATCAAGCACTATACAAGAACCTGGCCATCGTGGTAATTTATTTATAAATTTCTCAAGTTCTTCTTGCATATAAGATTGATAAACTATGTGAAGAGCTTGCAAATCATCCTTGCTTGTAAGCCTGAAAGAAATCACTAGGTCACACTGACTCAAAATATCTTGATGCACTTTAGCGGGCATTTGAGTTATAACTAAAAGGCCAATCCCAGGCTCTCTCCCTTCTTTTGCAAGTCTTTTAATTGCATCACTTGAAGCTACATCACGATCAGAAGGAATGAAATTATGGCAATTGTGGACGATAAAACCATCAGAAATAAAATTGTGAACTTCAGCAACAGTTATGTCAAAAAGCGGCTCTGGTTTTAAAAATCTCTTATCCACTATTCTTTCAAAAACTAAATTATTTTTACATCTTTTTTTAATCCAATCTTTGTAAGAAGGAAATGTGTAAGCTCTTAGTTTAGTGCTTCCAGATATCCACCTCTTTATCACTGGTCTACTTATCCCCGTAATCTTTGAAATTTTGCGCTGAGAATAGCCTTTTTTCCATAGGCCAATTACTTTCTTGTATAAATTTTTTCTCTCTTCAATGGCTTGGATTTTAGCTTTCAAGTAGGCCAACATTTTTCTTGCTTCAATTTCTTTTTTTTCACAATACCTAAAGCCTACTTTTTCTAAAAACTTAATCATGTTGGGTATACTATTAGAAAGAGTTATCACGAACTTTAAAGTTTTTTTGCCGTCCTTTCTTATGTTGCCTTTTGTTATACTTATCCTACTTACTTTTATTCCTAAATCTTCAAAGAGTTGTTTCAACTGATTTGCATATTCTAGCCCACTTTGCTTTACTTCTTCTACTTTATTAAAAGTAATTCTTATCGGTGGGAAAGATTGTGGGGATTTTTTCATTGAAGATTGGAGATAACCATCGCTACCCATGAGAGCTGCAAGAAATTCTGCTTTTTCTTCTTTACTGCTCTCCATAAGCCATTTTGGCAACAAAAAATTTTGAGTTGTTTTATTGCCTATCGTCACACCAAGAGTTGAAAAAAACTGTTGTGCTTTTTTGCTTGAAGAGAAATATTTTCCCCTTCCTTTTATCTTAAATTTCTTTCCATCTATGGTCTTAACTTCTGATTCACATTCTCGCTCATAAATATTGCTAGAACTAAATCCCAAATGAGAAAGATCGTTTTTTATTAACAATAAGTCTCTATCTTCACTCCCGCTAAAACCAACTTCTTCCTTTGATAACCAACCATCACCGTACAAATGTCCAATAATTCTGGCTATGATTAATTTTTTTTCTTGGCTATAAGGGTAGGTTAAAGGTGCTGCTATCCATTCAGCATCTTTTGCGCTAATGAACCCATTCTTTGATAAGACTAAATGGTCTGGAGTGCATTTGATTTCTTTTCCGGTCTCGGTTTTTATTTTTAGCAATTCTCTAGGAGAAATTTCAAAAGATTTGACAACATCATAATAACCGTATTCGCCCGTATTTTTATCGTAAGAAAGGACTTTAAAATTTTCACCGTTCTTATGTCTTCTAACCAACTCACCAATCGGTATGATACCTTCGTTGGTTACGACTTTAGCATTAAAGGGAAGGCATTCTTCCAACACAAACCAAGTTATTGGAAAAGTTATCTCGGGCTTACCGCCTTCTATTTTAACCCTCTCTTCCTCTTTTCTTGCTAGCACTCTAGTGAAATAAATTTTTCTCGCGAGCAAAGCAACAAGCAAGCTTCTTAGCTCAAAAGAAGGCATTCTCGATAGATCAATAACAGTAACCTTTCCTGCTTGAACCAAATCTTCAAGCTTAATTCCTTCCTTAGCTATTAGCCCCCATTGAGCAACAACTTGAAGCAAGCTTATCAAAGCATTCTTAATCTCTATTCTTGTCTCACTATCTTTCCTTACTTCTTCTATCAGCTCTTCAAAACCAAAAGCTTGACCAGAAGCTAAAAGCTTGTTAAAGTTTTTTTCCAAGGCTATGGAAATTTCTTCCGTTCTCTTCAAACCAAAAGCCAAAATCAAATCTTCTGCTGAAAATTCTCTAAGAGAAATCAAAATTGTCCCATCTACAGGAATTCCCGCTCTTTCATAATCTTCTTTCTGTTTTGCAGGAACAAAAACACGAACAAAATCTTTGAAGCCTTTTGGCTCAAGGTTCCATTCTTTAAGTAAAGCTACTTGCTGTTCATTTGGAAACTTCATGCTCCAGTATATTCCCATAGGATCAACAACAACAAAAGCAAGCTTTTGTCTGAACTCTTCTTCAAGTTGACAAAATTCTTCTAGAATAACTGTAGCCGAGTAGCTTTTGCCAGAGCCGCGTTTTCCGGAGCACAAAATAACATGGGGCTTGATCAAGTCAATCAAAACTTTTGTTGTTAGATGAGTTTCTTCTCCTGTCCCTACAATATGCTTACCTATGTAGCCTGTAGCTCTCAAACCAAATTTCTTATAATCTTCTCTCGTTCTTCCTATAACGGTTTCTGTAATTATCGAAAAATCTTCTTCAACCATATTTAAGAATTATAATTTCAAATCAAATAATATTTTGAGGGAAGGTCTGCTAGCTTGGTCTAGGCATCTGCCTTGGGGTGGCAGCAACCGGGGTTCAAATCCCCGCCTTCCCACATACCTTTATTATGAATGAATAATTCAACTGACAAAAATAGAAATATAAAACAAGGTAATAATTGAAAAAATATGAGACTTGAAAACTCAACAAAGCAACTGCTCATCAAAAAAATAAAAGAAAATGAAACTATCACAAAAATTTGTAAAGATTTGAATCTAAATAAATCCACAGTGTATTATTATATAAAAAAACTCAGAGGTAGAAGATTTCCAGAAACAAAAATAGAAGACTCTAATCTTGAAAATGTTGGAGAATTGATTGGTGTATTTTCAGGTGATGGATATTTCTTTTTTGATAAGAAAAGTTATAAATACAATATATTTTTCTATTTCTCTAAAGATGAAGAAGAATATGTCAAAAGATTCATAAATTTGCTAAATTCGATTATAAACCGTTACATATACGTCTACAAATACAAAAATGTTAATAAAATTTTTGTAAGAGTGACATCAAAAAAACTAAGTGAATTAATAAAAAAATATGTTACCTGGAATGAAAATCAGAAAAGATCATATACCATACGTTTAGTCAAAATAAATTTTTTATCGAATGATTTTTTAATAGGATTTTTAAGAGGGTTATTCGATAGTGATGGATATACGTACAAGGATAAAAGAGAAATAGACTTCATAACTGTTTCACCCGTATTGGCTCGTCAAATAACAAAAATCTTGAGAAAGGTTTTAAATATTCGGCCTTTGATTTATGTTTATAAAGATCAAAGAGAAAATAGAAAGAAAATATTCTATGTGAAGATTAAACAATATGATGCTGAAAAATTTTTAATGATAATAAGACCAAATAATTTAAAAAGATATCCAAAATGGTTTAATAGACTCGAGTCGAATAAAAATTCAAATCGAATAGAATTTTAAACGGGGTTGTCGGCTAGCTTGGTCTAGGCCTTGCGGCTTGGGCCCGCAAAACCTGGGTTCAAATCCCAGCAACCCCATTTTAAATCTTAAATTCTCAAGAAAAATTATGAGGAAAATATCAAAAAAGCCTGAATGGCAACGCAAGATAGCAAGAGAGAGAATTCAAATTCTGTTCAGCTTGGCTGAAAAAGAGCTTAAGCAACATCCTGAAAGGAGCAGGCGTTACATAGAGCTTGCTAGGAAAATAGGTTTAAGGTACAACATAAGGCTTTCGAGAGAGCTGAAAAGAAAATTCTGCAAGAATTGTAACACTTTGCTAAAGCCAGGGATAACTTGCAGTGTGAGAATTCAAGACAAAATGATAACTATAAAATGTAAAAATTGCAATAAATTAATTAGGCATAAGGTTGAATAAATGTCTGTCGGTAAAAAAATAGCATATGGTTTGCTGACTGTTTTTGTTGCCACTTTCATGCTTTTTTACATATTCGACAATATAAACAAGCTTGCAGAAAAATGTAAGACAGAAACACCAAAATCTTTTGTTTGTGAACAATTTTCAGGTTTTACTTTAAGCATGCTTGTAATTCTTCTCATAATTGGTGGTTTCATTTTCATGATTTTAACGACAGCCTATATACTGCTTTCTTCTTAAAGGGAGAAGCTTATAAAAATATAAAGATTAAATTTTATGAGTAAGTGAGATTATGGTAAGTGCAAAGCTTGTAGACCCACAAAAGTTGGTGGAGAGGTTAAAAGAAGAATTGAAAAAATTAGAAGAGATAAAGCCTCCAGAATGGGCGAAGTTTGCAAAGTCTGGTGTTCACAAGCAAAGGCCGCCAGAACAGCTTGATTTTTGGTACATAAGAGCTGCTTCTGTTCTAAGGAGAATTTATGTTGATGGGCCTGTGGGTGTGGAAAGGTTAAGAAGTTATTATGGAGGAAGGAGGAAAAGAGGTTTTTTCCCACAACATTTTAGAAAAGCTTCCGGGGCAATTATAAGAAAAATTTTACAACAACTTGAAAAAGCCGGCTTGGTAGAAAAAACTAAAAAAGGTAGGAAAATAACTGCAAAAGGACAAAAGCTTTTGGACAATATAGCAAAAGAAGTGAAATGAATGGAAGAGGAATTGGAAGAGATGAAAAAGCTGGAAGAGATGAAAAAAGTTATTCTGAAAAAGATACTCACAAGAGAAGCTATTGAAAGACTTGCAAGAGTCAAGCTTGTTAAACCAGAGCTTGTAAGTCAAGTGGAGCTTTATCTTGTTCAGCTTTATCAAGCTGGAAAAATAAATAAAGAGATATCTGAAGATCATATAAAGATGATTTTAGAAAGGCTTGCAAGTGATAAAAAATTCAGGATTATAAAGTGATTGTATGGTAGAAACTACAGCAAGATTTGGCCCAAGATATGGGAAAGGTGTGAAGAAAAGAGTTGCAGAAATAGAGAAAATTCAAAAGCAAAAACACTTTTGCCCAAAATGTGGTATGAATTATGTGAAGAGGCTTGCTTCGGGAATTTGGAAATGTAAGAAGTGTGGGACGAAATTTGCAGGAGCAGCTTATGTTCCAAAAGCTGAGATGATTAAAAAAGAGGTGGAGTGATGTATAGATGTGTGAATTGTAAGAAGACTGTATCAAAATTGGGAGAAAAGATAAGATGCCCTTATTGTGGATATAGGATATTTGTTAAGATGAGGCCAGAAGTTATAAAAAGGGTTAAAGCTAGATAATTTTTCCCTTCTAAGTAAAAGGTTTAAGTTTAGTGGAATTAATTTATTTAGTTAAGGTGGGAAAATGGCAAAAGAAGTTTCTCCAGAAGAAGAGTTTCAGTTTTATCAACAGCAGTTGCAAACCTTGCTAATACAAAAAGAGAGCTTGAAGATACAAGTAGCTGAAATAGAAGGAGCCCTTGAAGAATTGGATAAAACTGAACAAAAACAAGCCTTTAAAATTGTTGGTAATATAATGGTAAGCAAAGGTGTGGATGAACTAAA
>JAVZHJ010000036.1:0-6759 GCA_038998365.1 Candidatus Aenigmatarchaeota archaeon | reverse complement strand
TATCCATTAATAGGAAGAAATAAGATTTATAAATTTTAAATTCTCAAAATTTCATAAAATAATATGAGGTGAGTTAACAAAATGGGTTACAAACAACCAGATGTTGTGATAATAAGTTCCGAGTCTCCAGATACTTTAACAGAAATTCTAAGAAAAATAAACATCAAAAATCCAGGCGTCAATACAGTTTATGTTGACATAGTTAAGGGCTCTATAAGTTTTGACGAAAGATTTAACAAAGTGGCCGCAGAATACTGTCTAGAAGAAGCAGATAGAATATTAAAACTTGCCCGCCAAAGAAAAAAGAGTACTATAACAGAAGAATATAGAGAAATAATCTACTTATAAAATCTAAACAACAAGTGGATTTTCACTAACTTTTTTTTCACTATTTTTTCGTAATTCATTTAATTTTTGGATGGCTCTTTCAGTGTAGTTTATCAAATTGTCTATATAACTCCCGATTTCACTAGAATATTGACTAGTAATTCTATACTTTTGAATCCAATCCCACATGCCTTTTAAATTCGAAGATAATTCTTTTCTTAGTAAATAGTTTGGTTTGTTAGGCTCCTCTATTAACATTATTCCTTTAGGTGAAAATAGACTTTTGATTTTATTTTCAAGTTGAGTGTAAGTATTTAAAAGATCGTGATAATTCACGGTATTTTTTTCTTTTATTTTGTTAACATGCTCAACAAAATCTGATATATATTTGGCTATATGAACAACCTCTCGTGAAAAATTATTTATATAAGACTCCTCTTCTTCTTTAATTTCGCTTATTAAACTAGTTTTCTTTCCAAATTTTTCATTCATAAAGCGAATTAAAACATCTACAATTTCTAGAGTATGTGGCTCTATTGTATGTGTTATTTGAAATTCTGGTATAGCACGACATTTACCTTTTTGATAAAGTTCTTTCAAAATATAAACTCTATCCTCTGTCACAACTTTTATCTTTTCGACTTCCACACAAATATTCTCAATGCCACTCATGCCGTACAAATCCCAGACCAAGTCTTTTATTTTATTGAATTTATCAAAGATTCTTTTCTTTGTTTCATCATCCAATTTCCAATCTCTCGCTGCTTCTTCAATCTTATTTTTTATAATCTCGAAATCTTTTTCATCACAATCTATAAGAGTTAATGTTGGATTCAAAACTTCATTTAATCCCATCATCAAATCGGATTCACCTATATAATCTTTATCGTATTCACCGTGTATGCCAACCTTTTCTCCTGTGGGTAAAGTTATGTTAGAAAAATATTTTGACATTTCTAAAGATCTAACATATCTTGCTAGAGTTGAAACAATTTTTCTTTTATTTTCATTAACTAGTCTTGAATACTCTTTTTCATCCGTACTTAAGTCTAAAATTCTAACTGTCTTAGAGATAGTAGCGTCAACCATCGTGAAGACGTTACTTGCCCTATCATTGAATAGATGGAGTAAAGTCCCAAATTTAAGAAGATTGTCTTTATCGTTCAGATCTAACTCTTTTTCCAATTTTTCAACATAATCTATATACTCCCCAATTCTCCTACATGCGTTTCTAATTTGTCTTTTTCTTTTTTCTTTGTAAGACCAAATTTTCATTATTTCCATTTCATCTTTAATTTCTGGAATCTCGCTTTCTTTTATTTCTGTATTTTCTATTATATCGTAAAGTTCGCGCAACTTTTCAGAGAAAAATTTAAGTTGAATTTTTTTCTTTGTTATAAAATTTTTAGCCTTATTGATATCTCCCTTATCCAAAGCTTTTAAAAAATCTACATGAGATTTATCTATATCCTTCCAACTACAATAGAAAATATTAAATGGTCTATAGAATTTTCTTTCTATCTCCTCTTTTTCTCTTTTTAGTACAGATACCAAAAATTCATTTTTAAACTCGTTTTGAGACAATATTCTCACCACTTTTTTCTTGTTTCATCAAAAAAAGAAAAAGACTCATCAACATCATAAATATCCAAAACAGAGTATTTAATCTTTTCGGTTGAGAAAAATAGAGTTGGGTTTGAGGTTTAGGTTTAGTTCTCGACTTTTTGAGTCTTGAACGTTTAGTAGCTTATCGCTACTTTACCTAAACAACCTCCCCAACTAATTTAGAATTGAAAAGCAGTTTATAAATACTTTTTGGTTGAAGAGAAAAAGAATATTATGAAGAAATTTAGGTTTGTTGATATAACAACAAGCGATGTGGCTTTTGAAGCTTATGGCAAGAGCTTGAATGAACTTTTTGCAAATGCGGCTTTAGCGATGTTTGAAGTTATTATCAACACAAAGCAAATTAAGCCTAAGGAAGAGAGGAAAGTTGAAGCTGAGGGTGAAGATTTGCAATCTTTAATGTTCAATTGGTTGAATGAACTGCTTGTTTTTGTTGATTCAGAAAATTTAGCTTTTTCTCAATTTGATGTTGAAATTGATGAAAAAAATTTAAAGCTTAAGGCAGTTTGTAAAGGTGAAGCTATAGATAGAAGTAAACATGAAACAAGAACTCATGTTAAAGCTTGTACTTACCACAAAATGGAAATAAAAAAGAATAAAGTTTGGGGGGCTAGAGTTATTTTGGATATTTAGCTTAACTCTTCCACTTCTTCTTTCCCTTTCTTCAGCTCTTCTTCCTGCTCTTTGTCAATTTCCAAAAGCAAAGCTTGGAATTCACCGACATGAGTCTTCTCTTCTTTTGCTATATCAAGCAAAACTTTCTTCAATTTTTGATTTTCTGTTGCTGCTGCTAGTTGCTCGTACAAGCTCACAGCATCTAGTTCAGCTATCATTCCTACCCTTGCTATTTGTTTGTCCAGCTCTTCTTTATTCAATTTCTCAAGCTTGAAAGGTATTTGAGAAAGCATTTTTTCACCTACAATTAATTTTCTTTAAGTATATTTAAAATTATGAGTAAAGCTAAAGCAAGAAAATGTCCAAATTGTGGAAACAAAAGCTTGCAGAAGATTTTAGATGAATGGGTTTGTTATGAGTGCGAATATCATTCAGAAAAACCAAAAAAAGAAGTAAAAAGTTCATTTAGGTAATTTTTGAACACTTTCTTTAAATCTCTTTGTAACAACTTCCCAGTCAATTGCCTTAAAGAATGCTTCAATATAATCTGCACGCTTCAAACCGTAGTCTAGCATATATGCATGTTCAAACACATCCATTACTAGAAGTGGTACTGCTCCAGAAAAATGACCTACATCATGTTCATTTATCCAGACGTTGAAAAGCCGTTCTGTTACTGGATCATAATAAAGAACTACCCAGCCGATTCCACGAATTGCTCCTAATGATTTGAAATCTTTTTCCCATATCTCGTAAGACCCAAATTCGGCAACAATTTTTTTAAATAATTCAGAGTTTTTATCAATTTCTTTAGGCTCTTTTGTCATATTTTCAAAATAAAACTCGTGAAGCCTTACACCATTAAATTCCCAGCCCCATCTTCTCTTCAATTCTGCATATTCCGGGGTTCCTAATCTTCCTTCTTTTTCCATATTAACCAATATTTCATTCAATTTGTTAAAATTTGTAACATAGCCTTGATATAGGGCAAAATGATTTTTCAGCAGTTGATCGCTAAATCCTTTTATTCCAAGTAAATGACCAAAGTTTTTTGGTTCAAACATCATGTTTATCACTCATTATATTGTTTCCAAATTTTTAATTTTCCAAATTAAAAATTTAATCATCCTTTCATTACTGCTAATGGCCATAATTCTACAACACGTTTGCTTATACCAGCTTCTTCCGTTGCTCTCACAACTTCTGTGGACATTTTGTAAGCTTCTGGTCTTTCTTCAGCCAGAACTTTCATACTAGCAGCTTTAGCTAGTATCCCTTTTTGGCTAAGCTGTCTTAAAACTTCCTCTCCCCTTACTTGCTTGAGCGCTTTTGTTCTAGATTGTACTCTACCAGAACCGTGAGCAGTGGAATAGAAAGTCTCTTTAGCAGTTTCCGCACCAACCAAAATGTAGCTTGGTGTTGCCATGCTAGCTGGTATGAGCACGCATTGGCCGACTTTCTGATGATCTTTTGGTATTTCTGGATGTCCTGGTGGAAATGCTCTTGTAGCCCCTTTTCTATGAACAAAAACTTTCACTTTTCTTCCATCAATTTCGTGCTCTTCAATTTTAGCAATGTTATGAGCAACATCATAAACAACTTCTAAACCAATATCCTCCAATTTCATTCCCAAAACTTTAACAAAGCTTTCTCTAACCCAATGCATTATCATTTGTCTGTTGGTCCAGGCATAATTTGCAGCACAAGCCATAGCTGAAAAGTAATCTTCACATTCTTGAGTTCCGGCAGGAGCATAAACCAGCTCGCGATCTGGAAGCTTTCTTAACTCATCTCTAAACCTTGATTCCAAAATTCTTAAGTAATCTGTACAGACTTGATGACCAAGTCCTCTGCTGCCTGTGTGTATCATCACACAAACTTGTCCTTCTCTTTCGATTCCAAAAACTTTCGCTATTTCTGGCAAGAAAATTTTGTTCACAACTTGAATTTCAAGGAAATGATTGCCTGCTCCTAAAGTGCCAAGCTGTGGAGCACCTCTTTTTTTAGCTTCATTAGAAACTTTTTCTGGGTTTGCACCTTTCATACAGCCTTGTTCTTCCAAATGTTCTAAATCTTTTTCAGTTCCGTAGCCATGCTCAACAGCCCATCTTGCCCCTTTAACCAAAACTTCATCTAGCTCAGAAAAGCTAAGCTTTATTTTTCCTACTTCACCCACTCCGCTTGGGACATTCTGGAAAATTGATTCTAACAGCTCTTTAAGCTTTGGTCTAATTTGATCTACTGTTAAGTTTGTCCTAAGTAAGCGAACACCACAATTGATGTCGAAGCCGATGCCACCAGGGCTCAAGCCCCCTTCTTTGTAGTCTAATGCCGCTACTCCCCCTATCGGAATTCTGGGAAGCTAAGCTTCTATCCATATCCAAAATGCATATCAGGGAGTGCTATGCTATGTTTGTAAATTCCTGGTAGAAAAGCAACGTTAGCTGCTTGCTCTATCGCTCCTTCCTCCACTTCTTTCAAAAGCTTCTCTGACAAGAAAAGCCATGCTGGTACTTTCATCCCTGGCTTAGCTTCTTTTGGCAATTCCCATATACAAGGCCCAATTTTTCTCAATTTTTCTTTCAGTCCTATTTTAATCACCTCTCAAATTTTTTCTCTTTATTCTTAATAAACGCATGCAGAACAAGCCTGCACGCGCCCATTTCTGCTTGATTTACAGTGAGCACGTGCTAAAGACTAATTTTAATTAAGTTTCTATATTTAAATCTTTATTTAAATCCAATCTTAAATTATGGTAGCTAAGCCGGAAGATTATCTCCTTTTGATGTTTTCCATGAAAGGTGTAGGCAAAAGGGTTGATTTTAAGCATGTGAAAGAAAAGCTCTCTAGAGATTTGAAAATTTCTTCAGAAGAAGAAATTGAAAAGATTTTGAATAATTTGATTCAAAAAGGTTTTTTAGAAGAAGTTAAAGGTTTGTATGGTGTAACTCAAGAAGGAAAAGAATATTTTGCTAAAATTTTGCCAAAAATTGAAGATGAACTAAAAAAAGTTAACCAACCTTGGCTAATTGTTTACAAAGCTAAGCAGTATTATCCAAATGTTGCTGAAACTGTTTTTGAATTTTGTAAAGATCGCTACGTAGGATTTTACGCATTATTCACCGAGAAACGGTTTTTTAGGAGGGATTTTAAAGGTAAGAAAATTGTTTTACGCTCGCCAAAAGATTTGCTGTTTTTTGTTAACATTCATTACATTGATGTGATTCCTTGTGTGCACAGAATAGGCAAAGAAAGACCTGATTGGCTTGTTGTTGACATTGATCCTGGACCAAAAGTTTCTTGGGAGCAAACAAAAGAAGTGGCTGAAGTTACATACAAAATTTTTGAAAGACTTAAGCTTAAGCCTGCCATGAAGTTTAGCGGGAGCAGAGGCTTTCAAATTTGGTCTTTAGTAAAAGATTTTGAAATGCCAACAAACTATCAGCCTTTGGTTTTGAGAGGAGAAAGCAAGAGGGAGAAGAATTATTTTTCCCTTTTTGCAGATTTTGTTAGGCTGATTCAAAAAGAAGTTGATAAAGAATTGCCGGGAATAACAACTTCCGAAACTCTGGCAAAAGAAGAAAGGGAAGACAAGATTTTGCTTGATCCTTCAAGCATGAAGCCTTTAGGCTTGGTGAGAAGCCCTTATGGTGTGCACTCCAAGACAGGCTTAATATCTTTGCCTTTGCAATTGAAGGAATTGAAAAAATTTGAACCTGAAGATGCAAGCGTGGAAAAGACTTTAGAAAGATTTAAGAAGAGGGGAAATGAATTCTTGCTGGAAGAGGCTGATGCTTCGAAAATATTGGAATTGATTTAAAAATAAAAGATTTTAATTTAGCCTTTAGTCAAAATAATTATAATGATATTTTTTAAAGAAGAGTTTAAATCCCACCTTAACTTAAAATTTATTTCCCAATCTTTTAAAAAATCTACAGCAAAAATTAGTTTGTTAGCTTCAATCTCCCCTTTAATCTTTGTTTTATTTTTATCTTTGATTCCCAAAGAAAATTTGCCTTTTATGGTATTTGCTTTCCCTGATCCTATTAATGAAAATGTGACTATTTTTGATGACGGTTTTGAAGTTGACATAACAACAAACTGGACTGTGGAACCATCAGGTACTTGGACGCAAAAGACGGACATAGTCCACACGGGAACTTATGCTGCTGGTCTTGATTCTAATTCAGC
>JAVZHJ010000035.1:0-7380 GCA_038998365.1 Candidatus Aenigmatarchaeota archaeon | reverse complement strand
TGAAAGCTCTTTTGGTATGTACAAAGGTCTGAAAGGCATGTCAGCAGTCTTTTCTTTTATCTCTTTTATAAATTCTTTCAAACTCATCTCTTGTCTGAACTCTTTATTTATCGAAGATTTTTCTCTTATCACAATCGGGAGCTTTTCTGATTTAAGCTCTTTGTCACCAATCACGATGATGTAAGGAATCCAACTTCTCTTTGCTTCAAAAACCTTCTTTGGTACTGTCAAATCTCTATCATCAATCCCAACTCTTATCCTTTCTTTTTCAAGAATTTCAGCAATTTCTTCACATTTTTTTAGATGCTTTTCAGTGCTTACAGGAATTAGCCTGACTTGCTCTGGAGAAAGCCAAAGTGGAAACATGGGAGCTTTACCTTCTTTTTCCATCCAAGCTCCAGTTTCTAGGATTGCTGCCATAGCCCTTTCTATGCTGCCAAAAGAAGAAGCATGAATTATGAAAGGAACAGGAACTTTCTTACCATTTTTGTCTATAAAACATATGTTGAACCTTTCCCCATTTTTAACATCCCATTGCACAGTTGAAATTTGTAAGTTATTTCCATCCATGAATATAGCCTGATATTCGTTCTTGAAAGCATAATAGTGAGACATTTCTTTCATGAGTTTGAAGAAAGCTGGAACCTTGATTTTCTTGATTATTCCCCTGAAAAATTCTTTGTATTTTTCATAAAAACTTTCTACAATTTCAAAACCTAAGACCCAATGTTCTTTTGCTATGGTTTCGTTCATGAGCTTCGCAAATAGCAAAGAAAGTTCTTCATAAACTTTTCTTGCTTGAGCTTCATCAGCACAAAAAGCATGCTGATCTGTCATCCAAAAGTTCCTGACTCTCATCAATCCTGAAAGTTCACCTTTCTTCTCTTTCCTGAAACAAATCGCTTCTTCATAAACTTTAACAGGCATATTCCTGTAAGTGAAAACAAGTTTTTGAACAAATGGGAAAGCCCCAGGATCGCTTGCAAACCTTAGAACCAAAGGAACTTTTTCTTCCACAGTATAGTCCCTTTCATGAAATTCACCTTGAAGCTTTTTGATTTCTTCCACATCAGTTCTGTATAAAAGTGGGTTTTGCATCTTCATCGCTCCCCAAGGTATGGCAATTTTATACAAAGCATAATCCATTATCAAGTCTTTCATCAAAACACCATTAGGATACCATTTCATGTTCCCAACATCACTCTCAGGACAATAATCAACAAGCTCGAGCTTTCTCATGATTTCTATGTGTTTAGGTTGCTTTACTTTTGGTGGATTTCCTTCTAACTCATTTCTAACAAAAATTTTCAGATATTCGTACTTTTTTTCTTTTTTAGAAAAGATTTTACAATTTTTCCAGTTCTTTGGATCAACCTCATATTCTTCACCATCAACATCAATTACAAAAAAGCGATGGAATTTTTCTTTTTTAACTTCAGCTTCTTTTTCTTCTTTTACTTCACCAGCAACAAAAACTTTTGATTGCTCTGCCAAAGGATGTCCCTTGACAGCATTGGTGATTCTCTTGTTCCAGCCAAAAGGTGCTCTATATGTTTCAATTTTCAATTCTTTTGCGTAATCTTCCATAGCCTTAAGAACTTTCAAAGCCTCTAAAGGTTTTGCTGGCTTGTTTGACAAATGAACAAAAGGATAAATCAATAGCTTGTTAATTTTCAAATTTTTCATGAACTCTTTTATTTCTTCCACAGCCTTTCTTGCAATTTTTTCATCGTCGCCTTCTTCAACAGCAGTGAAAACAACAAGAACTTCTTCAAGCTTGTAAACTTTCTTCTCAACTTCTTCAGCTTGGGGTATTTCTTTTTTTATTGGCTCATATTCAATCCAGTCTGAATGAGTTTGCAAGATTCTCATCAAATCACCATAATTCTTTTTATATTTTCTAGAGTTTTATTGGTAATCAAGAAAGGAAGAGATTTAAAGCAGTGTTTGGCACTCACCAATCATTCCAACCTTAAATTTATTTGTAAAATTAAATTTAAATAAACATAGCCCCGTCATCTAGTGGTCAAGGATGTCAGGCTCTGGACCTGAACACGCCAGTTCGAATCTGGCCGGGGCTACAAAATTTCTTCTATTTCAAAAATCTTTTCACAGTACCAGCATCTAAGTTTGACCGGATCTTTTTTTTCAACCAAGAACTTGGTTTTCGTGAATTCTTCAGAATTTGTTATACAGTTTTTATTTGGGCATTTTGCTACATCTTCAAGCAAATCCGGCAAAACAACTTTTCTCTTCTCAGCAACTTCCCAATTCTTTATTATAGAAACAGTGGCATTTGGCGCAATTAAAGCAATTTTATTAATTTCTTTTTCCCCTATTTCCCTATTTTCCACTTTAATCACGTCTTTCCTCCCCATTTTCTTACTGAAAGTGTTTATTAAAATAACGCTTCTTTCAGCTTGCTCACTTAGCTTCAGCACATCAAAAACCTTTAAACCCTTTCCAGCAGGAATATGATCTATAACAGTGCCATTTTCTATGTTTGTAACAATTCTCTGCTCGCTCATCCAACCACCAAAGAAAGCAAAGCCATTCTCAAAGGCAAACCATAAGAAGCTTGTTCATAATATTTAGCAAATTTGGTGTTGTCAATTTTTGGATCAATTTCCATTTCTTTTGGTAAAGGATGTAAGATAATCAAATCCTCTTTTGCATTTTCTAAAAGCTCTGGAGTTATTCTAAAAGTTTTTTGTATTTTTTCAACTTCAGAAATATCAAAAAACATTTCTTTCTTCACACCACAAACATACAAAACATCAGCATCTTCTATTGCAGATTGCAAACTGTTTGTAATAAAAATTTTAATACCAAATTTATCCTTAACTTCTTCTATATTTTCCCATGGCATTTGAAGTTCAGGGGGCGAAGCCAAAGTTACGTTTGTTTTAAAAATTCCAAGTGCATAGAATAGAGATTTTATCGTGGCATTATGTTTCAAATCTCCAATTAAGCTTACGTTCAAACCTTCAATTCTGCCTTTCAATTTCTTTATTGTAAACAAATCAATCAACGTTTGGGTTGGGTGTTGATTAGAGCCATCACCAGCATTTATCACAGGCTTATTTGAGATCTCAGCAGCTAGTCTTGCTGAACCTTCTTTTGGGTGTCTTAAAAGAATTACATCACAATAACTTTCAACCATTTTTATTTTGTCAATCAAGTTTTTTGTTGTTGTGGAATATTCAATTTCTATGACCTTTCCACCCAACTTTTGCATGGCAGCATTGAAAGATAGCCTTGTTTTGGTACTCGGCTCAAAGAACAAGCTTGCTAAAACCTTGTCTTTCATTTGATATAAAGGCTCTTTTTTACTCAGCTTGGTTTCCATGATTTCAGCTTCATCTAATATAAGCTCTATTTCTTCCTTTTTCAAATCCCTTATTGAAATTATATCCCTATTTTGCAAACTCGACATAATTCTCAATCTCGTTTCTATGATAGAAATTTAAAGCATCTACTATAGCTTTTGCTGCTTGAAGGTTGCTAACCACATGTGCTTTGAATTCAACAGCCTTTCTCCTTATTTGGTATTCGTCATCTAAAGCTTGGGTTTCGACTATTCCGTTTGAAAAAGGAATGTTTATTACCATTTTTATTTTTTTATTCATGAGATAATCCAAAATATTTGGTCTTGGCTCACTAACCTTTCTCACCATTTCATTTTCAATTCCATATTTTTTCAACTCTTCTGAAGTTTTTTCTGTTGCATAAATTTTCATTTTCTTTGCAACAAGCTTGTTCACAACGTCTATTATTTTGCTCTTCTCTTTTCCTATCGATATTAGAACACCATCCCCATTTCTTGGGAGCTCTACGCCGCTAGCTATCAAAGCCTTTACAAAAGCCTCGTCAAATGTTTTTCCAAAAGCAGCAACTTCGCCTGTGGAAACCATTTCAACTCCAGTCACAGGATCTACACCTTCTAACCTCATGAAAGAAAATTGCGGAACTTTAACTGCAAAAATACTTGGCAAGTATTCCCCATCTTTAATTCTTTTACCAAGAATTGCATCGGCAGCAATTTGCATCATGTTTATCCCTATTGTTTTTGAAACAAAAGGCATGCTTCTGGAGGCCCTTAAGTTGCACTCTATAACATAAACTTCACCATCTTTGACCAAATATTGAACGTTGAAAGGACCTTTTATTCTAAGTGACCTTGCAATTCTTCTTGTATAATCTCTTATTTTGTTTTTGATAGCTTCGCTTATAGTAAGCGTTGGTATGCTCATGATGGCATCGCCAGAATGTACACCAGCATTTTCCAAATGCTCTATTATTGCTCCAATCAAAACATTTTCACCATCAGAAACACAATCCACTTCAACTTCTCTTGCATTCACCATGAATTTTGAAATTACAACAGGATATTCTTTTGAGACTTTGGCTGCTTTGGTCAAATATTCAATGAGCTGGGCTTCATTTGTTGCAACGTTCATGGCAGAACCAGAGAGAACATAAGAAGGCCTTATCAAGATCGGATATCCTATTTTTTTAGCCAATTCTTTTGCTTTTTCCAAATTTTCCACTTTTCCCCACTTAGGTTGTTTAATCCCAAGCTCGTCCATAAGCTTACTGAATTTTGCTCTATCTTCTGCTCTGTCTATATCTTCAGCAGAAGTTCCAATTATCTTTACACCATTCTTTGCAAGCTTTAGAGCTAAATTGTTTGGTGTTTGGCCCCCAACACTTACAACAATTCCTTCAGGATTTTCCTTTTCGTAAATGTCCAAAACTCTTTCTAGAGTAAGCTCTTCAAAATAAAGCTTATCCATGACATCAAAATCTGTAGAAACAGTTTCAGGATTGCAATTTATCATTATGTTTTCAAATCCCCTTTCTTTCAAAGCCCAAGCCATATTGACGCAACACCAATCAAACTCAACGCTTGAGCCAATCCTGTAGCAGCCAGAGCCAAGCACGATAATTTTTTTCTTTTCTTCAAATTCTACGTCGTTGCTATCGCCGTTGTAAGTCACGTAAAGGTAATTTGTTTTGGCTGGCCATTCTGCAGCTAAAGTGTCTATTTGTTTAACCACAGGTACTATACCAAGAGATTTTCTCATTTCTCTGATTTCTGTCTCTCCCTTTCCCACAAGCTCTCCAATCTTTTTATCAGAAAAACCAATTTTTTTTGCTCTTCTCAAGGTTTTTTCATTTAGGCCTTTTTTGATTTCTTCTTCCATCTCGATTATTTTCTTTATTTTATACAAGAACCATTCATCAATTCCTGTTAGTTCGTGAATTTCTTTTTCACTCATACCGACCTTGAGAGCTTTAACTATATAGAAAATTCTTTCATCAGTTGGCTTTTCTAACATTTCTTTTATTTTTTCTCTTTCGCTTGTTAATTCATCAACATCTGTGATTTCTTTCCCTATTTCAAGCATCCTTACTGCTTTTTGGAGAGCTTCTTCAAAGCTCCTTCCTATTGCCATCACTTCTCCTATTGACTTCATCTGAGTCCCAATTCTCTTTGAAACATTCTTGAACTTTTGAAAATCCCATCTTGGAATTTTCACAACTATGTAATCCAAAGCAGGCTCAAAGCAAGCTGTTGTAGCTTGAGTGACTTTATTCAAAAGTTCTGGAAGAGTGTAGCCTATTGCCAATTTTGCCGCGATGTAGGCTATAGGATAGCCTGTGGCTTTTGATGCGAGGGCAGAACTTCTCGAAAGCCTGGAGTTCACTTCTATTATTTTGAATTCTTCACTTTTTGGGTTAAGCGCGAACTGTATGTTGCACTCACCAACTATTCCCAAAGCTCTAATGACTTTGAAGCTTGTGATCCTAAGCAAATGGTATTCCCTATTTGTTAGAGTTTGAGAAGGGGCAACAACTATGCTCTCACCAGTGTGTACACCCATGGGATCAAAGTTCTCCATATTACAGACTATCAGACAATTGTCTTCTTTATCCCTCATCACTTCGTACTCAACTTCTTTCCACTTTCCAAGGTACTCTTCAACCAGGATCTGGTTTATCCTACTATGTGCTAAGCCTAAAGATGCTATTTCTCTCAATTGATTTTCATCATTTGCTACACCAGAACCTTGGCCTCCAAGTGTGTAGGCAACCCTAACCATTACAGGGTATCCTATCTTTTTAGCAGCTTCTATTGCTTCTTCTATGCTGTTCACTCTTTCACTTCTTGGCACTGGCAAATTGTTTTTGATCAAAGTGTTCTTGAATTTTTCTCTATCATCTGCAATTTCTATCGCCTCTATTCCAGTTCCCAAAACCCTTACACCATATTTCTCTAGAATCCCTCTTTCGTGAAGCTCTACTCCGCAATTCAATGCTGTTTGCCCACCAAAAGTCAATAAAATTCCATCAGGCCTCTCCTTTTCTATCACTTTTTCCACGAATTCAGGAGTTATTGGCAGGAAATACACTTTATCAACAAACCTTTCATCTGTTTGAATTGTTGCTATGTTTGGGTTTACAAGAACTACCCTTATCCCCTCCTCTTTTAAAGCTTTGATTGCTTGTGCTCCAGAGTAGTCAAATTCTCCAGCTTCACCTATTTTGAATGTGCGTGTTTTTCAACACTTTGCACCGCTGCCCAATATGAGGACTTTTTTTATGCTCTCATCCCTTATATTCCTTCACCTCCTTCACAAATCGATCAAACAAAAATTCAGTTTCATAAGGCCCAGGAGAAGCTTCAGGATGAAATTGAGTTGCAAAGACAGGCTTCTTCTTATGCTTTATCCCCTCAACAGTTTTATCATTGGCATTAACGAACCAAATTTCAAACCCAGTTTCTTTCAAGCTTTCTGGGTTTATGGCGTAGCCATGATTTTGGCTTGTGATGTAGCACTTTTTTTCAAACAAATCGAAAGCCGGATGGTTTGAGCCACGATGCCCAAATTTGAGCTTGAATGTGTCGGCACCGGCAGCCAAAGCAAGGATTTGACAACCAAGACAAATTCCCATAATTGGCAAATCAGTCTCCATGAGCTCCTTCACGGTTTGAATTGTTTTTTCACATCTTTTTGGGTCTCCCGGACCATTTGAGATGAGAATTCCAGAAGGCTTGTAATCCAAGATTTTTTCGATAGGATAATCATAAGGCACTCTTACAATGTTAACATTTCTTGCTGCCAAATTCCTTAATATCCCAAACTTTACCCCACAATCTATTACCACCACTGTTCGCGAGCCATTTTTGTATTCCAGAGGTTTCCGGGTGCTTACTTCTTTAACCAAATCTCTTTTGTTGGGATCTTCTATTGTTTTGATTTTTTCTTTTATTTCTTCAACATCAATTTTTTCATCAACTTTTAAAATTCCAAGCATTACACCTTTGATCCTGAGTTTTTTTGTCAGTTCTCGTGTGTCGATTCCTTCTATTCC
>JAVZHJ010000034.1:0-7432 GCA_038998365.1 Candidatus Aenigmatarchaeota archaeon | reverse complement strand
ATTGAGTTTTTCTTGCTGGTTTACATCACACGAATATACACTTCTTTACACAGGTAAAGGTGCGCCAGTAAGTTTCCTTTCTTTTTTCTTCAAATCTCAAAATTTGAGTTAGCAAGTTATATATCCAAGCATAGAAATTGATTTTCTTCGCTTGCAGCAAATTAATTACAGTGATTTCTTTGGCAAGAATTCCGAAAGGGTGTCCATTTCCCACAATCGTCAAAAGGGCTTTGAAAAATTTACATTTTAAAGAAAAGTCTCTATCCTATTCTGCGAAGAAACTGGAGGAAATAAAAGGGTTGGAAATTATCAATGAAATGCTGCTAAAAAGCAATGAAGAACTTCAGGCTAGGAATATAGAGCTTTCAAACAAAGTTAAAGAACTGGAAAGAAAGATACTATTGCTGCAAGAAGACAATGCCATTCTGCGCAACTTGGTAAGAAGGTTGAAAAACAAGTTGAAAGATAAAAGATTGTGTTGAAGGATTTTCTTTAATCTTGTTTTAAAAAGTTAGGCAATTGTTTGTATTGGAGTTGGGATTTGTATCGGAATTTCTTTCCTCTCGTTTTTAATTCTCAAAATCAAGCTGGCAACAACAAAAAGCAATTCTCTGCTTTGATAAGAGGAAAGGCTTGCTTTCTTTATTTTCGCCAAAGAGTTTTTGCTTATTTTTGTTCGCGTTAACTTGCTCACAATTTCTGAAGCTTTGAAAATTTCAATTCCCACTACTTTGTTTTCTTGAGAGAAGTCAATAACAAAATTATCTATCCCTAAGCTATCCTTCACTTTTTCTCCGGTGTATACCCATAAAATGTCGTTTTCTTTGTCATAATCTATCTTGGCTTCTTTAACCATTTTTCATACACCTTCCTTCTTTTTATATTTTGTATGTGAGAAGTAATAACATTTAATCTTTTATCTTTAATTGAAACGATAATCTTGAGATCATATTTATTAGATTTCGAAAATAGAAGAGCGTACTTGTGACCTTCGGGCTCTTCTCCTTGATCTTCCACAGAGATTAAGTTTTTAGGGTTTTTTAAATTGTTTTTAATTTCTTCTTCATTTATTCCTCTCAATTTAGCTTTTTCATAAAAATGTTTGCTAAAAGTTATTTCTTCGCTTGCTTCTAGCATCTTTTTTATTTCATTTCCCATGGAACAGACTCTATTTTTATAGAGCAATTGCTATTATTAAAGTTTTTAAACCCACTTAAGTAGTTATTTTTCACCACTCTGGGTGGTGGCTTAATTTTATATGTCGCTCCTTGAAATTAATAACTGAAATGTGACAAAATAATAGATATCTATTTTGGCGCTTTGATATTGAAAGAAATTGGGTTTTCAACTTCAGCATGCTAATAACAGCTTTGATAGCAGGCTTTTTCGGCGCTGACATTGTGAGCTTGATAACAAAGAAATTTGGTTCGACCAAAGGCTTGGAATTGAAAGTTGCTGAGCAGCAAGTTGCTTTGAGCGAGTTCAACCAAAGACAGATAGCTGCTTTGGAGTATTTGAAGAATCACAAGAAGATCACAAACTCAATGTACCAAAAGCTTAATCAAACAACAAACAACATAGCAAAGAAAGATTTGGCACAGCTTGTGAAGAAAGGGAAGCTCAAGAGGTTTGGCAAAGGCAAAGCCACTTATTACACCTTGGCTAATTCGGGCTAGATGTTGGTCAGATGCGGGCCTAAGACCTGTATTTGGCCCATGTTTGACCAGAAAGGAATTAAAGTTTTATCTCGTCCCTAATAGGAATTTTTTTGCAGTAAAGTGAAATTGTGCTTGAAACTTCAACAATTTATAGCTGAAATCTTTAAATTTTTCTTTTGGTTTAGTTTTTATTGAGAAGATGAGAGGGGAATATGAAGAATTGAGTCGCCCCTTTGCTACTGTGCCAATTAAAGCCGCTGCCACTACCAAAAGAAAAGCCATTCTTTTCATTTTTCACCTCAATATAAAATTTGTAACGAACTTAAAAAAATTTCTCAACTTCATCAGCTTTATAACTCTCAAGAAAATAAATTTAATCAAGAGAAACATGAAAAAATTGCTTGTTGCAATGTTTGCGATTGCCTTATTCCTCTTTGGCATATTCTTCCTCTCAGTTTACGGAATTCGAAGCATCTCAACAGACAAAAAAGTCTATTCTCTTGGGGAAGAAGCGAAGATCTATTGGTCAAGCTTGAGTCTTGAATGGTGCACTTGCCCGGCCAAAAGATTAAGAGTTGAAATTTTCAGGGAAGCTTTAGGCTGGCAAGAAGTTCAGCACGAGCTTCACGGTAAGCCAAATGAGAGAGTTTGTGCTGATGGTCAAGTCGTTGTTTTCCCCATGCCTTGCGATATCATAAGATGCTCTTTCCCGGTTTTCAAAAGCAGAAGCGGGATTTACACATGGAACTTAAAAGAATACGAAAGAAGAGGAACCACAAGCTCTTGTTTGTTCTTGCCAACCAATGAAACCATAAGCCAAGAGATGCCAAACTACATTTCAAAAAATGTTCCCCCAGGCAAATACAAAATTCAGTTTGGTATTGCAAGCACGATGATAGAAATAGTGTAAGCATTTTAACCCAAAAAACAAACAAGAATTATGAAAATAGCAAAAATGATTTTGATTTTTGCAGTTGCTTTAGCTATTGCTTTCATCTCGCTTAAAAAACCTTTGCCCGAAAAGCAAGCTCTTAAAACATTTTCTTCAGAAGAAGATTTCAAGCTCTACTTGCAAGAATCTGCCTTAAGGACATACAGCCAAACTTTTTTCGCAGCTAGAGCAAGAGAAGTGGGCGAAGCTATTCCTTTAGCAGAAGAAATTCCAGAAAGGGTTTCAACCACAAACGTGCAAGTTGCTGGAATAGACGAGCCTGACATGGTGAAAACAGATGGCAAGAACATCTACTTCTCTTCCCAAAGCTACAGAATTCTTTGGATTGAAAGGGGAATATTGCCGAGATATTTTGGAGAAACTAAAGTGATAAAATCTTTTCCTCCACAAGAGCTTGAGCTCAAGTCGAGGATAAACGAGAGCGGCGACTTGTTGCTGTATCAAAACAACCTAATCATTTTCTCTTGGGACAAGATCACAAGCTACGACATCTCAAACTCGCCTCAGCAAGCTTGGAGAATCAAGCTGAATAGCAGCTTTGTAGCTGCAAGACTTTACGGCGATAAAATTTATTTGGTGATGAGAAAAGAAATCAATTATTACCATCCTTGCCCGATAATACCTCTTTCAAAAGATGAAAAGCCTTTAACCATAGCTTGCTCCAGCATTTACCACCCAACTAGCTACATACCAGCAGACACAACTTACAGCATTTTTGTTTTGAACCCAAGCTCTGGAGAAATCGAAAGCTTGGCATCTTTCATCGGAGCTTACGATTCTGTTGTTTACATGTCAGAAAATGCTATTTACATAACTTACTCCCAGCCAACAGACTACTTCACTTTTTACGTAAACTTCTTGAAAGAGAAGTGCTATGATTTAATTCCTTCTCACATCCTAGAAAGAATTGAAAAGCTTAGCTCTTACGAAATAAGCAGCGAAGCCAAAGCTTTGGAGCTCCAAGTCACAATTTCAAAATACTTGAGCTCTTTGAGTGAAGATGAAAGGCTTAAAGTTGAGAACGAGCTTTCAAACAGGATGGATGAATACCAGAAAGAGCACATGCGCGACTTAATAAAAACTGGAATAGTGAAAGTTGGTCTTGACATGGAAATAAAAGCTTTGGGAAGCGTGCCGGGCATACCTTTGAATCAATTCTCGCTCGATGAATATCAAGGCTACTTGAGAATCGCAACGACAGTTGGCTCTGGAAGTCAGAGCGCGAATGATGTTTATGTTTTGGACAGCAGCTTGAGCTTGGTCGGCTCGATTCAAGACTTAGGCTTGGGTGAAAGAATTTATTCTGTCAGGTTCATTCAAGACAAAGGCTATGTCGTGACTTTCAAGCAGATAGATCCTTTTTATGTTTTGGATTTGGCAGAGCCTTCGCAACCAAAAATGAAAGGTGAGCTGAAAATTCCTGGCTACTCTTCTTACCTTCATCCTTTAGCTGAAAACAGAATTTTGGGCATAGGCATGGAAGATTGGAAGGTTAAGGTTTCGCTTTTCGATGTTTCTTCTGCTGAAAGTCCTAAAGAAATCAGCAAGTACAGCTTGAGCGAAAGCTGGTCTGACATTCTGAGCACACACCATGCTTTCTTGCTCGATTCTAAGCACAAAATCTTCTTCTTGCCCGCAAGCCAAGGGGGCTACATATTTTCTTATGATAATGATGAGCTAAAGCTGAAAAAGGCCGTGAGTGAAATCAGAGCAAGAAGAGCTGTTTACATTGGAGATTACCTTTACATAATAGGCGATGACAAGATTGTTGTTCTCGATGAAACAAATTGGGAAAGAGTTAATGAAATTGAATTTTAACCGACATATTTAAACAGAAGCAAAAACAATTAATTATGGAACTTTCTGAAGCTATTGAGAAAAGAAGGAGCATAAGGAAGTACAAGAAAGAAGTACCAAGCGATGATTTGATTAGAAAATGCGTAGAAGCTGCTTGCTTCGCCCCTTCTGCTCACAACTCGCAACCTTGGAAGTTTGTTGTTGTTAAGGACAAGGAGAAAATTTTGGCTTTGAGCAAAACTCAGCCTTGGTCAGCTTTTTTGGCTGGCGCTCCTGTGGTGATAGTAGCACTAGCTGAAGAAAGCAAGAGCCCTAGACACTGGATTGAAGATTTAAGCTGTGCAATCATGCTGCTAATGCTGAAAGCTGCAGAGCTTGGCTTAGGAACATGCTGGAATGCCGTTTATTCGCCAGAAGACCAAAAGAGAGAAGATTATGTTAGAAAAATTTTGGGAATTCCTAGCAAGTATAGAGTTTTAGCAAATATAGGCTTGGGCTTTCCAGATGAAAAGCCTGCAAAGAAGAAAGTTAAAAGTTTTGAAGAAGCTGTTTTAGAAATTAAAGATTAATATTCTTTCAACAAAAAATTAGTCATGGTATATTTGCTTGTGGACGAAATCGCTGAAAAATATGGAAGTAAGTGGGTGGAAAAATACAGAGATGAAAGTGGTGCTCAGCTTATAGAAAAAATTTTTGGCTGGCCGGAGAACAATGTTTATGTCGTAGTCAGGGAAGAAAAACAGAGGAAGAAAATCCAGAAAGAGCTGGAGAAAGAGTTGAAAAAAATAAGGGAAGAATTTGGGGATAAAGCTAAATCCGTAAAAATAAAAGCAATAAGCACACAAGAATATAACAAAAAATGGAAAAATGTCATGAGGATCATGTAAAGGCTTACATAAAAGTTAAATCCTTAAATTCCTTTTAGACTTTTATGAATTTCGCCGACAGAATGAAAAAACTTCTTTATTCAGAGAAAGAGCCAGATGAGCTTTTTTTCTCCCTTTCTGGTGGAGTTACTTATTTTGATGGCAAATCTCAACTTTTAAAGAGAAAAAAAGAGTATCCTAGCCTTGATGAAATTTTCGAAGAATTCAGAAAAAAGGTAAAGGGTTTGGGATTCAAGGAATATATTCCTGAAAACTCTTATGTTCAAGAAATCATACCATCAGAAGATCCTTCCGTTGTTTATCAAATCGATAGGTATTGGTTTAAATCAAAAGATGTGGAATTGTCGTATGAAATTAAAAGGAAATTGCATGAAAAAGATGGAAAGCCAAGATGTGAAGAATTTAAGCTGGAAGGAACTATTTCCACAAAAAACAGAAGAAAAGCTAATAAAGTGGTGAAAGTTTTGAATTCTGTTTTCCCTAACTCAATAGCCAAGGTTTGAGTTTAAATCTTTAACTCAAAAAGCTTAAACATTTAAACTTCTTCTAATTTTATATGAGCAACAAAATGAAAAACCTTCTTTATTTTCTAAGGCCAATTGAAGCAGAATTCTCTCTTTCTGGCAGAACTGTTTTTGGGATAAAGGGGCTAGAGAGATATTCTGACTTGAATGAGCTTTTTAGAGAATTTGAAGGAAGATTGGAAAAACTGGGATTAGAAAGTTACATTCCTGAAGATGCAGAAAAAATTCAAGAAATTATGCCCAAAAAATCTGGATCAATAAATTTTGTTTATTTTATAGAGAAAAAATGGTTTAGGTCAAAGTGGGCAAAATTGTTCTACATGGTTGGGAAAGCACTTTATGGAAAAGGTGAAAAAGTTTTGGGAGGGGAATTTGAAGTTGAAGGCTTTATTCTTGCAAATCCAATTACATTCTACAGATTCAAAAAAGTTTTGGAGTCTGTTTTTGTTCTTCAAAAGCCAACTTACAAAAAACAAAAATTAAAAATAGATTTTTGAATTTAAATTTCTAAGCTACATTCTTCTACAGCTTTATCTTCCCTCAACCTCTTGAAGCTTGGAGCTCTCAGCTTTAAATCTTCTGTTAGTTCAAGAAATTGAACTTCACAAACGAGCTTTGGCTTGCACCATCTAACCTTTTCAATGATTGAAGGCTCTTCTTCGAAAACATCAAAAGGATTTTTCTCGATTTCAATTTTTTTCAGTTGCTGAGTTAGCTCTTCCAAATCTTTTTCCTGCCAGCCAGTGCCGACGCGACCAATGTACCTAAGCTTCCCTTCATGCATCGCTCCAAGCAACAAAGCCCCAAAGTATTTCTCGCGCTTGCCTTCGCCTAAAGTATAACCACAAATTATTGCATCCAAGCTGTTTAAAGCTTTGATCTTCAGCCAATTCTTGCTTCTTCTTCCAATTTCATAAGCTGAATCAAGCTTCTTTGCCATCACACCTTCCAAACCTTTAGCTTTAACTTCTTCAAAAAATTTTTCACCTTCGCCAATAACATAAGCTGAAATCAGAATTCTGCTACTCTCTTTCACAACTTTCTCCAAAATCTTCTTTCTTTCAATCAAAGGAAGCTCAACCAAATCTTTTCCATCTAAGTGCAAAACATCAAAAACCACAAGCGTGGCAGGATTTAGCTTCGACAAAATTTCAGCTCTTGCTTTGCTTCCAACATGCTCCCTTTCAGCCAAGAGATAAAAGTCAGGCTTTCCTTCTTTAAAAACAACAAGCTCGCCGTCAAGAATTGCTTGCTCTGCTTCCACATCTTTCCAAAGCTCTTTCATTTCTGGGTAGCGATCTTCAAACCAAATGCCACGCCTGTTCAAAAACCTAACTTCTTTTTTCTGCTTGTCTATGTAAGCAATTGTCCTCGTGCCATCAAACTTTATCTCAAAGCAGAAATTTTCATCGCTAAAAGGCTTGGCAATTTCAGCGAGCATTGGTTTTATCACCTTATTCCAAAGGCTCATAATTAAATTTTATAATTTCTTCTTCTTAGTCTTGCTAAAGGCTTGAGCAAACTTTTTAAACCCACAACAGAAAGCTTTATAAAGTTTACTACTAAATAGTGACATATGTGGGGGGAAAGAAAAAACCAGAATTTATGGAAAAT
>JAVZHJ010000033.1:0-8227 GCA_038998365.1 Candidatus Aenigmatarchaeota archaeon | reverse complement strand
ATATATAAAGCAAAAAATATTTTAAATGATTTAAATTCATCATCATACAATTTTCATCATATATTTTAAAAGCAAAAAATACTTTTAAATCTATTTTTAGTAAAATTTTTACACAGAGTTTGTTAAAATTTCATTTAGTTCGGGTTAAAGTCGGGTTAAGTTCGGGTTAGAAATCGGGTTTCGATCTAGGCAGTGTAATTTATACACAACCTATTTCTAAAGAAAGATATTGAAAACCCTTAATAAAGGGTTTTCGATGAGACAAAATATATTTTGTCGAATATAGGAGGAGGAAAATGGCAATGGACTCGTTGATAAAAAGCGCTCTAGCAAGGACAACAGGCAATCAAAGAGAAGATAGACCAGAAACAAGATTTAGACTTGAGCCAACAAGCGGAGCAACTTTCAGCAATGTTGATTATTACAAGCTTGCTGAACAAGAATTTGGCTTCTCTGTGAGGAAAGCTAAGATTGCTGTAGTTGGCTGTGGTGGTGCAGGAAGCAATGCTGTCACAAGATTAACTGAAATGGGTATTGAAGGCGCTACGACTATAGCTTTAAACACTGATGCTAAAGCCTTAGCTGTAACAAAAGCTGACAAGAAAATCTTAATAGGAAAAGAATTGACCAAAGGCTTAGGTTGCGGTGGATACCCAGAAGTTGGAAGGAAGGCTGCTGAAGAAAGTAGAAACGAAATTAAAGAAGCAATAGAAGGTGTTGATCTTTTGTTTGCTATAGCTGGTTTGGGGAAAGGAACAGGAACAGGAAGCATACCAGTTGTTTGTGAGTTGGCAAAGTCAATGGGAGCAATAGTTATAGCTGTTGCTACTATGCCATTCAAACTAGAAGGAGCAAGAGTTGCTAAAGCTGAAGACGGTCTTGCAAGGCTAAGACAAGTTTGCGATACGGTAATAGTAATAGAAAACGACAAGCTTTTGAAATATGCTGGAAATCTTTCAATTCAACAAGCTTTTGCAGTAGCAGACGAGCTGATAGCTTCAATGGTCAAAGGAATAACTGAAACTATAACTTTGCCTTCTCTGGTTAACTTAGATTATGCTGACGTTAAGTCTGTCATGCACACTGGTGGAGGAGTTGCAGCAATTGGAGTAGGTGAAAGCAATAGCTCAGACAGGGCAAGAGACGCAATAACAAGGGCTTTGGAAAATCCACTGCTTGAAGTAGACTACACTGGAGCCCAAGGTGCTTTGGTTCACATAACAGGTGGGCCAGATCTAAGACTAGATGAAGTGAACTTGATTGGTGAAACAGTTTCACAATATCTAGATCCTTCTGCACAAGTTTTCTGGGGAGCAAGGATTTTGCCAGAGTTTGAAGGAAGAGTTCAAGTCATAGTCATAGTCACAGGAGTAAAGTCACCTTACATCTTGGGACCAGTAAGCTATGAAACACCAGTAACAAGAGAGATTAGCCAGACACTAGGCATAGACATCATCAGGTAGTCTGAAACAAACCCACTCCAAGCAGCACTTAGATTTCTTTCTATTTACTTCTTCATATTTCACACTCTGGACCTGGGAGAAATGGGTTTGTGGAGGGGAAGCAAAATGGAAGAAGAGAACGAAGACCTGTGGGATCCTTTTGAAGATGAAGACCTCTTTATAGGGGAAGAGGAATCAGAAGAATTCTGAACCCCTTCATCTTTTTCTTTTTTCTTTTTGTAAATTGGATATTTTTCTCTACTTACAAGTTTTTTTAAATCAAAAATAACCTTATTATTGGGCTCGTGTGGAAACTTGGATATCCGACGAGGCTTCGGATTTTAGAAGGAACCTCGGGTTGAGGGTTCGAATCCCTCCGAGCCCACAGAATTTTTAACCAAGCAACAACATTTAAATAGTAAGGAGGTAAAGGTAAATTATGGCAGACCAAGAAAAAAAGTTGGTTGGTAAGATTACTCATTACTATGGGAAAATTGGAGTTGCTGTAGTTGAACTCACAGATGAACTTTCAGTTGGTGACACGATTTCAATAGAAGGCAATGTCACAAACTTTCAGCAAACTGTTGAAAGTATGGAGATAGAACACCAGCAAATAAAAACAGCAAAAGCAGGAGACGCAATTGGCTTGAAAGTGGTTGACAAAGTGAGGGAAGGAGACTCTGTCTACAAAATTCTTGCTTGAATTTAAGCTTTTTCGCAAATCTTTTTTAAATTTTTTTAATGTTAAAAATAAATTTTAATAAGGGTGCCCCCATCGTCTAGCCCGGTTAACCGAAAATCTCTAAATTTTGAACCGATAGGATGGCTGCTTCTCGATAGACGGGAAAAGCAGCAGACCAGGGTTCAAATCCCTGTGGGGGCACGCATTTTTCTTTTAGGATTTGAAGATCCAATTGTTTTAAAGAATTTTACTGTATTTTCATTATTTAAAAAAATTGCAAAGTGTTGTTCTTTGTTTTTTCTTTTCCAAATTGTCAAGATGTGGGGTATATTAAGGATGTTCAATGATTCAGATAAATTTTTCATTAATTCATCTGAATAGCAATTTATCATAAGATTGTTTTTGTTAATCCATCCGTCTGTATCGAAAAGGCCTCTACAAAAACCTTTAAGAAATTTGGTTGAATATTCTTTAGGACTATTCAATAATTTAACAGTATAAGTTTTTTTGTCGTTCCAAGTTATAAATTTATTGAAATGACTGATTATATCCTTTCCAATAATTTGAACTATTATAACATTTTTATAGGTCATTAGAGTTGCAACTTTTCCGTAGACTTTTTTCAATTTTTCAATTAAACTCATTGCATATTGTTTCTCATCTCCAGAAAGGTAGAACCTTATTTTGTACTGGTAATTTTTATCAAGGTAAAAATTACCATCTCCAGCAAAAGCTCCTATAATTTCACCTATTTCTTCTTCTAAATCTTCATTAATCTTGACTTTCCTTATTTTTTTACCAACAAATTTTCTAAACCAATAATAAACAGTCGATTTTTTCAACTTGATTTTTTTACAAATAGAATTAATACTTAATCCTCTTCTGGCTAATTTTTTAATAATTTCTTTTTCTTTTGGTAATAATCTTTTCATATTTAATACTACACCCCGGGTTTAAATAAAAAATTTTACATAGAAACAAATTTTAATAATGAGATACAAATTAAAGGAATTAATTAGAATTAAATTGAAGATTAGAATGTTATTAGGGGGTTGTCCTTATCTCTATACAAAGTGTGAAGAATGTGACTATTGGCCCCATCGCTTTCTCATTTTGATCTTCAAACCATCTTGTGAATCTTGCCCCACTTATAAAAAATTTAATGACTTATCACATAAAGATCAACATCAAATCTCAGCTTCGGCCTCTTATGAAACTTGAAAGTGTAAGGCAAGAAAAACTTAAATTTAATTATATTTTCAATTTTACCTCCTCTCTCAGAAACAAATTTAATGATGAAATCTCGTGTTTCTTTTCTCCCGTTTCTATGTAGAGAATAAATTTTTTTGGCAGAAGTTAAAGCTTTCTCTAGAAATATCTTGTCGCTGTAAATTCCCTTTATCCCAAAAGGTGGATTCTGCAAAACTGTGTGGCAATTGCCCTTCCATTTTTCTACATCACAACAAACAAATTTTACTTTCAGCTTTCTTCCAGTTAAATTTTCAGCAGTTTTCAAATTTTCTTTAGCTTGCTTGATAGCATCTTCATCAATATCTATCCCTATGACTTTTTTGGCTTCAAGCAAAGCTGCCCCTATAGCAAGCCTTCCACTCCCACAACCAAAATCAACCACTCTCTTGCCCTTAATGTCATTTGATAAAAAAGCAAGGTTCAAAATCTCTGCTGCTAAGTCTGCTGGTATTGTATATTGTTCAAGTTTGATTTTTGGTTTTTCCAAAGGCTTAAGCTGAGAGAGCAAAAGCTCAAGCTCTTTTTTCATTTATCTCGCAATGTAGATATTGTCCGCGTTTCTTAAAATTCTTACTTTAAGAAGCTTGCCCAAGCTTGCCTTACAATTCACGACAGTTATGCTTCTTTGTCTTGCTATTGCTATCATTTCATTTTCCATCCAGCCTTGAGCTCTAATTTCAACCAAAGCTTTTTCACCAACTTTGAATTGAACTGGCAGCTGACTGACTTTCTTTATCCCAAAATCTGAAGGTTGAAGCTTGAGCCTAACATTAAATTCTCTTTCCCATTTTTCAAGTTGCTTGTAGAAATTGAACCAAGAAATTTGTTTCACTCCCTTAGGTTTCCTTCCAAATTTATGGGCTTCATATTTTTGAATTCCCAAAATTGGGAATTTTTTGTTCTTTATCGTTCTCTTGGCAAAATTTATGATTTTTGGGATTTCCTGATCATTCAAACCCGGAACCCAAACAGGAGTTAAAGTCAAATCAATCTTGCTACCCGAGATGAATTTAATTAGCTCCAAAATTCTTTTTGTGCTATATTCTTGACACCCAACCAATTTTTTGTTTAGCTCTTCGTCTAAGGCATGAAGAGAAAGGTTTATTCTTGCGAGCTTCAATTCTTCCATTTCTTTCACCATTTCTTCGTTAAGCAAAGTTCCATTTGTTTCTATTGCAACACTTTCCACGCCTTCAAGCTGAGAAATTTCTGAAATCAAGTCAAGAATTTTTGGATGTGTTAAGATTTCACCAACAGAATCTAAAAAAGCGTGAATTTTGCCTTTGAATTTTATCACTTCCCTAAGCCAATCAATCAAGTATTGATTTTCAACCAAATATTCACAAACATGATATTTTGAAAATGGGCCAGCATCTGTACTGCAAAAAATGCAGTTCAAATTGCAAATTGAAGTTGGTCTTATTTGCAGAAGATTTGTGCCTCTGTCAATTATTCCAATTTGAACTAAGCCTATCAAAGGAAGCTCTGCATCTTTTGGAATTTTGATTAAATTTTTCATAAATAGTTTTTTTTGGCTTTAGAATAAAAAAACATCAAAGATTTAATTTATGGAAGGCTTATCAAATATTGCAGGGGTCGCGTAGTCTGGTCAATCGCGCGAGGCTTAGGACCTCGTGGCTTAGTGCCTTCGTGGGTTCAAATCCCACCCCCTGCACCTTTAAACTAAAAATAAATTAAATTAGTTGCTGCATCACTCTCTTGTTCTTGCATCACTATAAGAAATATTGCCAATGAAATCTTAAACTATACAATCATTTGTGAATCTATTAAAAACAATTGGGTTTATCATCAACTCAACTTCAAAAAATATTTTGATTTCAGACTTTCTCTTCTCAAGCAATTTACCATTACTTGAAATTTTAATGCAAAATTTTATAAGCCGTGGCTAATAGAACAACAAACTTTAATTACTTTATTCTATTTAGTATTAGTATGGTAAGAAAGAAAGGTTTGCCTCAGTGGAGTGAATTTGTTTTGGTTACTGTGGAAAAGCTGACTCCATATGCTGCTTGGTGCAAACTTGTTGAATATCCTGAAGTTGAAGGCATGATTCATGTGACAGAAGTTGCTGGCAAGTGGGTTCATGATATTCGCGATTTCGTAAAAATAAACAAACAGTATGTTGCTAAAGTCATCAAGATAGACTATCAGAAGAATTTTGTGAACTTGAGCTTGAAGAGAGTGAGCAAGCAAGATGAAAAAGAAAAGATGAATGCTTTTAGGAAAGAGCAACGAGCTGAAAAGCTTTTGGAACAAGCTGCAAAAGAGCTTGGCAAAAATTTGGACCAGGCTTATGAAGAAGTTGGCTTTTTGCTTCAAGAAAAATTTGGTGATTTGTCTACAGCTTTTGAAGTTGCAAAAAAATCGAAAGAAGAATTGATTAAGCAAGGGATAAATGAAAGGTGGGTTGAAGCAATAGCAAAAACTGCAGAAGAAAGCTTAAGGGAAAAAGAATTCGAAATCAAAGCTGAGCTTGAGCTCAAGAGTTTTGCAAAAGATGGTATAAAGAAAATTAAAGAATTGCTTACAGAGCTTTCTAAAAATACTGGAGCAGTTGTTAAATACATCTCTGCAGGCAAGTATAGAGTTGAAATAAAGGGAAAAGATCCAAAAGCTTTGGAAAAAAAGTTGACTAAAGAGCTTGAAGAAATTTGTAAGAAAATTGAAAAATTTGAAGGTGAAGGTAAATTCAAGCTTATTAAAAGTTGAAAATTGTTCTTGTTAAAACATAAATTGCTTTGAAAATGTAAATCAAAGAAAAAATGCTAAATATTTGGTAATTCATACCGTAAGAAATAAGGATCAAACAAATTCCTGCTATCACATCTAAAATTCCCATCCAATCAAAATAACCAAGTGGGAAGCTTGTGAAAATTGATATTAAACCCTTTACCAAAATCATGTAAGCAAAATAAATTACAAAAGCCCCTATAAAAGGAAAACTTGAGCCAAAGTAAAGAATTATAGCTCCACATGCGTCTATTAAACCAAGAAACAATAAAAAGAAATTCATATTTTTCATTTGGAATAAAGAAATAAATAATTATGAAAATAAGGAAATGTTTGAATTGTAAAACCTACACTTTCAAAGAAAATTGCCCAAAATGTGGAAATAAAACCATATTTCCACATCCGCCTAAATTTTCTCCTCAGGATAAGTTTGGGGAATACAGAAGGAAAGCCCTTTTAGAACTTTCCAAATAAAAAGCAATATTTATTAGTCAAATGCTAACTAATATTGTGAGTATATGGTAACCAAAATAATTGAGTTGGAAAAACCAAAATTGAGAAACCCGATTTTTGTTGAAGGTCTACCTGGAATTGGAAATGTTGGTAGAATTGCTGCTGGCTATTTGGTTGAAGAATTAAAAGCAAAGAAATTTGCCGAGCTTTTTTCTTCTCATTTCATGCCTTTTGTTCTAGTGCAAGAAAATTCTGCTGTTCATGTGCTTAAGAATGAATTCTACTATTGGAAAGCTAAAGAGAAAAATCAGAGAGATTTGGTATTATTGATAGGAGACAGCCAAAGTATAGATCCAGAAGGCCATTATGAAATAGTGGAGACAATACTGGATTTTTTACAAAAGCTAGGAGTTAAAGAAATTTTTGCTTTGGCGGGCCTTAGCATAGGGGAGGAAAAAGAAAGACCTAAAGTTATAGGCACGGTTAGCGATCCAGAATTAATAAAGAAATATGAAAAATATGGGATTGACTTTCAATCTGTGAATAGAGTGGGTACTATAGTTGGGGCATCTGGCCTTTTTGTAGGTCTTGGTAAAGCAAGGGGGATGAAAGGTGTTTGTTTGCTCGGAGAAACTGTAGGTTTTCCCATAATTCCTGATCCAAAAGGCGCAGAAGCAATTTTAAATGTTTTAACAAAGATTTTAAATTTAAAAATTGATACTTCTAGGCTAGAGAAGAAAGTGAGAGAAATGGAAGAACTGATAAAGAAGGTGGAAGATGTGCAAAGAAAGGCTTTAGGTCAGTTAATGGCACCTCCAGAAAAAGTTGGGAAGAAAGAAGAACTCACTTATATAGGTTGATTTTATGCCTACTAAACTTCTTTTGCCTAAACAACAGTATTTAGTTTCTGGCATACATATGGGGATGAAACTGAGAACAAAAGATATGAAAGAATTCATTTATAAAATAAGACCAGACGGTCTTGCCATTCTTAACTTAAGAAAAATAGATGAAAGGATAAGAATAGCTGCAAGATTTTTAGCTAGATGTAAAAACATAATTGTAGCTAGCAAGAAAAGCCCTATACAGAAAGGAGTAAAAAAATTTGCTGAAATAATAGGAGCCCAAGCCTTTACTGGCAGATTTTTGCCAGGAACTTTAACAAATCCTTCTTTCAAGAAGTATACAGAAGCTGATGTTGTTTTTGTTTTGGATCCTTTAGTTGACTCTCAAGCCATGGAAGAAGCAACTAAAGCAAGGGTCCCTGTTGTTGCTGTATGTAACAGTTTCAATGAAACCAGAAATGTTGACTTGATAATTCCAGCAAACAATAAAGGCAAAAAGGCTTTGGCTACTTTGCTTTGGTTGCTTGCTAGAGAAATTTTGAAAGAAAGGGGAGAAATCAAATCTGACAAAGATTTTAAATATAAAGTTGAAGAGTTTGAAGAAGAATAGAAAGTATTATAAATACTCTTTCTAAGAAAAATTATTAGGCGAGCTGGTTGGGTAGCTTCGGTCTTGCATCAAAGCAAGACTGAGGAAGTTCCGTCCACCTTGAGAGGGTGGCTAAGCCTGCCTGAGAAGGTAGCACCGATATCAGAAACGAAACTTTGCAGCTTCGCTAACGATGATTGAAATTGAGTTGAAG
>JAVZHJ010000032.1:0-8348 GCA_038998365.1 Candidatus Aenigmatarchaeota archaeon | reverse complement strand
TTGTGTATCTATCGCTTTATTCTTTGCCTCAACATAGCATTCAAGACCCAACAACCAATTATGCTTTTTAATCATATCTTTAATTTCTTCTTCTTTACCTTTACCAGTATTGTAACTTTCCTCGATAAGACATCTAAAATTTTCAAATGTCTTTTTAAATTCCTCTAAATATGCTAATGATTTTTCTGCAAGGGACAACAATTCTTTTTGTTGACTTTCTCTTTGTTTGGCTTCTTCTAATTGTCTTTTAGCTTCTAGCAATTCTTCAGTTAATTCTTCTACTTTTTTTTGTAAATATGCTGTTTCTGAAGGAACAACTTCTTTACCAAACAATTTGTTATAAAATCTTTTTACAGTTTTAATAAACCAGTCTAACCAACTAGGTAAATCTAGATCTTTATCAATCCAAATTGTTTTTCCGAACCATGGATGATTCAAGTAGTGAACTTTTTTACCCATTTTAATCGAAATCCCTATTGCACCATCTTTTTTACGTTTTAATAAAGATGCTACACTAACTTTTTCACCTTTTTCCCATTTCTCTGACTCACCGATAGGCTCAAAGGCACTGCTAATTTTTTTTCTGGGCATCAATATTTTAAATGTTTGATGAACATATAAATACAACTACTGAAAAATTAACAATCTCTCAAAAAATTGGTGTTAATATTAATATAGCGAACATTCTGGAAGTATAGAAAAACTAAAAATTTTTATTTTATATCAATCCTCTTTACTCTACGCAAATCTTCATCCCTTAATCAGCTTTAAACTCCAAACCTCATCGAGCAGTGTAGTTTGTCAGATTTGCTATATTATTACCACTACTCCTTTGCAACGCCTCTTGTTTACCCTTAACAAAGTTTTCAATAACATTCATAGCTTCGACAACAGCTTGCGGAGTAGCAGTATAAAAAGTCTTTCTTCCTCTTTCATTACCGTGATTTATTTCTCTTTTTATCAAGTAACCTAAAGATGCAAGTTGTGAAAGCTTGTTAACGATGTAATTGTACGAATACTCATAACCAAAATTGTAAAGATCTAGCCAAACTTCTTTTGCTTGTGTAGTTTTTCTACATCGTAATATAATCCTTGCTTCCAACAAGTTCATTTCTCATCAACTTTTTTACATTCAATATAATTTCCTTTATCAAACCTTTCGCAAAAGTTGTAAAAACCACAGTAAATTTTACTCTTGCTATTTTTTGCTACATTTCTATGTCTCAAATCATAAGCTATTGGACACATGTCTGCTTTCTTTGCTGTCATCACTTTATCACCAGAGGAGTTTCTCTTATCTCAGTTTCAACAAATCCATGTTTTGACAAATGTTCGATAGCTTCCAACAATTCTTTTTCAAAGCTTGTTGACTTCTCCCAGGAAATGAAAGCAGTTCTTATCCACACGCTAGCTGTTATCGTTATTATGTCTTCATTACCTTTCTTCATTCGTATTACTTCGTAGAACTTGAAAGGAGATTCTATTGTATCTGCTATTTCCAAAAACTTTTCTAGACTCTTTATGACAAAATTCTTCATTTTATCTTCCTCCTTATCGCTTTTCCTTTGAGGAAGTCGGAAAGCTTCATGGTCTGAAATTTTTTGATTCTTTTTACTGCTATCTTGTAGATTTCTGGTCTGATTTCTAAGCCGATAAAATTTCTTTTTAACATCAAGGAAGCAATAGCAAACGTGCCATAACCCGCAAAAGGGTCTAAGACAAAATCGTTTTCTTTGCTTAGTCTATTTACCAGCATTTCTGCTATCAGCAAAGGCTTTGGTGTGACACCAAGCTTTTGTGTTGGCAGCCCTTCTTTTCCAGACAGCCTGACAAATCCAGCAAACGCAGGGTGTTCAATCCAATCTTTTTCAACAAGACCAGAGTTGTTGAAATAATATTCTTTTCCTTGAACAAACCAAAGAATTGTTTCATGAGCAGCTATGAATTTCCTTATTCCTTTTCTAGCCATCGGTCTGAAGCCAGAAGGATTGCTATAAACCCAAATTATTTCCCTAACGAATTTCAGTTTAGCTCTTGTCAGGATGTTGTACCATTTCCATTTATCTTCATAACCGCAAAACAATGCAAGATTTCCAGTTTGTTTCAGAACTCTTTTGAATTCTTTAGCAAGGAATAGCTTTTGTTCATAGCTCAAGCCTTGCATGTATGCTGTGTTGTCATAAGGAGGATCTGTAAGAATAAGATCTATGCTCTCGCTAGGTATTAATTTTATCTGCTTGAACGCATCCCCGCAAATCAGCCATACGTTAGATTCTTCCAGACTCATGCTTTCCAACTTCCTTCAGGAGGAAGCACGGCTCATTCCGCTTCATTCCTTGCTTTTTCCGCTTATTATTCCGCTTAACTTTCAAGAAAGGGAAGAAAGCGAAAAGCATATAAAGATTAGCAAGGACGCCGAGGGTGGGATTTGAACCCACATGCCCCAGAGGGGCGCCAGCTTGCTTGCTAAGACTCAAGGCTGGTGCACTACCAGGTTATGCGACCTCGGCTTCATCATCTTTAATCAGACCTTGAGTCAAACCTCGGCTAATAATTATAAAGAATTTCGATAAATTTACTTTTTAAAGCTATGGCTTGTAAGTGTAGACTTGTTGGGGAGGCCTCAAGAAGAAAAAGTAGAATATTGTTATTATTGCAACAGCAGCAAAAATTGCCACAGCAATGCCGACAAAAAGATTTATTCTTTCCTCCTCTTCTGGTAAAGTTGTTGTGGTTGTCTTTGGAATAGTGGTTGTTGTGGTAGAAGTTGTTGTGGTTGTGCTCGTGGTTGTGGTTGCAACAGCTTGAGAATAAACGGTCTTGATTGCAGATTTTATTGGTAAACCACTCACTCTTGCATTTTCTCCACTTTTCAAGCCAGTGGCATCAATTATCGGGATCTGAAATCCGTAAGTTTCTCCTTTATCGCTTCCGGAAGAATTTCTCATGACGTAAAAGAAAAGAAGCGTTTTGCTCGAATTTTGGACAATTCTAAAGTCTTTCAAGCTTATTTCCAAAATTCCATCATCTCTTATGTACTTACCAAAACCTATTAAATCTTCCCCCATACCACAATCCCCATCGCTATTAACATCATCGCAAACCGCAACGTAATGCACATCCTCTTTATCATTACCAGTTCCAAATGCCGAAATGTAAATCTTATTGATAGAAACTCCCTCATAATTCCCTGTTTTAAGAACAATTTGAAGCATTATGTTCGGCAAGCTTCCGTTTGTTTCAACATACCACTTATGGTCAGGAGGAGATTTCGTACCTTTAGAAATTTTCAGTGTGTACTCTTCTATCACAGAAAATCCATTTCCCTCACCATTGTAGAAAAAATCTTCAGGATCAAAAGTGGCATTTCCGTTAACATCAGCAACAACATCGTAATCACCCACAGTTAACGTTGGGGTCCAAAGAGAGCTAATGTTAAAATGACCTGAGCTATTCGTTCTTATGTCTTTTGTTTTAATCGCTTCTTGAGTCAAGTTTGTGCCAAAATCCCATTCGCTGTGTTTCAAAACATAAAATCTGATTGTTTTGGACTGGTTTGTTATGTTAACGCTGCTAGCCACGTAAACAGTATCGTTTGTGAAAAAACTGATTTTCTCTCTCCCATTCTTATCACAAGTGTAAATGGAAGCGAAAGCTAAAACATTAGAAAAAAGTGAGATAAAAACAAAAAATAAAATCAGAGCTATAAGTTTTTTCATAAATTTAATTTTCTTTTAAAATAAATTAACCTTTCAAAACTTCTATTTTGCCAGAGCGTGGTACGCTAAGCTGAAGCTTTTCCCTGAATTGAGTGACAAAAGCGCCTGAAATTGCCACACGATCACCGACAGAAACAGAGTCTATTTGGTCTTCCCAAAGGCTCAAGCTTACGCTTCCTGTCTCATCTTCAAGTGTTGCATCTGCAACGCTTCTTCTTCCATACTTTGTTTGAACATCACGTGTATCCGAAATTTCTGTAATCTTGCCTTCCACGCTTATGTTGCTCATCCCAACTTTTATGTCTTTTATCTTCATGATTTCACCTTTAAATTTAGTTTGCATTAAGATTTAACCTTTTCCTTTAAACCTATTTTTACAAAAAACCAAATTTTTATTGTGAAAACTGAAGAAAAGCTTAAGCATGCTTCAAGCAGGAAAGTTTTGCTGAGAAAAAGAAAAGTTGTGAAGTTTTACCCTTCAGTTTATGGCTATCTTCTTCACGACTTAGCCCTTCTTGCTTTTTCTACTCTCTTCTTTCGCTTGATAGCACCAATTTCACCAAAAAGAAAAATTTCCAACGAGCTTTTTGGGAGAAAAGTTTTATCTTCAATGGGAATCAAGACCACAAGGATTTTATCCTTCTCTTTTTCAGAAAGATTTTTGGAAGAGAAATTCGATGAAAAAGCTTCAACAATAGATGATCTTGAGATTGAAAACCCTAAAAAAGCTTTGAAAGTTGTGAGAAAAATAGGAGAAATAACAAGAAAGCTAAACGATAAAAATTTTTACTTAATAGACAATAGAGCTAGCAATTGGATGTTTGATGGTAATATAGTAAGAACAGATCTAGAGCTTTTCAGAAAATCTTCAAGATCAAAGAAATTTTTGATTTTTTGTGATGTACTTTCTTTTCTTTCAACTTTGAGAACAGAAGAAGCAAAGGCTGAATTCCTCAAAGGTTACGGCAAAAAATTCAAAATTTCCAGATTATTGCAGCTTATGGTTGCAATTTACATCAGGCTTACTGATATAATTTTTTAATCTTTCGTTGAAGGATAAGTTCCGGTTTTCATGAACACGCGATCGGTCCTTATTGCTAAGCCTTTGTTCTTCTTGTACATTTCTTCGCTTGTCATCTTGGCTATTCCCAAAGCAACAAGCTCGTTCTTCAAGCTGTAAACAGCTACAGTTTCTCCTTTAGCTATACCTTCTTGAATTCTGTTCAATCCAGAAACAAAAACTGGCGAACCATGACAAATTGAATCAATGGCAGAATCTTTGACAAAAACTTTTTTAACATGCAAAATAGCATGCTCAACAGGAATCAAGATTTTTCTCAAAAGCTTTTCATTTCCTTCTTTCCAAAATTCATAAGCATCTTTTATTTCAACCAAAGAATGAGCTTGGTCTTCCGTGAAATTTCCTGCCCTAATTCTTCTCAGCTCAGTCATGTGGGCACCAGCGCCAAGCTTTTCCCCCACTTGATGCACGAGTTTCCTAACGTAGGTCCCCGCTTCACATCCAACTTTAAACAAAACGTCTTTGTCTTCAATTTCAAGAATATCAAAGAATTTTATTTCTCTTTCCCTTGGTCTTCTTGCAACTGCTGACTTAACAGGTGGGACTTGAACTATCTTACCAACAAAATCCAAAACAGTTTGTCTAAGCAAGCTTTCATCAACTTCTTTGTGTAAATGCATCACACCAACATACTCCTTCTCCAAGCCCATAAGAACAGGCATAGCTTTTGTTGCATTTTCTAAAGCTATAGGCAACACACCAGTTACAGCAGGATCTAAAGTGCCAGCATGTCCTGCCTTCTTAACACCAAAAATTTCTTTGGCCCAAGCAGTAACTTGATGGGAAGTTGGGCCAGCATGCTTATCAACTATTATCACAGAAGATTTTATCAATTCTTCTATCGTTCTTTCTTCCGGTCTTTTCCCATAATTTGGGTCGGTTTCTTCTTCAGATCTTATCAACCACATAATTATTTTTTCTTTTCTTTCTTAGTTTTCTTTTCTTCTTTCTTCTCAGGCTTAGCCTCTTTTTCCTTCTTCTCTTTTGGCTTCTCTTTCTCTACTTCTTTAGCTTTCTCAGCTTTAAGCTCAGCTGCAGAAGGCTTCTTCAAGCCTAGCTTGCTTATCAGCTTAGCCTTTTCAAAAGCAGCCAGAACTTCTTCATCGCTTGCATCTTCTTTTATTTCAAGTATATAAGGCAAAGGTTCTAAATGGCTAACATTGCATTTTCTTCTTTTCACTCCAGTTAAAAGTTTAGGCCCAGTTATAACCACAAAACTTTTGTCAGATTTTTCTTTCCCAGCAGCTTTAACAACAACAGCGTACTTTCCAGCTTCTCTTCCAGCAACTTTCATCACAACTCTGCCAACTTCCAAAGAACCCATGTCTTCACCTTTGATTAAACTAATTTTATATCTTATTAAATTTATTCTTAAATTTAACTTAACTCTCGTATAAATTTATATCCCAAGAAAAAGAAAAGATTATTTAGAGCTGAATGGAAGCAAGAATTGTTTTTGTTGCAATAGTTTTTGCAATTGTTATTTCTCTCTTCTTGGCTTACATTTTTTCTAAGCCTAAAATTGATATAAATTCTGAGTTAGCAAAGCTCAATCCAGATGAAAGTATAGTTAAAGTGATAAATTCTTCTGAATGCAAAAGCTTGGAGAAGAGCGAGAATGAGTGGGTGATTAAAGATTGCAAAAATGGAATTTACTTCAGAATTTTTATCGATGAAAAAGGCTACTTGCTAACTTATTGCACTTCTTGGTCTACGCCTAGGGAAGCTTTCCTCAAGCTAAGGAATTTCTTCTCGATAAACAATTGTTTGAATGAAAGCTCTGAAGACAAGCTTTTACGTGAATCTGGAATAGCCAAGACGTATGAAGTTTGTGGCCTAAAAATATTTTTCATGAAAGAATGCATAGCTGGGGTGAAAAAATGAAGAAGCTATTAATCTTGATGATTTTCTCCTCGTTTTTATTGCTTCCTTCAGTAAAAGCTGTTTGTTGTAGCGATACTGGTAGCCCATCGGACTGTTTCTGTGTGTATGGTTCAACTTCTTGTTCTTTTTGGTACACGTGCGGAAGTAATCAATTTGCTTGCAATGGTTGTTGCGATAGCAATTCTGATTGTCCAAGTTGTGGCTCTGGTGATTGTTCTGGCAATTTCATATGTAATACAGCTAATGGACAGTGCCTGAGCACTTGCACTAGCGATGGAAATCCTTGTACTGTAACCATAAACTGTCCAAGCGATTATTGTGAGAATAAATATATTCCAGGGTCAAGAAGATATTGTGATTATCCTGATACTGCAAGCTGCTCTTCAACTTGCTCTTCTGGAAGCTGCGGCTGCACACCAACTTGTTCAGCAAGCTGCTCTTGCCGAGCTGGTGACTGCAACGCTGAATGTAGCACAGGAGATACAAGGTCTTGCTCTTACTGCAGCTCTGATCCATGCCCTGCTGGTGGTACAAAATTCTGCACTGGCGGAACCCAAAGCTGTAAGTCTGATTGCACATGGAGCCCATGCTCTGGAGCAAGCTGCTCTTGCGTCTCTGGTACTTGCGGAGTTCCTATTTGTGAAGAAAAAACAAACCCCTGGTCTGGTAGGAGTGCATGCTGTCCTAGCGATAAGTGCGTTGGTTATGATGGAGACTGCGTGGCAAATGGTGTATGGAAAGATGCTGACAACGATGGCATAAGAGAGTATTGCAGGAGCGGCTCATGGGCTCAGACAGCATGCATTTACACGAGTGCAAGCTGCTTGCCAGCTGCTTACACAACTCCTTTATCAGGAGAGTGTAAAAATTACTTGGCTGAATGCGTTGGTGATTGCAAAAGCAATTGCCAAGGCTATCTTGCTGAATGCTGCAATCTTGTAGCGTGCTCTAACAATCCTTTAGGACATTACTGCAAGGCTGACTGTTCTTGCGGATGCAGGAATGATGCTGACTGCCCTTCTGGAAAGCATTGCAATGCTGATGGAGTTTGTGTTGAATGCACGAAAGATGATGATTGCAAAGATGCTAGCGGAAACTGGAGGTATGATCCTGTTAATCACACTAAAATAGTTTGTGATTGTCCTTCTGGAAGCTGTAGTTTAAAGAAAGACAATGATTATACTTGCAAACCTTTGCCTAAGTGTGATGTTAATGAGCAATGTGCTCCTGGTTGGTGCTGTGTCGCCGATCCGACTGGACCAGATTCTTCTAAACCCATTTGCGTGAGTCAAGGGATTTATTCCGCAAATCCTAAATATCTTTGTGATCCTCCTGAATGGAGTTCTGGAGAAGCTAGCAAGAAGCAAAGTTTGCTTGAATTGCTTTTGAGTTTCTTCTTTAATCCCTTTTCATGAGGTAAACTCTTTTGTCACCAAGCCATTCGAAAACTTTTAGAATACCATTATCAATTGGGTTATGTTGAAGCGTGTTATCTATGCCCCTTTCTTTAATTAAGCCGTCTGCGCAAGAATATAAACTGAAATCATAACCTGGTCCAAATAATATGGTTGAGTTTGGGAATTGTACTTTCATTTTTTCAGCTATATAAGGCGGTAAACAGACGCTCCATTCTCCGCTACTTGCACCTAATGGAGTCGGATCAA
>JAVZHJ010000031.1:0-8676 GCA_038998365.1 Candidatus Aenigmatarchaeota archaeon | reverse complement strand
CATCTTGAATCAGAAGATACCCAACCTCGTGTACCGGGGTATCTAATCCCGATCGCTCCCCTAGCTTTCGTCCCTCACCGTCAGACCTGTTCCAGGCAGGCGCCTTCGCCACAGGTGGTCCCCCTAGGATTACAGGATTTCACCCCTACCCTAGGAGTACCCCTGCCCCCTCCCAGTCTCAAGTCTGGCAGTATCCCCAGCAAGCCCTCTAGTTTGCTAGAGGATTTCACTGAGGACTTACCAAACCGGCTACGGACGCTTTAGGCCCAATAATCGTGGCCACCACTTGGAGTGCGGGTATTACCGCGGTGGCTGGCACCCGTCTTACCCACTCCTTATTCGCGGTCCCGTTTTCAGACCGCAAAAGCCCTTGCAGAGCAAGGGCACTCCGGCTTCCCTTTTCTCGCGTTAGCGAATTGAAAAGGTGACGAGTGTGAGAGCACTTGTCTTAAAAAATTATTTATCTCATCTTTGGATTTGAATTGTTTCCAAAATCCACGAGGTATTGAGTTAGTCCACACCGCAAGTTCAAGAACTTTGTTTTTCTCAAATCCGTACCATCTTGATGTACTTAAACTAACTTTTACTTTAGGTAAAAATCCAATTTTTTTGTAAAATTCTTCAATCCCTTTTTTGTCCTTTATATATAGATTTCTACCTTTACTGTCATATTTCATTTTCACATCCTTCAATATCAAATTGATTAACTGAGTGTATTGTTGAACTAATATCGGATTTGCAGAGCTTAGGAAAACTTTTTTCTCAACTGTGAATTGGTTATTTTTTGATTTTCTAGCGTATATCGTAACTCCACCTTCCATGGAGAAAATCAGTCTTAGAATTTCCACTATTTCTTTCTTAGGAAGAGTAAATACCTCATCAGGCATTTTTGCTGGAGGAAACAAGCCATTAGATAGTTTTTTTGTTCTAAATGTGGGTGAAAGTTTAAGAAGTTCTTTTACGAAAGATTTAGAATAAACCACTGCTCTAAATGCTCTATCACCTAGAATTATCTTAGCTTCTTTTCCAATAAGACTCTTTACTAGATTATTGAAGTAACTAAGTAATACAGGATCCTTTGAAGTGTAGCCTATTCTGTCTCTTCCGCTCCAACCATCACCAAGCAACATTACTGCTAGTTTGAGCTTAAGCACTCTCACATTTCTCGCCTGCATTACGTCCCCCCAATAAACATATGACTATTTATAAAATAAAGTTTACTGTAGGGGATTGCGTACCGTAGTACCTGGACTCATGTCTCAGAGTCCATCTCCGGGCTCCTACTTCCATAGCCCGTACCCGTTATCGCCTTGTGGAGCCTTTACCTCCACAACAAGCTGATAGGCTGCAGTCCCATCCTTAGCCGCCGGAGCTTTGGGTGCTAGGACCTTCCAGTACCCAGCACCTATGGGGTATTAGCCTCAGTTTCCCGAGATTATTCCCCAGCTAAGGGTAGGTTGACTGCATATTACGGAGCAGTGCGCCGAGGGCTTACCCCTCTCGACTCGCATGGCTTAGTAGAAGCCGGATAGCAGTGGCCTCTGGCGGGATCAACCAGAATTGGCGGGCCCTACCTCTAGGTTTCACCAATCAACCTACCTGAAGCTCTTTCACTTCAGGACAATTTCTCATGAGCTAGAATAGGCCATTTCATCTCGTGCGTTGCTTGACGCAATCAAAGCCTAACGCCAAGCCCATGAGGCAAATAAATTAATATAACTTAGTATATTTAAGTGTTTTTGTTTTTGAAAGTGAAAATATTGAAAGTGGGAAGATGAAAGAAGGAATTCTAATAGCATTTGGTGAACTTTTCCTCAAATCTGAAAGGGTTAGGAATATTTTCTTGCAAAAGCTTGTTCAAAACATTTCTTTATCGCTTAAGAGAGAAAAAGTTAAATTCAGAATTTTTCCATCTAGGGAAAGAATTTTTGTTGAGACTAGCGAGACAAAAAAAGCTGAAAAAATAATAAAAAATGTTTTTGGTATATCTTGGTTTGCTCATGCTACTTTTTTGGAAGGTGAGTTAGAAGATCTTTTGAAGTTTGTGGAAGAGAATTATGAGAAATGGATAAAGAAAAAACAAACTTTTGCCATAAGGCTTAAGAAAGGAAACTTGAAAGAAAGTAGCGAAGAAATAATCAAAAAAATTGCAAACAAGATTGAAAGAAAAGTTGACTTGGAAAAACCAAATGTTGAATTGTTTTTAGAAGCAAGGCAAGCGGGCTGGTTTATTTATTTCAAGAAGAAGAGGGGTAAAGGAGGGTTGCCTGTTAGCACAGGAGGGAAAGCTTTAGCATTAATTTCTGGTGGAATTGACTCACCAGTAGCAAGCTATTTGATTGCAAAGCGTGGTAGCGAAAATGTCTGGCTTCACTTCCATAGCTTTCCACTTGTTTCAAATTCAAGCATACTTAAAGTTAAAGAGTTGGCAAAGCTTTTCTTGAATTTTCAACCAAAGCTTAAAATCTATTTTATTCCCTTCCATGAAATCCAAATGAAGATTAAAGCTTGTGTTGAGCCAAATTACAGGATATTGCTTTACAGAAGAATGATGCTTAGGATTGCTGAGAAAATTGCAGAGAAAGAAAATTGTGAAGGAATTATCACGGGTGAAAGTTTAGCTCAAGTCAGTTCACAAACTCTGAGGAACATGAAGATAATAGAAGAAGTTACAAAATTGCCAGTTTTAAGACCTTTAGTTGGTTTAGATAAAGAAGAAATAATTAAGCTTGCAAAAGAAATTGGAACTTATGAAATTTCAATTAAACCGCAAGAAGATTGTTGTACTTTATTCACGCCTAAGCATGCAAGTGCTGCCGGTAATCTTGAGGTTGTGAAGAAATTTGAGAAAAAATTAAATATCAAGGAAATGATAGAAAAAGCATTAGAAGATGCTGAGATAGAATTTTATTAATGGCCAAGGTGGTGTAGCGGTTAGCACAAGGGCCTGTGGAGCCCTTTGCCCGGGTTCGAATCCCGGCCTTGGCCTATAAATACCACTAAACAAAATTCAGTTGAAAATCAGGTTTTGTTAAGCTTGAAGCAAATAGTAGCCGGCAGCCTTTTCCCTTGCAACTCTCTTGATGACTTTTTTGTTAACTAGGCTCAAAAGAATGTTTGCAACTTTGCCTTTTGGCATCATCGCGGCTTTTGCTATTTGGTCTGCATCTTTTATCTTGTCTTCTGCTACTGCTTTCAAAGATTTCATAGCCTCAACTACTTTTGCTTCATCTGGAGTTAGTTCTGCCATAAATCAACACCGGTCTAAATTATTTTTATTTTGAAGCTTTTTAAACAAATGCTGGGAGCGGGATTTGAACCCGCGACTTCGGCGTTTCTTATCATCTTTCATCAAAGCTCACAGATGCTATGAGCGCCGCTTAAGCTCTTTCGATGTTCTAGCCAGGCTAAACTATCCCAGCTTTTGCTTATATCTTATATCTAAATGAAAACAAAAATAATTTTAAGATTTGAATGAAGATACTTGTTGTTGCTGTTCCTGGAGGTGGCAAGAGCACTGTTTTGGAGTATGTGAAAAAAATGCTGCCAAAAGCAAAGGTTGTGACAGCTGGCGATTTATTCCTTGAGATTGCTTCAAAGAAATATGGAATTACAGATAGAGATGAGCTTAGAAAAAAACTGACTTTGGAGCAACAAAGGGAAATTCAAGAAAAGGTTGCTAAAAAGATTGCTAAGATGAAAGATAAGATTTTGTTCATAAACACTCACGTTACCATCAAAACACCTTACGGCTATTTTCACGCCTTATCTGAAAAGACGATGAAGATAATGAAGCCTGATATGATAGTGTTGCTTGAGTTTGATCCAAGAGATATTTTGCAAAGAAGGATGAAAGATAAAAGCAGGAAAAGGGATATAGAAAGCTTGCAAGAAATAGAAGAGCATCAGATGATAAATAGAACTGTTGTTTTTGATGTGGCTAGTCCTTTTGAATGCCCTATCAAGATAATAGATTTAAGGTTTAAAGAGAAAATGCCTTTTGAGCAAGCAATAAGAGGAGCAAAAGAAATAGTTAAGTTAGTGAGGCTGATGAAATGAAGCTAATAATTTTTGGTCCACCTGGATCTGGCAAAGGAACTTACTCTTCGAGGCTTAAGGAAAGGTATGGAATTGAAAGAATTTCTACTGGAGAAATTTTTAGAGCTGCAATAAAAGAAGGCAGCTTGCTTGGAAAGATGATTGAAAGTTATGTTAAGAAAGGTGAAATAGGGCCAGATGAAATTGCTATAGAAGTGGTGAAAAAGGAAATCGAAGGAAAGGAAAGTTTTATTCTAGATGGCTTTCCAAGAACAATTAGACAAGCCGAAGCATTGGAAGAAATGGCAAAGATAGATGCGATAATTTTGATAAATTGTCATGAAGAAATACTTGTCGAAAAAATTTGTGCTAGAAGAGTTTGTTCTAATCCAAAATGCGATGGAAATTACAATATAGCTGACATAAACAAAGTCTTAGAAGGTATAGAATACAAGCTACCACCACTTTTGCCAAAGAATGATATGGTTTGTGATAAGTGTGGTTCGCCTCTCGTGCAAAGGGATGATGATAAGCCTGAAATTGTAAGAGAAAGGCTTAAAGTTTACAAGCAACAAACTTTCCCGCTAATAGATTATTATAAAAATAAAAAAATTCCTTTCATAGAAGTTTGGATGAACAAGCCAGCTGAAGAAGTTGTTGATGAAATTGTTAACAAACTAAAGAATCTTAGACTTATTTGATTCTTTCCAATAGGGCAGAATGAATTAAAGGCAAGTAAACTGTTGCATCTCCTTCTACAGTAACATGTTTAGCTTTTTCTTTAATTTTGCCCCAAGAGATTGCTTCTCTTGTTCTTGCCCCGCTTAAGCTTCCATCCCATTCAACTGCTGTTGTTATGTAAACAGCATAATCCAAACCTTCCTTGAACTGATTCCACCAAATCACATGATGTTTTGAAATTCCGCCACCAATGACAAAAGCCCCAGATTTTTTGGCTTTCCAGACCAAGTCGCTGAGCAATTGTTCATCTTGAAGCTCATTTATCTTAAAATCTTTGTGGTCTTGCCAAAATTGCCAGAGCTGATAGCCAACTGCACCATCTGTTATTCCAGGCACGATAATAGGGATTTTATTCTTCCATGCCCAAAAGAGGATTGAGTTCTTGTTGTTTATTCTTTTCCCCAATTCCCAAATAAGCTCGTGAGTTGAAAATTCTTTTTTTTGCGAGTAAATTTCTTTCAAGAATTCTCTCATCTTTTCTTCGATTATCATGCCATAAGATTCTTTCGGCACAAAAACATTTCCAAGCCTGTGAATTCCTTTTTTGTGTAGCTCGGAATCATCAGCAAAAAAAGTTCCATGGTAATAGTCTTTGAAGCTTCTTGCCAAATCATGATCTAAAGTTCCACAAGTTGTTATCAAAACATCAAACCATTTTCTCTTGACAAAATCTTTTATTACTCCTCTTGTACCAGTTGCAATTATGCATGCTGGGAAAGAGAGAAATTTTAAACAATCTTTTTCTTTAATCATTTTTTCCAAGATGTTGGTAGCGATTGATAAATTTTTTGCGGTGAAGCCTCCTGATTTTTCCATTTGCTTGATGATTTCGTTTGCTGAAATTCTTTCCTTGATTGAAAAATCTTTTACAGCTTCCATTTTCCCCACTTTTTAATTTTTCATTATGTGATAAATTGAATTTATTTTTTCTGATTTAAAGCTTCGGTAATGCTTAAGAGTTCGCTGAAATTGCTTATGCTGTAATCTGCCCTAAAATCTTCACCAAAAACTAAAACACATTTCATTCCCAAAATTTTTGGAATTTCCAAATCTCTTTCAAAAGAATCTCCTATTGCGAGCATTTCTTCAAAAGAAATTTTTAATTTGTTTTTTGCAATTTCATAGTATTTTCTGTCAGGCTTCATGCTCCCAACATCTTCGCAAGTTATTATCAAATCAAAAAATTTTTTGATTTCAAGAACTTCAATTTTCTTTTCAAGCTGCTCTTTAAAATCTTCGCTCACTATCACAAGCTTTAAGCTTTTTTTCTTCAATTCCTCCAAAGTCTCTTTCACACCATCGAAGAGTTTTATTCTTTGTAAGAAATTTTGGAAGAAAATTTGATAGATTTCTTCAGCAAGTTTTACTTTAAGTCCATTGTTCTTCAAAAGTAAAGAATATGAATATTTTCTGTGTCTAAGCTTAGGGTCTTTACTTTCTTTCAGCTTGTTAACTATAGACTTCCATTCTTCCAAAAGTTCTTCCGAGTTTTTGCCACAAATTTGAGACAAGTATTTCATCGCTTCAAGGTCAGCAGCTTTTGCTGCACTCTTGCTTTCATACAAAGTGTTGTCAGCATCAAAAAGCAAAGCTTTTATCATAACTCCCATCTTGTTAAGACTTCGTCCCTAACCTTGCTAAAATCAGAAATCCTGCAATTTTCACCAATCACAGAATTGTTTATTGAACAGCCTTTGCCAACTCTACAATTTTTCATCAAATAGCTTTCTTGTATCTCAGAATTTTCTCCCACAAAAGTGTTTCTTCCGATGAAAGCATTGGGTCCAATGATGCAATTTCTTTCTATCGTGCAGCCATCGCCTATGTAAACGGGTGGCCTTATCTTCACACTCATGTCAATTCTTGCACCCTCTTTTATCAAAATTCCACCGTGAGAATTCACTATCAGCTTAGAGGCTTGAATCAAATCTTTTGGAAATCCTAGATCAACCCTTTCACCATAAAAAACCCAACCTTTTGCTGTTCCATTTTTGAGGACATAATGAGCTGGGAACTGCTCACCTTTGCTGAAATCTGCTCCTTTGATAGAATTGAAGTAAGTTTCTGTTCTTAGAATGAATGTGCCCACAGTTGCTATCTTGCTTGGAGCTTCTTCTGCTTTTGGTTTTTCAACTATGTCAACTATTTTCCCCCTTATGTCAAATTTAACAACACCATAGCGAGAGGGATCTTCAACTGGCCTTAAAGACAAAAAAGCATCTATTTTGCTTTTTTCTCTTCTGAACCTGCTTATTGTTTCCCTAGGCAAGTTGATTTCTGTCAGGCTGTCACCATATTGTACGAGAAAGAATTCTTTGTTTTTGAGCAAGTTTTCAGCCGAAAGGATTGCGTGAGCAGGACCAAGCTGCTCTTTTTGAACAAAATAGAAAAGTCTCAAGCTTCTGTACCTTCTACCATAAAATCTTTTGATGAATTCTTTTTTTGGTGAAGTCACGATTGCAACATTTCTTATTCCGGCTTCCTCCAGATAGTCCAAGTTGTAATTCATGAAAGGTCTATCAAGAACGGGCAACATTTCTTTCGGAATTTTTCTACTCAAAGGCACCATCCTCTTGCCTTCTCCTGCAGCAAGGATAACAGCAGTATCTATCATTTCAACCACTTTCCCACTTCTTCCAAACAAGCTTTAGCCTCAGCTTCGCTGTTAGCTTCCACGTTAACTCTAAGCTTGCTTTCTGAGCCAGAAGGTCTTACCAAAACAACTGAATTTTTGTAGGAAAACTTCAGACCATCTAAATCAGAGATTATGTTGCATCTTTTCTCCTCTAATTTTTTCATCAAGTTTTGGATTGCAGCCAAAGGATTTTTATGTGGGATGGAAGAATTGATCTTGTGATACCTCGGCAACTCTTTCCTGATTGAATGAAAATCTTTTGAATTTTTGGCTAAAAGCAAGGAAAAGAGTCCAGCAAAAAATGGTCCGGAATCATAAAGAAGAAAAGCAGGATCTTTCATGTGACCATTCGGTTGACCACCAAACCTTGCTTTATGTTCAAGTATTTTTTCTGTGACAAAAAAGTCTCCAATTTTTGAGTAAATGACTTTGCATTTTGTTTGGTTTTTAAGATGCTCTATCAAAGTTTGAGAAGTGTCTAAGGAGAAAATCATCGCATGCTCAGGATTTGAATATTCTTTAGCTATTAGAATTAAAGATTCGTCACCAGGAACAAAATTTCCCTTGTTGTCAACAAATAAAACTCTGTCGGCATCTCCATCGCAAATTATTCCCAAGTCAGCATTAACATCCAAAACTTTTTGGCAAAGCTCATTTACAGTTTCTTCTGTTGGTTCTGGAGGCTTTTTAAACCCATTATTAAAGTCTGTATTTATTTCAACTACATCGGCATTAAGCCTTTTCAAAATTTCTGGCAAAACCAAAGATGCCATACCATTTAGGCCATCAAAAACTATTTTCATATTTTCCAAAGAATTTTTCTGACTGATTTTTTGAGTATTTGAAATTATAGACTCAACGTAATCCTCTAGAATATCAAGTTTTTCGACTTTGCCTTTCTTTCCGATTTCATAATTTTTTTCGATGATTGGAAGCAACGTCTTTTTCAACTCTTCAATTCCGTAAATTCTTCCTTGAGAATTGAAGAACTTGAAGCCATTCCATTCTGCAGGCAAATGAGAAGCTGTAACCATAACACCAGCATCAGCTTTCAAATTTTTTGTACTCCAAGCAACCATGTCTGAAGTTGAAAGACCTATGTCAATGACATCACAACCACTTAAAATCAAGCCATCAACAAGAGAATTTCTTAGTAGCGTGCTGCTTTTCCTGTTGTCTCTTCCGACCACAATTTTTTTACCTTTTCCTAGAAAACTTCCAAAAGCTCCTGCCATCCCAAACGCGCCGGCCCCACATCGCCT
>JAVZHJ010000030.1:0-9386 GCA_038998365.1 Candidatus Aenigmatarchaeota archaeon | reverse complement strand
ACCAAAAATTATTCCTACTATTTTAATAATGGATAAACCACTTTTCATTATTTTTACAATACAAAATTTGTCTTTTCATTATAAACTTTTTTGCATATCTAACACCTCTATCCGATTTCTCTATTTTCTAGAAAATGTTATAATCTTTTATCTTAATCATGAATCTTCATCTTATTTCTAGACTACTCTTATCGGCTAATAAACACCTATGTATAGGAATAGAATCTTATGCGCCAGCCGGGATTTGAACCCGGGTCCCAAGCTTGGGAAGCTCGTGTCCTACCAGGCTAGACTACTGGCGCATGATTTAATTTTCTTCTCTTATTTTATAAATCTCCCTTTCGAAAGCTATAAATATAACCAAGTTATAAAGAATATCATGTCAGTGCTCTGCGAAGTTATGGTAAGACAAATAATCCCTGCTGTTAGAGTCAAAGCAACAAAGCAGTTGTATGCTAAAGGTCTAAAGCAAGAAGAAATAGCAAAAAAGCTTGGCTTAACTCAAGCTGCAATAAGCAAGTATTTGACAGGAAAATACACAGAAGAAATAAGAAAGTTGGAAAAAAGTGAAACTGTGAAGAAAATTTCTGATGAAATAGTTAAAGCAATTTTGAAAAAATCTTTCAAGAGCTCCGACTTCCAAAAAATTGTTTGTGAATATTGCAAGAAAGGGATGAGGTGATTTAATGAGCTTTGATGTTGATAAGATAGAATTCCCTGAAAAGAAGAAAAAATACAAAAGAGTTTATAAGAAAGGATTCAGGAGAAAAAGCGTTCAGAGGTTGTGAAAGATGAAGAGAATTTATATGGATTATGCAGCCACAACTCCAACAGACCCAAGAGTTTTGAAAGCCATGTTGCCTTACTTCTCAAAAAAATTTGGAAACACCATGAGCTTACATTCTTTTGGTCAAGAAGCGAAGAAAGCTTTGGAAGATTCTAGAGAAAAAGTTGCCAAGCTTATGAATGCTAAAAGTGGTAAAGTAGTTTTTACTGGCAGTGCAACCGAAGCAAACAATTTTACTTTGAAGGGAATAGCTTTTGCAAATCGCGATAAAGGGAAGCATATAATTGTTTCAGCAATTGAGCATCACTGCATCCTTGAAGCTGCTCGCTGGCTTGAAGCTCAGGGGTTTGAAGTCACTTACTTGCCTGTTGATAAGTATGGTTTGGTTGATGTCGGAAAAGTGGAAGAAGCGATAAGAAAAGATACTATTTTGGTTTCAATCATGCATGCAAACAATGAAATTGGAACAATAGAGCCAATAGAAGAAATAGGAAAAATTTGTAGGAAAAAAGGAGTTTATTTTCATACAGATGCTGCTCAAAGTTATGGAAAAATTCCTGTTGATGTGGAAAAGATGAATGTTGATTTGCTCACTGCAAGCGCGCATAAGATGTACGGTCCAAAGGGTGTGGGGGTTTTGTTTATTGCCGATGAAGTAAAAATTGAGCCTTTATTGCACGGTGGCGGTCATGAGTTTGGATTGAGATCAAGCACAGTAAATGTTGCAGCTATAGTTGGTTTTGGTGCTGCGGTTGAAATTGCTAAGAAAGAGATGAAAGCTGAAGCTAGGAGGTTGACAAAGTTTAGAGATAAGCTAATTAAAGGAGTTCTAAAAATAGAAAAATCTTACTTGAATGGCCATCCAACAAAAAGATTGCCGAACAATGCAAACTTTAGATTTGATTTCATAGAGGGTGAAAGCTTGATAGCTTTCTTGGACATGAAAGGAATAGCTGCTTCAACTGGCTCAGCTTGTTCTTCAGAATCTCTAGAGCCAAGCCATGTTTTGCTAGCGATAGGCTTGAAGCCTCATGAAGCTCATGGGAGCTTGAGGTTAAGCTTGGGAAAATGGACGAAAAAAGAAGAAGTTGATTATGTGCTTGAAGTTTTGCCTGATATTGTTGCAAGGTTGAGAGAAATTTCACCTTACAAAGGGAAGTGGTGATGTGAAGCAATCTTTGCCTTATTCCAAGCAAATAATTGAACACTTCAAAAAACCAAGAAACATGGGTAGAATCAAAAATCCTGATGCTACAGGTGAAGCGGGAAACTTGATCTGTGGTGACGTTATGAGACTTTATTTGAAAATTGGAAAAAACAAAAAAGGTGAAAAAATAATCAAAGACATAAAGTTTGAGACTTTTGGTTGTATCGTAGCTATTGCAAACAGTAGCATGCTCACAACAATGGTTAAAGGAAAAACTTTGGAAGAAGTAGTGAGAATAAAAAAAGAAGATTTGATAAAAAAGCTTGGCAAGCCCTTACCACCAATAAAAATTCATTGCTCAATTTTGGCTTTAGATGCTTTGCATGAAGCTCTTTACAATTACTATTTGAAAGAGAAGCTGCCAATGCCAGAAGAATTGAAGAGAGAGCATGAGAGAATTCAGAAAACTTTAGGTGAAATTGAACACAGACATAAAGAATTTGTGGAGATGGAAAGAAAAGCTTTGACGAGATAAAGATTAAAATTTACAGTTGAATTAATTATCATGTCTCTCAGCGCAATTGATGCTGAGTATATCAATTTTCTTGGTAGACTCGAAGCTATAAGAGAAGCGAAATCCATGACAAAATTTAGTGTTGTAGAGTATCCTGACAAAAATGCGGTTTTGTTTCAAATACTCTTGCCTTCTCCCCAAGAAACAGTAAAATTTCATGCAAGGATAAGAGTGGAAGATTGGGCAAATGTTGAATCAGGAAGCATAGCTCTGTACTTTAACAAACTATTCAAACAAGAGATGATAAGGGGGAAAATTAAAATTGAAGAAATTATGAGAGATGCCATTCCAGCCTACTCAAGCCTAAAAGATTTTTTCTGTTTGTCTCCAAATTCAATTTACAAGGACAGCAAAAATCCACCAGTAGGTTTGCACTTTGGAAATCTTGCACCAACTTCGATACTTGAAAATAAAATCGATTTTATCTTGGAAGATTTCAATCAAGATTACAATATAACTGGGCTTTATTCGATAGAAACAAGAGATAAAAGCTTGGTTAAAGATCCTTGGGGAAAGGATTCGATGGTCCTTTATCTAACACGCCAAAGAATTTCTATCGGTTTTTGAATCTCAATCTTTTTCCTGTTCTTTGCCTTCATCGCTTTTAGAAACTGTTAGCTTAATCAAATACAAAATCCTCAAGACCCATTCTAAACAAATTGTGAAGAGAAGGTAAATCAAAACTTCGGGAAAAGATGAAAGCATGCTTTCCCATCTTGCTAAAAGTAAATCAACTGTAAAGAAAGCTGGATTTGTCAAGAATATCAACAGAAAAGTGGTTGGAATTATTGTTGCCACGTCTTTTGCAAGCTCTTCCTTGTAGTAAGCGGCAATCCTTGTGAAAGAAATAATCGAAATGGAGACGAAGAAAATTTCCTCAATAGTTAAGGATTCGGAAAGGAAAATTAGGAAGAAAGAAAAAATTAAAAACCAGAAAAAAGTATAAAATGGGAAAATGAAAGTGTATTTGAAAATAAAAGCAAGGGCTTCGCCTGCTTTTTCCCACCCGGTCATATAGGAGCTTAAGTTTATTTTGAACAAGTCTCTTTTTGCAAGCGTGGAGTAAAATTTCCACATGATTATGCCGAAGGTGAAAAGGGCAAATGTGAAAATTGAAATTCTCAAAAAATTTTCTGGTATTATTGAAATGATTTGGTGATAAAAAGGTAGCTTAGTCATTAGAGCAAAAATTCCTTCTAGTGCCATATTTATTTTTTGTTTTTAGATAAAAATGAGTTTAAACTCTTATTAATTTTGAAGGTTAGCCTCCACCAATAAGCTTTTTAAGGTAGTAGGAAAAAAATATATTTATAAGGATTGCGATGAAAGATTTAAGAATCTTTTTGTTTTTATCAATTTTGGCCTTGATATCCTTTAATTTTCCAAGTTTTGTTTTTGCTTCAGTAGAATGGGCCATAGATAATAAAACAATCGCCCCTGTAGACAATTTTTTCATGAATATAACATGGACAAACTCTACTGTTGTTGGAACAGGAGATGGTGATTATAAGCTTAATAATATAACTTTCAACTTAACCAACACTACAGGTTCTTTATCTTTAATTTACATTGATGGGAGCTATGATTCTAATGTTGAAAATCTGACCTTTAATTCAACTGAAACTTCAACTAGTAGTTTATTAATCTGGGGAAATGATACTGTATATACAACCCAAACTGAAGCTTGGTTTGCTTTTAATGTAAGTGCTCCTCAAGCTGGAGTGTATGAAATTAGTGTAGAAGAAGCTTACTCAAATGGAACTGATTATATCATAAGTACTTCTACTTTGCTTTTAACAATTGAAAAAGCCTCGACAGAAGTAAAATTGTATTTCAATGGAACAGAAGGAAATAGAACATATGTAAGAGGCCAAGTGGCGAACATCACAGCAACAGTGAATGTAACTGGGAAAAATGTTACTATAGAATTTAATTTTGGTTCTAATGTGACTGTTGTTAATGGACCGACACCTTTAACAACCACAATTCAAACAGCTAACCTAAATGCTGGTACATATAATATAACTGCTTATTTTGTTGAAGATGAAAATTACACAGGAAGTTCAAAAACTTATTGGTTAACGATAACACTTTTATCAAATGGCTCTCCTTGTAATGCTAATTATCAATGTGCTGGCGGTTATTGTGTCCATGGTATTTGTAGAAGTTCTCCAACTTACTGTGGAGATAGTTATTGTGATTCTGGAGAAACTTGTTCAAATTGCCAAGCAGATTGTGGTAGATGTCCTTCTCCATCTTACGGACCAGCTCCAACTCGACCAAGCATAATTGTTCACACAGAACCTGGAAAAGGCTTGGTTTATTTAAGCTTCGTCAAAGCTAACGAGAAAACCAACATAACATTTGAAAAAAGGGGAGATTTGAATATTTTTGAACTTAATATTTTGATCGTAAATAAAGCAAACTCTGTAAGCATAAGTGTAACCAAACTTGATGAAAGACCGGCAGAAGTTCATGTGGATGTTGTTGGTAGAGCTTATCGATATTTAAAGATAACAAAAGAAAACTTGAGAGACCAAGACATATCACAAGCAAAAATTAAATTCTTTGTTGAAAAATCTTGGATTACCGAAAACAACATAGACCCAAGCACAATTGCTCTCTACAGATTTTCTGAAAATAAATGGAATAGGTTAACTACAAATAAACTGACAGAAGATTCTAATTATATTTATTATGAGGCAGAAACCCCAGGATTTAGCTACTTTGCAATTGTCGGTGAGCAAGGAAAACAAGCTTGTCCGTTTGAATGTTGTGTTGGTGAAGCAAACTATTATGATAAAGCTTGTGCCTCCGGCTACAGATGTGAAAATAGAAGATGTGTTGCTGTAGCTGTTTGTGAAGAAAATTGGGTTTGTAGTGAATGGGGTGAATGTGTGCAGGGATGGCAAACCAGAACTTGTAGAGACATAAATAATTGTGGTACCACACAGAGGAAACCGATTGAAGCACAGTCATGTGCTGTGCCAACAGTAATTATATCAACAGAATTATTGGTTGGAATTGCAGCAATTATTATATTAGTTATAGGAGTCTTGGCTTGGAAATTTGTAAGAAAGAAAAGAAGATAAAATATTTCCTCTTCACTCAAGCTCTAACAAATAACTACTCGTATCTTAAAGCTTCAACCGGCTGAAGCTTTGCAGCCCTTCTTGCTGGTAGCAAACCAGAAAGAATTCCTATCAAGACAGAAAAAGCAAGGGTGAAGAGAACTAGCTGAAGAGGAATGTAAACAACTGTTTGAGCCATGCCACTCATTCCCAACATTCTAATTCCAATTTCTGAGATTATACCAGAAACTATGAAGCCGAAGAAAATTCCTATCAAGCCTCCAACTAAGCCTATCAATCCTGACTCAATTAAGAAGAGAAGCATGACTTCGCCATCAGTTGCACCCAAAGCTTTAAGAGTGCCGATTTGCCTTGTTCTCTCCATCACGGACATGAACATTGTGTTAGCAATTCCTACAGCACCAACTATCAAAGAAATTGCTGCTATTCCTGCTAAGAAGAAATTCAAAGTCCCCATCACACTCAAAACTCTTTCTTGAATGCTTTTCACAGAAGTTATCGTGTAGTCTTTCGTGTTTTCTGTGACTTTCCTTGAAAGCATCAAAAGCTTATCTATTCTTTCTTCAACTTCATCCACATCTTCAACATTGCTAACCTTAACAAGAATTGAATTATATTCATTCGAGCTTATGTTAAGAACGTTTTTTGCTGAAGTTAAGGGCATGTAAATCGAGTTGTCTATACCTATCATTCCCCCAACGCCTGTGGAAGCTTTCAAAATTCCAACTACTCGAAAAGATTTTCCAGCAACGCTTATTTGAGAGTTAAGTGGAATTGGACTTTTGAACATTCTGTTAGCAACGTAATTTCCTAGCACTATGGCATTAACATCTCCTGGCATCAAGTTTCTTCCTTCTTCCACTTCAAGGTTTATTATATCCTTCCAGACAGCTGGGTCTACACCTTGAACCAAAACATAAACTTTTTCTCCTAAGTAGCTTAGCTCAGCTCTTCCTGAAATCATTCCGCTAACATATTTCACTTCAGGAATTGATTTGATGATTTGAATGTCTTTATCATTAAGCTTTGCTATAGCCCCACCAAATCTTGCTTGGAAAAATGTCCTTACATCAGCAAACTCCCCTCTTGCTCTTGTTGCTCCTGGTGAAATTGTTATCAAGTCTCCGCCTAAGCCACTAAGCTGAGAAGAAATGCTCTCTCTCATGCCTTCTCCAACAGAAAGTATGCTTATTACTGCAGCTATTCCTATAACTATTCCTAAAATTGTTAGCCAACTCCTCAATCCTCTTTGAGAGAGATTTCTTACAGAAAAGCTTAAAGCATCGCTAATCCTCATTTTTACTTCCTTTTAAAACTTTTGAATTTTTTGAATACAAAAAACTTTAGAAAAACTATAACCAAAATTATTCCAGCTGCGCCGATTATGATATAGATAGTGCTGTTGCCCGCTAAAGGTGATCTTGTGAATTGTGTTCTTGTAATAGGAATTGTTCTGTTAGAAAAAGTTCTCAACTCACTTCCACTTACTTCTTTTTGCAAAATTCTTCTCAAGCCTATGGCATCTGTGTAGGAAATTTCGACTAAAAGTGTTGCTCTATCAGCATTTGGCAAACTGATGAGCTGGAAAGTTGCAAAAGTATAGTCGCCTGGGTTTAAGTTGCCTACCATGCTTGAAGAAGTTCCAACAACACTAAAGCCCTCTTGCCTAGGAATTCTGACAAGAACAGAATAGGCTGGATTCATTCCTATGTTTGCAATTGTAAGCGTAACAGAAGAGGAAGAAACTTCTTGAACGCTGACTTCAAAATCAGTTTCTCCACTTATTTCTATTCCTGCTGTTGAAGTTATTGTTTGATTTGTTCCAGATTTGTCTGTGTATTGGAATGTTATGGCTATTGGGTAAATCCCTGGGGCTGCGCTTGAGCTTACAGCAACTTCTCTTGTTATTTCATAAATAGATTTTGGTGGTAAGCTGGAAATCAATGCTCTGTTGTCATAGCCAACTGGTAATATGTAATTTGAAGCTGACCAAGTGAAGATCAAATTGTTTATTTGCAAATTGCCCGTGTTTGCTATGGTGAAGGTCATGTTTGTTCTTTCTCCAGGCTTGAGTGAAGAAGGTGAAATGGAAATCAGCTGAATTGTTGAAGGTGATTGAACACTTATTATCACATTTGGTGTTATTGTTCTGCAAACAGAATCTTGGCAATAGTCTATTTGGAATTTCACGTTGTATAGACCAGGAGAAGCTGTACTCAAGACTGAAAATTTAAAAACTGCTATGGCTGTGTCGCCTATGCCTAAACCACCTAGCTCAGATATCCAATCACCAGAGATTTTTATCGGTGCGTCAGAAGAAACTCTTGAAATTTTCACTTGATTAGCAATAGCATTTCCTGTGTTCTTCAGAGTCATTTGAATATAGCCATCGCTTCCAGGGTAAACGCTAGCGGGATAAACTGAAAAGGTTGCTTGAATTATTGGGTCAGCAAAAACACTTTCAAAAGTTAAAAGAAAAATTAAGATCAAAATTGTTAGAAAAATTTTCTTTTTCATCTCATCCTCCTTTAATTATTCTACCATCTCTTAAATAAATTATTCTTTCAGCATATCTTGCTATGTTCATTTCATGCGTAACCATAACAATAGTTTTACCTTCTTCTTGCAGCTTATCGAATATCTTCATTACCTCTTCCCCACTTTTTGAATCTAAGTTTCCTGTTGGCTCGTCGGCTAGAATTAAAGCTGGGTCATTTGCCAAAGCTCTAGCTATCGCAACTCTCTGTCTTTCTCCTCCTGATAACTGAGAAGGCAAGTGATATGCCCTTTTTTCTAAACCAACTTTTTTCAAGAGCTCAATTGCTCGCTTTTCACTTTCTCTCTTATCTTTTTCAGCTATCATCATTGGCAATTCAACATTTTCCAAAGCAGTTAGAGTTGGGTATAAGTTGAAGAATTGGAAGACAAAGCCTATTTTCCTTCCCCTTAACCTTGCTAGCTGCTTGTCTTTCAGCTTGGAAGTGTCAACACTATCTAAAAAAATTTTTCCAGAAGTTGGTTTGTCTAGCAAGCCGATCAAGTGAAGAAGAGTAGATTTACCTGAGCCTGATGGTCCAATTATTGCAACGAACTCTTTCTCCATTATTTTGAGATCTATATCTTTCAAAGCTGTGACTTCAACTTCATCCATCTTGTAAACCTTGCTCACTTTTCTTAATTCCACCACTGGCTTCATTTTTCTCTCTTCTTATTGTTGGGCTTTAAGAAATAAAATAATTCAACCTTTAACCAAATTTATGGTTTTAGTAGAATTTGCTACAGATTTTCCATTAATCCAAACTTCAGCATTTAAATCATAAGGCCCTGGATAAACTCCCCCACAGCCTGAAGTGCAGTAAGGTGTTTTTTCTGTAAAGGTTATTTCATTTTCACCTTCTTTCAAGCTAACTGTTCTTGAATCGTTTATATAAGCGTAATTTCTTGGTTTAATTCCCCAAACTGTTATGGTAACATTTTCCAAATCTTTTGAGCTTTTTATCAAGAGGGAAATTTTCATATCTTCATAAGAGCTGTATGTGTCTTTATCGGTAGCGAAATTCAAAATTTCAATTTCTGAAGTTTCTTGATACAATCCAAATTTTTTAAATTGTTTTGAAGATAAAACTATTGCTGCCACTAACAAAAATATTAAAAATATTTTGAAATTTGTGTATGGTTGCATATTTTAAAATTACCTAGTGAAATATAAATTAAAACAAATTTGGGAAAAGTTTGACGACAAGCTTGATTAAAAAGAAGATTCGCACTTATCCGGAATTTTCAGAC
>JAVZHJ010000029.1:0-9462 GCA_038998365.1 Candidatus Aenigmatarchaeota archaeon | reverse complement strand
GAAAAGTGTGTTGTTTACAGTATTTACAATCCATTTGACACAGAAGTTACTGCTCAAATTACAGCAGAAGGAGAAATTGCACAGCTTGTAAAAAAAATAGAGCCAAGTCAAGTCTATCTTCCAGCTTACACTGGAGCGCCAAATGATAATGCTGCCAAACTCGCAAACAAGAAAGATGTTAAAGTTTGTTTTGCCGCTAATATTTTAAGGTGGCCACCATTCTATCCAGCAAATTATAGTGGGGTAATTCTAGCAAGCGCTTTCTCTGGTAAATCTTCACCCATGGGGAGTGCTTCTGTGTCATCTGTCCAAGCTTCTTTAACTGTTAGGGTTGGTAGTCTGAGAAATTTCTACACTTTCATCTCAAGCTTATGTTTAATAGCAATAATCTTGGTGGTTTCAATTTTGATGGTGAAGAAGAAGCTTCCAAAAAGAAAGAAGAAATATTGTCCGAGCTGCAAGAAAGAATATCCTTACTCAGCTAGTTTTTGTCCGAATTGTGGAAGTAGGCTGGAAGAAAGGGGCAAAGAATCCAATTTCAAATATTCAGAAATCAAAAAATTAATTGATGGCGGTTGAAAATTCAAAAAGAAAAAATATTTTGAGAATTCTTCTCATAATTTTAACAATAATTATCCTAAGCCAAATTGGGATGATAATAGAGCTGGCTAGAACAGGAAGACTGGCAGAAGTTACCACTTCTTCAACCGTAAGAGTTTCTGGACCTCTGAACATTTTCAACATAAGTGTGAGATGTCTACAAGAAACAGTTAACCCTGGTCAAGTGGTATATTCAGAAATTAGCTTGAAAAATATCGGAACTTATGAAGGAATTGTAAAAATCGAGTGGTCTATAGAAGATGCTCACGGCAACATACTTGACTCAAATTTCACTTTTGTTTACATAAGCTATGGTTATACTTGGAACTCTGTGAAAGAGCTGAGAGTTCCTGCTAATACTGCAAGTGGAACTTACTGGTTTAAAGTCTTGGCCACTGCCCCAGGATACTATGGCATGGGAAATGATAGCTTTAAGGTTGTTTCGATAGCTGTAGGTGGAGCAGCCATACCTTCACCACCTTACAGAGAACTCAAGAAAAATGTTGAAATTTCTTATCCAACAAAATTCATAATAGCTGAAAATTCGAGTGGAGAATTTGATGTAATAGTTAAAAATACGGGCGAGGCTGAAATTGCTAATGTGTTATTTACATTAGAAGGCTTAGAACTGAGCTGGTTTTCTATTTTCCCAAAGAATGTAACGCTTAGAGCTAATGAAACTCAAAGATTTAAAGTAAAGTTAAATATACCTCCAGATGTTTTAAGAGAAGGTGTGATAAGAAAAGATTATCCAATCATCATAACCTTGGTGAGCAAGGAGTTGGTTATTCCTTTTTCAATGAACATAAGTGTTGTTAGGGCTTTTGACTATTCTCAACTCATAGAAAAAATTAGAACACTGAAAAAAGAAGTTGAGATTTTAGAAAATGAGAGCAAAATCCTTGAAGAGAAAGGTATTGACATCAGTGAAATAAAGAAATTGCTCTTGATGATAAAATCAAAATTCAATGAAATTGAGGGGGAAATTTTAAGAGAAAATCCTGAAAGGGCGACTGAGCTTATATATGAAACAGAAGAATTGATCGATATTTTAAAAACTGTGATAAAGAATAAGAAGGCTGTAGAAATTGCAAGAGCTTTCTACCCGATTCAAATTTTGATCTTTTCCTCTTTAGCCACTGTTTTGATTGCCAGCTTGCTTTTCTTCCTTTACTTCAAGAAATTTTTCAAAAGCTACAAAATTTCAGAAATAGTCAAGAAAGTGAAACCAGATTCTGAAGTCTCTCTGAAAGCAAGATTACACTTTTACATTCATGGCAGTCGTGATGTTCCAAACATTTATGTGTTAAAAGATGACACTGGCATGATTTATGGTATTTCACAAAACTTCTTTGAAAACGGAACTTACAAAATAGATGGAATTGTGAAGAAGAGGGGGAAGAAAAAATACATAGAAATAACAAAACTCAAAAGAATCTCTTGAGTTTAAACTTAATATTTTCTAAACACCAACTATGTGTTAGATAGTTATGCCAATAAGTACCGTACCTTACAGAAGAAAATATGAACATACAAAATCTAGAGGGAGAGAATCAACTATAGTTTGTGGGATTTGTGGAAGACAAGTCCCTCGCTATAAGACTTTTGTTGTAAGGAAAGGCTTCAGAATAACCGATCCAACAATCCTTCAGCAAGTTGACAAGAGATTCATCCACACTTTAACAAGAACCATAAGAATTTGTCCAGCTTGTGCTAGATTTCATGGCGTGGTTAAGCCTGGAAAGAGTGTGAGAAAGAAGCATATGAGATGAACATGATAAAAAAAATTTTGAGCTTGAAGGGAGCTTTGTATAGAAAGCTCAAGGAAGCCGAGAAAAAGAAAGAGGAAAAAACGATTTTAGATGAAATTTTGCCAGGATTTGCAGTGATGAAACCAAAAAGGATAGTAGAATTTCCTGATGTTGAAGAAATAACAAAAGTTAATGTGGTTTACCCTTTACTCGAACCTTTTGCTTACGCACAAATTAAATGGAACCCAGAAACAAAAGAACTGGTTTACTATGTAATAGAGCCTAAACTGAGTGAAGAAGATAAACAAGTTTTAAAGAAGATATCTGAAGGCTTAATAGAGCTCGTTGATGTAGAGCTTTCTGTCATAAAACAGCCTTCCAAAATCATAGAGTATTTGGAAAAAAATGTAGTTAAAGTTATTAAAGAGCTTGGAATAAAGCTCACCCAAGAGCAATACATCAAGGTGATGTACTATCTCTACAGAAATTTTGTTGGTTTGAATGAAATTGAGCCTTTCATGCAAGACCCAAACATAGAAGACATAAGCTGTGATGGTGTTGGCATTCCTTTTTACGTTGTTCACAGAAAATATGGCTCTATAAAGACAAACGTTGTACTGAATGATTTGGAAGAATTAAGGGAGCTTGTGGTGAAGCTTGCAGAAAGGTGTGGAAGATATGTGAGTTATGCTGAACCTATTTTGGATGGAACCTTGCCTGATGGTAGCAGAGTTGCGGCAACTTTGGCAGGAGACGTTGCCACCCGTGGCCCAGTGATAACCATAAGAAAATTTAGTGAAAACCCTTTTTCACCAATAGAACAAATTGAAATGAAAACTGCTTCACCAGAAGTCCTTGCTTACTTTTGGTATTTGATGGAGCATGGTGTTTCTGTACTTATTGTTGGGGGAGTTGCAACGGGCAAGACCAGCTTTTTAAACACTTTATGCATGTTCATCCCACCAGAAGCAAAAATCATAAGCATAGAAGATACAAGAGAGCTAAGAATTCCGAACGAACATTGGGTTCCTACTTTAGCAAGACCTGGATTTGGTATACCAATGCCTTCTGGTGAAAAATATGGTGGTGTAAGTTTGTTTGATTTGTTAAAAGAAAGCTTCAGACAAAATCCTGACTATGTTGTTGTAGGCGAAACAAGAGGTGAAGAGGCTTATGTTATGTTCCAAGGAATAAGTTCTGGTCACCCCAGCTTGAGCACAATGCATGCAGGCTCAGTAGAAACTTTAATTAAAAGATTGACCACACCACCAATAGAACTTTCTCCCACACTTATAGAAGGTTTGGATGTTGTTGTTGTCATGGTACACGCAAGAGAGAAAGGTAAATCTGCAAGAAGGATAAGGGAAATCGTAGAAATAGAATCTGTTGATCCTAAGACAGGAGAAGTTAAGTACAGAGTTGTTTACAAATGGAATCCTGAAAAAGATGAATATGAAAAAGTTAATGATAGTATAAAAGTTGAAAAAGTTACTTTAGCAAAAGGTGGTAAAGTTGAAGATGCTTGGATTGAAATAAAAAGAAGGGGAAAAATTTTGAATTGGATGAAGTCTAAAGGAATTAAAGATTATGTGGAAGTTGTAAGAATGATAAACCTTTATCACAAGGATAGGAAAAAATTCTTCGAGATTGCTGGTGAAGAATTGGGAGAAGTTAAGCCTGAAGAAGTTCCTTCTCCAACAACTCAATTAAAACCAAAGCCAATTTTAGTAAAAGTTGAAAAGAAGAGGGGTGAAAAAGAGAGAATTCCTTTACTTAAAATACTTGGGTTTAAAATCTTGAGGGAAAGATGATGCTAGACTCTCTCAAGGGATTTGCAACTTCAAATTTTGGTTGGGTTGTTGATAGATATCCAGAATTTTTTGCTTTTGTCAAGGATAGTTTACCAAAAGCTGATATGAAGATTGGTTATAGAACTTATGTAAGCATTGTGATTTTTCTCTCTATCATAATGTTCTTTTGCACTCTTTTGTTTTCCTTTTTAGCTTTGAATTTAATACAAATTCATTTGTTGCTAAGAATATTTTATTCTTTCTTTTCATCTTTCTTTGTTGCTCTTGCTACCCTACTAATTTTCCTTTTTTATCCTTCTCAAAAGGCTGACAGGAGAAAAAAAGACATAGAAGCAAACTTACCTTTTGCTTTAACTCACATGGGGGCAATAGCAGAATCAGGAATTCCACCTTATGTAGTTTTCAGGCTTATAAGCAAGTTTAAAGAATATGGGGAAATTTCAAGGGAAATGGAAAAGATTGTCAAGAACATTGATGAGTTTGGTGTAGATCCTTTGACTGCAATCAAGGAAGTAGCAAACAAAACACCTAGCGATCAATTCAAACAAGTCTTGCTTGGATTTGTGACGACAGTAGAAGCTGGTGGTAACATAAAGGTTTTTTTGAAAACTGTTGGGGACGAAGCACTTTTTGAATGGAGAATCAAAAGGGAAAAATTCTTGCAGCAATTAAGCACTGTCGCAGAATTCTACACAGGTATTTTAATAGCAGCCCCTCTTTTCATAATTTCCATTTTCGCTGTAATGAACATGATCCAGCCAACTTTAGCTGGATTTGGAATTTTTGATTTGATGAAGTTAAGTATTTATATCCTTGTGCCAGCTATAAACATTGGCTTCTTGTTTTTCCTTAGTGGTATAGAGGTGCAAATATGAAGATGGAGAAGAAGTTTTTATTGCTTGTGATTCTTAATGTCTTTATTGTAGTGGGTATTCTTACAATAAACTTTCTTTTCTTGAGAGAGATTCCGAACATTTTCTCAACCATAAACATTTTTGCCGGGATAATGTTGATTTTGCCTGTAGTGCTCTTGAGATATCTTGAATACAGGAAACTGAAAATCATAGAAGCTTTTTTCCCTGCTTTTCTCAGAGACTTCATAGAGCTAATGAGAGGTGGTATGACAATTGAACAAGCTATGAAGAACTTGAAGAAAAACGATTATAAAGAGCTAAGTCCCTATGTCAAAAGAATGGCCGCACAGCTTGATTGGGGAATTCCTGTTGAAAAAGTTCTGATGAGCTTTGCTAATTCTACTCGCTCACCTATGATTAAAAGGACTATTGGGTCAGTTATAGAAAGTCACAGGTTTGGTGGAAACTTAACTGACACTCTCGAAGCTTTGAGCAATGCTAGTGTAGAAGTTGAAAGACTTAAAGCTGAAAGGAGCATGTATCTTTATTCTCAAATCACCACAGGCTACATAATTTTCTTCGTTTTTCTTGGGGTCATGATAGCGATGGGAAAATTTCTCATACCAAGCCTAACTGGAATAAGCATAGAAGGTATGGGCCAAACCCAACAAGATTTAACTGGGGAATATAGAAATCTTTTCATGAACTTGATAGTGCTTCAAGGGGCTTTTGCGGGCTTGGCTGTAGGCAAGATGGCCGAAGGCAAATTAATAAGTGGTGTTAAACATAGCTTAGCTATGGTTGTGGTTGGTTTAATTGTATTTGTTATAATTGGTTAGCAAGGGAGAATTTCAGAAGCTTCAACTTCATCTGTAACTTTGCTTGTACAATTTGTTAAAATATAAACTAGCTGATAATTGGTATCTGCTGAAACATTGAACTTATACTTTTCACCAACAAAAAGAGTTAAATTACCACAGCAAGAAGTTTGAGCCAAAACACTTCCACCAGCATAAGAAAAGTAGTATCTCTGCACCGAACCATTTGTGTATAAGATGTTTATAGTTATGTTGCCTAGAGTTATTGTTCCCGTATTTCTCATATAACCTGCTAAATAGCCATTGGAATAACAAACATCTGAAAGAGAAATGCCACCATTCCCACAAATTATTTCTATGTTAGCTTGTTGTTGAACTGTTTGAGTTGAAGTTCTTGTAAAGCCGAACAACCAAGTCCCAACAATTCCCGCGACAGCAACTGTCAAGGCTATCAGAAGAACTGTAGCTATAAGAGGAGATATTCCCTTCATGTTAGCTCATCGTACAATCGACTTTTTCTCTACTTAACTGAGGACACAAGCTTGTTGTGACAAGAAGCTTGGAGAATTTGTCTGTTGTTATGCTTGTAGGGGCAATAAAAGTTCTATATTCACCTTTTGGTAGCGTGCCTTCCAAGTTAATAGCTGAAGTTACTGTACCGTCTTTTAAAAATATTTGGGCTTTTAATTCTGCCAAATCATATAGACCAATATTGTGTAAAGTTACGGTTAAATTTCCTGTAGCATTGTTTAAATTACACGAAAAAATTTCAAAGTTTGAAAATCTACATTCTTCTTCAGTTCTATTTATTTTTGGTAGGGTTTGTGTGGTGTAACTTGAAACCCAAAAAGCTAGTATACCAGCAACCGACATTGTTATTGCAATTAATAGCACCGATGCAACCAAAGGTGAAATTCCTTTCATTAATCTAAATTTGGATTTCGGCTAATAAATATATTGGTGGAGATAATTTAATTGATGAAAAAAGGTCAAAGCGAAGTTGTAGAAAATTTCTTTACAATTCTTTTTGGAGTTATAATCCTTGCTGCTATATCAATAGCAGCTTACAACCTTTACACCAACCAGCTCAAGAGTGAAATAGAAAATAATTTAAGGCAAATTGGAAGTGGAATTTCAACCAATATAATAAAGCTTTATGAAATTGGAAAAAATTCAAAATCTTATCCAAATCGAAATGAAAGCATAAAAATTGCTGAAGTTGACCTAAAACTGCCTTCTCAAGTTTCAGGTAGAAATTATGAAGTTGTCTTGATTTCTGCAAACCCTATTTGGATTCAAATATCAAACATAACTGTTGGTGGGACTGAGCCTGCTGCTTCTATAATAAGCCCTTCTGGTGTGAAGATAGTATTGCGGACGACTCAATCACCAATAGTTGAAGTTGAACAAGAAGTGCCAAATGTTGATGTTTCTGTTCAAGGAAAAAGTGAGAATGGTTTGAATAGTTCTTTGAGTTATTATAGGTATAATTTTGATGGAGAGATAAAAGATAGCATTGTTTTGGGAGATCAAAAAATAATCATTGATATCAAGAAGGTGAGTTGATGGCTTTTTCGCATGTGGATTTTGCAATAGCTGTTGGCGTCTTCCTTGTTTTCTTAGGATTTTTGTTTGGGTATTTGGTAAGCTATCTTGTAAATTATAGAAACTTAGCTGAAACTGCAGAATTGAGAGAAATTGCTTCAAACTTGTTTAATACTTTTTTTATTGGTAAAGGAGTTCCGAGCAATTGGGAAAATCAAGACGTACCTCCGGTAAAAGTTGGTTTGATGGATAATCTTTATTTGATAGTGATAAATGTGACGGAAGCTGATGGCAGTTCAAGAAATAACATAGTAATTAATGGGAGTGTAGAATTTGATGAGAAGTGTGAAAGAAATGTTCTGAACAAAACACTTATACTTTACGATTCGAATAATGAGAAAATTCCCTTTCAGCTTTACAATCAAACTTTTTGTGGTAGTAATTTCCTTAAGAAAGGTGATTTGGTTTTCAATTTAAATTTAGAACCCTACCAATCAAAATTCTTTTTCTTATATTTTTCTTCTGAAGAAAGTGTTCTTGCTGAATCTTACTCTATAGAATTTCCATCAAATGAATACAATTATACATTCAACACATTTCCTGTTCAAGAAATTCAAATGATTTCTGTAGACAAGATAAAAGCTTTGAGGAATTTAAATTATGGGAGTTTACTTCAAACCATACCAAAAGATTATAGTTTTAGGGTGGAGGTTGAATGAAAGGTATACTAAAAAGTTTTGAAGCTTTGATTGCAATTTTGCTTGTGCTTGGTGTTTATCTTGCTTTATTTGGTGCTGGAGAGAAAATTCCAGAGTTGGAAATTGTTTTGTGGAAGATTAGAGGCTTCGAAGCTCTTAAAGCTTTGGACGAACAAAACAAGCTTGCAAGTTTTGCTTTGGCGAATAATGAGGAAGCAATAGAAAGTGAACTAGCTTCTCTTTTACCAATTGGTCTTGATTACAAGGTCTTGATTTGTGAAGAAGATTGTCCGAGTTTTAGCATAAACTCAGAAAAAGTTGCTTCTGTAAGCTATTTCATAGCTGGCAATTTAACGAATGTTGAGCCAAGAGAAGTTTTGCTCTACATATGGCGATAATATGAAAGGCCAATTCTTCTTGATTTCTGGAGCCATTGTTGTTGTTGTACTTTTGTTAATCAAAGGTAGTTTAAACCTTACCCAAATAATTGAAAATAAACGTAGCTTAGAAGTTAGCATGGAAAGAAAAGAATTTTTGAATTTGAAGCAACAACTAATCAAAACAATAGAATATTCTTACAATAAAAACGAGAGTGAAAAAATAGAAAATTATTTGAATTATGTGAGAGGAAGGCTTAAAAGTAGAACAATGGATTTGACTGGAATAGCAATTGAATCCACTTACAAAAATGTTACAGCTTCTGTTGATTCCAGCTTAAATGTTACTGTTTACAATCTCCTTGGAGAAACTATAACAAACTTAACATTAGATTTCAATGGTAGCATAGAACAGTTTTACAATATTGAAGATGAAAAAAGCGTGGAGAGCAGCTTCATATTCAACACAAACTTAGATGTAAATTATACTTTAACTGTAAACTACACTACATCTAAAGAAAGTAAGCAGTATAGAATTTTAATTCCTGTTGAGGTTGGAAGAAGCAAATTCATCGGCTTCTTTGATTTAAGGATAAAAGGTTTTAGAGTTGAAAATAAGGATGAATTCTCAAAGATTGTTGAAATTGTTTAATTTTAGTTCTCTGTGTTCTCTTATTTAAATATTTAAGAGAACATAAATAACATATGAAGATTCCGATCAAAAAGGAGAGGATATTCAGATTGCTTTCCATAGAGAAAGATTTGACTGTATCGAAAATCTCCAAAAAAACACAGCTTGCTAAATCTTATGTCTCCAAGACAATCGACGAACTTAAAAATGAAGGAATTGTTTGGGGAACAGAAAAAATTCATGTTAATGATTTAAGGTTGATGAGAAAGTGGGGAAGCTTGAAAAGAACAATTTTCCAATACATTCAGCCTATGATGGTAGATGTATTAATTCCTGAAAGGATAAAGGATGTGGTTAAAGATTATGCAATTTCTGGA
>JAVZHJ010000028.1:9221-9619 GCA_038998365.1 Candidatus Aenigmatarchaeota archaeon | reverse complement strand
TTTAACTTAAAAATTAATCTTTTTTCAGTTTGTTTAAACTTTTCTGAAATTCTTTCATCTTTTTCTCCAAAATTTCAGCGGCAGACAAAACTATTTCTTCAGGACTTAAACCAGAAACAGATTCAATATTAAAAACAAATTTATCCCCCTCATAATTATAACCAACAACAGCTGCTTGCCATTTCACATGCTCTCTTCCTAAACCAAGCTGTGCTGTTGCTTCAAATTGCAACTCTTCATCATCAAAAAGCTCAACTATTGGTATCTTATCAAAAACAGGCTTCACATCTTTGGCTTTACTCTTCAAATCTCCAGCACAAACCAATTTTGGTCCCTTCTCTTTTAAAATCAATTCTACTTGACACCTGCTACAACCCTTTCCTTCACATTTACATTCA
>JAVZHJ010000028.1:0-9211 GCA_038998365.1 Candidatus Aenigmatarchaeota archaeon | reverse complement strand
TCATAAGCTTTTTTATCAAAAGTCAATGGAATTTGTCCAAGCCTGTTTGCCAAAATTTCATCTGGTAAGACCGAATCGTTCTTCTTGAAATCCACCCACTCTATTGCCATTGTTGGTACTTCACCAACCATAATTCTTCTCAAAGCATTTGCAAAACCGGGAGAAATGCCTTCAACAGAAAAACTAAGCACCATTCCATCTTTCTTCAAAATTTTTACTTTCATGTTTTCACTTTTATCATTTGATTTTCTAAAATTTAAACTCTTCTTCCCCTCCTTCCTCCTTTTGGTCTCATGTAACCATGTGGTATTGGTGTTACATCTTCAATCATTCCAATTTTCAAACCAGCTCTTGCTAAAGCTCTTATTGCAGGCTGAGCACCTTGACCAGGGGCTTTAGATTTCACACCACCCACACCCCTTACCCTAATATGCACACCAACAATCCCTTTTGCTAAAGCCATTTCAGCTGCTTTTTTTGCGGCAAGCATAGCTGGAAAAGGCATCCCACCTTCCCTATCTTTATCAGTCATCATTCCTGCTGAAACTCTTGCTATAGTTTCGGCTCCGGTCAAATCTGTTATGTGAACAATTGTGTTATTTGAAGTTGATAATATGTGCGCAACTCCCCACTTTTCTTTCTTTTCTTCTTTCATTAGTTCACCCAACTTCAATTTTATTTTCTTCTTCTAAAGGCACAAGATAGCTTGGATATTGAATTCTTCTTCCATTAATTTTAACATGGCCATGAGTTATTAGTTGTCTTGCATGTTTAAGCGAATTTGCTAACCCTTTCTTAAAAACCAAAGTTTGTAATCTTCTTTCAAGAATATCTTCAACATTTAAAGCAAGAACATCATCCAATTTTTCCCCTCCCTTTAAAACACCCATTTTTTTCAATTTCTCTATTAAAATCCTTTCTTTTTCAACATCCCTTTTTGCTATCAATTCTCTTGCCATTCTTCTATATTTTCTCAAAATCCCTTCAGCTCTCCACAACTCCTTTTTTCTTCTCAAACCATACTTTTTTAGAATTTCCCTCTCTCTTTCAATTCTTTCCTTATCCCAAGGTCTTCTTGGTTTTTCAATTTTTTTCCTTAATCTTCTCATCTAAATCACTTCTTTTCACTTTTAGCCTTTTCTTGAGCAACTCTTACAGATTTCTTTACCACACCCACAACTCTGCCTTTTCTGAAAGAGCTTCTTGTTCTCTGTCCCCTAACAGGTAACCCATACATATGCCTAACTCCTTTATAAGTCTTAAGATCTATCATTTTTTGAATATCAAACTTTCTTGCTATCTCTAAATCACTTCCTGTTAAATGAAAATCATTCCCAGTTTCAGGTTCCCTCCTTCTGTTCAAAAGCCAATTTGGTATACCAAACTTATTAGGCTCTTTTATTACAGACTCAAGTTTTGCTATTTCCTCTTCATTCAATGACCCAAGTTTTCTATTTGGATCAAAACCAGCTGCTAAACAAACAGCTTTGCTCATAGCATGACTTATTCCCTTTATTCCCAACAATGCATTTTTCAACGGTTTTTCTCCATTTAAATCTGTATTCGCAACTCTAACTATTACTCTTACTTCTTTCTTAACTACAGGCTTTTTTTCGACTTTTTCTTTTTTCGGCTTCTCAACTTCTTCTTCAGCCTTTACTTTTGTTACACCCATAATATCACTATAACAATTAATTCATCTTCTTAAATTTTTAAATGGACCGGCCGGGATTCGAACCCGGAGCCTCTTCACAGCAGCAAAAAGCTCATGCCTTTTCCAATTCTTAAGGAAGCGATCTACCATTGATCTACCGGCCCATCATTTACCTTTTCTTACCCATTTAAGTTTTTTTGGGTTCCCGCCCATCATGAATTTTTTTTCACATTTAGAACTACAAAAATAAAAAATTTCACCACTTGTTTTGACGAACATCTTACCTTTCCCAACACTTAAATTTTCCCCACAAAAAGAACATTTCATGATTTCACCTTTCAACAAGTTTTGTTGCAGTCTCCATTTCAGTTTCTCTGAGCATAAGAATATCACCAACTCTTACAGGCCCAATTACATTTCTTGTTAATATCTTTCCTTTATCAGGCCCTTCCAAAACCTTACATCTAACTTGCATCACACCACGAGCGCCACTTCTTCCTAAGAGTTGTAAAACTTCAGCAGGAAAAGACTTTTCAAGCATCCCATCACTTCTTCAACTCTTCCAATCTCTTTATTATTTCTTTCAAAGAGTCTTTTGCTTCTCCAGGCTCAATTATACACGCTGCAGCACATGCTACATCTATTCCAGCAGCCCTCCCAAGTTCTTGCTTGCTTTGAACATAACCATAGGGTATTTTCTTTTCTTCACATAAGACAGGTAAGTGCATAACTATTTCTTCAGGGTCAACGTCTTCTGCTATTATAACTAACTGAGCGACCCCTCTTTCAACCGCTTTTGTCGTTTCATTCATACCTTTTCTAATCTTTCCAGTATTCTTTGCGACTTCTAAAGCTTGCAAAATCTTGGTCTTCAAATCTTTTGGCAATTCAAACTTCACATATGCTTTTGCCATCAATTCACCTTATAACTTTATTTGTGTGTGTAATATAAAATTATATCTTTATATTCTTTATCTACCCTTGCAAACCCAACCCTGGGCATTTGAATAATTTGATCTTTTTTAAGCTTTTTCATCTCAGGTTCACCTACAGCCTCAACAAGTTTACCGTTTGGCATCATAATTTTTATCTTTAAATTTGGTTCAGAACACCAATGGATTTTTTGAATTTCCAAAGGGACTTCTTTGGAAACAAATTTAATTTTCTCCCCAATTTTTATAGTTGCAAAATACATTAACCCAACTTCTTTATTTTTATACTTTTTGTAATCTTCTTTTTCAATCAAAATTTTTTTCACATTCACCGGAATTTTTCTCACTCCTCTTTCAGGAAAGTCTGGATGTAAATTAATTTCCACTTCCTTTATTTCAGGAGCACCCTCCAAAGCTATTTCTACAGGATTTAAAACAACCATATATCTGTTTGCCAAAGGATCTACAGCCTTTCTGTTTTCAGCTTCTAAAAGCTCCCAAGTTACCACACCTTCGGCCTTTGAAACACCTGTCAATAAAATGAAATTTTTGATGGCTTCTGGAACAAACCCCCTTTTTTTCAAGGCCATAAGTGTTGTAAGTCTAGGATCATCCCAACCAAACAGTTTACCTTTTTTAATCATTTCTCTAATTATTCTCCCAGAAGTCGGTACACCTTTCAAATTAAGTCTACCAAACTCAATTGTTTGGGATGGCTTAAACCCAAAAAGTTTTTGAATATATTGTTGCAATTCTTTTCTCACTTCAAATTCCTTGCTTCTCAATCGATGTGTTACACATTCCCAACCATCCATCATTGCAGTCCCAAAATCATAAGTTGGCCAGACACGATATTTTTTTCCCGTTCTTGGATGAGCAGTCTCAACAATTCTCATTATTGAAGGATCTCTCATAGTTGCATTGACATGCTTCATGTCAATTTTAAGTCTCACAACAGCTTCACCTTCTTTGAAATCTTTTTTCATTTTCTTCCACATTTCTAGATTTTCTTCCACATTTTGCATTCTATGTTTACATTCTTTTCCAGAAGCCCGATTTTTTCTTATAGTTTCTACTTTACAAAGGCAAACATAAGCTTTACTTTCCAAAATCATTTTTTCAACAGCATCATAAAATTTTTTCATGTGATCAGAAGAATAGTCCAATATATCCCACTCAATCCCAAGCCATTTCATCCCCTCGATTATAGCTTCGTAATATTCGTCTTTCACCATTTCTGGATTCGTATCTTCAAATCTTAAAATAAATTTTCCACCATATTTCTTAGCATATAAAAAGTTAAGAAAAGCCGCCTTTGCATGTCCTATGTGAGGATATTTGCTCGGTTCCGGTGGAAAAGCTGTTACAACTTTACCAAATTCTGCGCCAGGAAGTTCGGGTAATTCGAATTTTTCAACCTTCTTCTTTTCAATTTTTATGCCCAATTCTTCCAACTTTTCCTTTTGTTCCTCTAAAGAAATAGAATTAATTTCATTTACAGTTTTTTTAGCCATTTCTATTAATTCTTTTATCTTAGCTTTGAATTCTGGTTTTTCAGCTATCACCTTTTTAATCACAGCCTGAACATCTGCTTTACCACCATGTTCAACAGCATTAACTAAGGCATGTTTAAATATAATTTCTTCCATATTTACTCAATTTGATTAAAAGTTAATAAATTATTACAGAAGCATAACCAACAACAGAATTCATCTCACCAGTTATATCACCAGAAGTCGCATATTTAAGCAGTTCACCTTTTTTTGCACCAAGCTCTTTTGCTGCTACTATCGCTGAAGCTATTCCACCAAAACCACAAACACTGGCATTCTTTTCAGAAATTTTTTCAAAGAATTTTTTATCATCCAGTTTTTTAATTTCTTCAATTAAACTTAAGTCTATTTTTTTTGCTATTTTTTGTGGCACATAGTGAGAAAAATCTGAGCTCGCTAAGATTATCCATTTTTCTTTATCTTTTTTAATCACATTTGCAATAGCCTTTCCTATTAGCTTGCAATTTTCTAAAAGGACTTCATCAGCAAACTCGTTCAAAATCGCAATCGGTACGAATTTGAAATCACCACCAAATCTATATTGTAAAAATGGTAACTGAACTTCTATTGAATGTTCATGTTGATGAGCCACCACATCTTGCTCTAAAATCCTACTTTCTTTTAAAAGTTTCTCTGCAATCTCATCTTGAATTGCTACTTCTCCAAGAGGAGTCTTCCATAAACCGCTTTTCATAATCGAGAATTGAGCACCAATACCTGTATGATTAGGCCCAATTATTATATAATTGGCCTTTTCGATTCTAGAATAAACCCAAGCAGCGACGGGACCAGAATACATATATCCAGCATGAGGTACGATAGCTGCTATAAACTCTTGTTTTTTCAATCCTTTTGGTCCAAACTTGTGTAAAAAAGATTCAGAAATCTGTTTTTTAAGATTTTCAACATCATAACTGTAAAAAGTTCCCGCTGCTGCAGGTTGTCTTATTGTTATCATGATAACCAATTATTATTTTTCTCTTTTTACAACTTTAAAATATGTTTTTTAAGCTTTCTTTTAAAACATAAATATGAGTAAATATTTAATATTTTTCAGAGTGTGAGACAGATTATGAAGGAAAAATCAATTCTTGCGCTATTCTTAAGACAAAAACCAGTGAAATTAATAATAAGCTTGAAAAATGAGCCAAAATATGCTACAATATTAGCAAAGGAAGTTGATTTAACTTATTCTCATACAGTCAAGCTTCTAGAATATTTTAAGAATTTCGGTCTAGTTAATTTTGAAAAGAAAGGTAGAATCAAAATAGTTAAATTGACCGATTTAGGTTTGGATATAGCCAAGGCATTTGATATAACTTTTTCAAAACTATCTAAACTCAAGCCGATTGAGAAAAAGTAAATTAAATTTCATCAAGAGGACTCTTAACTTTTTTAAGTTCTTCTGTTGAAATGTGTGTGTAGATTTGTGTTGTGTTTAGAGAAGAATGTCCAAGCAATTCTTGTATTTTTCTTATATTTTCCCCCGATTCTAACAAATGTGTAGCAAAACTATGTCTTAGAGTATGTGGGCTGACTTTCTTGTTTATTCCAGCTTTTTTAACAGCGTTTGAAACTATTTTTTGGACTGTTCTTGGCGAAAGCATACCATTTCTCCCAGTGAAAACATAGTCAGATGGGTTCTTGTTTTCTATGAACTTACTAATTTTTTCTATAACTTTATCAGAGAGTATAAAGACCCTATCTTTTTCACCCTTCCCAGTTCTAACCCATCCAATTTTTTCTTTCAGTTCAAGGTCACCAACTTTAAGGTTTATAAGCTCACTTAATCTCAAACCAGAAGAATAAAGCATCATCACAATCAGCTTATGTTTTTCATTTTCAATAGAATCAATCATCTTCTTCACTTCTTCTTTAGTTAAAACCGTTGGAAGTTTCTTAGGAACTTTTGGAGACTTAAAATTGACAATCCCTTTCTTAAGAACTTCATCATAAAAGAATTTCAACGCAGCTTTTATCAATACTATGGATTTTGCTGAAGTTCCATCTTCCATTTTCTTTGCAATAAAAGCTTTTATGTCATCTTCATTCACATCTTCAGGATTCTTTTTTACAAATTCCAAAAATTTTTTATTGTAGAACAAATACATCTTTAAAGTTCTTTCAGAGAAGCCCCTGAGCTTAATCTCATTCTCAAGCTTTTGTAAAGAGTCCATATTTATTATATTGTCAATTCGTATAAATCAATTGAAAATATTTAACTTTGTTTTTTCAAATTTATGAAAATGAGTATTGTAGTTGAGAAACTGAAATCAGTGCCGATATTCGAGCAAAGAACAGAGATAGTTGAAAGAAAAGGTTTGGGCCACCCAGATTTCATTTGTGATTCAATAGTTGATAAAATTTCTGTGGCTTTGAGCAGAGAATACATGAGGAAATTTGGCCAAATTTTACACCATAACATAGACAAAGCTTTGCTTGCAGCAGGTGAAGCAGAAAACAAGTTTGGTGGGGGCAAAATTCTTAAGCCGATGAAGCTTATTATTGGTGATAGGGCAACTTACTTTGTTGGTAGTGAAGAGATAGATGTGAATTCAATTGCGATAAAAACAGCGAAAGATTGGCTCAAAGAAAATTTAAGGTTTCTAGATGTTGAAAAACATTTGGAATATCAAATCGAGCTCAAGCAAACTTCTGCAGCTTTGGCAGAAATTTTCAAGAAGAAAGACGAAATTCTTGGGGCAAACGACACTTCTGCTGTTGTTGGTTATGCCCCTTTAACACCAACTGAAAAAATTGTTCTCGAAACAGAAAGGTTTCTTAATTCAAAAGAATTCAAGAAAAAGCATCCAGAGTCGGGAGAAGACATTAAAGTCATGGGGCTAAGGGTTAATAGCAACTTAGATTTAACAATAGCAATGGCTTTTGTGGATCGTTTCATAGATTCAGAAGAAACCTACTTCAAAAGAAAAGAAGAAATATCAGAAGAAATTGAGCAATTTGTCAAAGAAAAAACAGAGCTTAAGCTTGCCAGCGTTAAGCTCAATACTTTGGATGAAAAAGGAAAAGGTGAAGCTGGTCTGTTCTTGACCACAACAGGAACATGTGCTGAAGCCGCAGATTCAGGCCAAGTTGGAAGGGGCAATAGGGTTAATGGTGTTATTTCTCTAAACAGGCCTGCAGGAAATGAGGCAGGTCCCGGTAAAAATCCTGTGAGCCACGTGGGCAAAATCTACAACCTACTTAGCCATGATATAGCGAATGAAATTTTTTCTAGGGTTAATGGATTAAAAGAAGTTTATGTCTGGCTTTTGAGTGAAATAGGCAGACCAATCAATCAACCAAAAGTTGCGATAGTCCAATACATACCAGAGAATGAAAACGATCTCCAGAGAATACAAAAAGAGGCTGAAGAGATTGTTCAGAGCAGATTAGAAAACATTAAGGAATTTTGTAAGCTTTTAGCAGAAGGAAAGCTTAGTGTTTGTTAATGTTGATTAGAAGTGAAGTATATTTGTATTAAATTATGTGAGACAAAGAAAAAAAGGTTATTAACAATTTAATTAAAAACAAATGACGTAATGGAAGAATAAAAAACTTTTTATTATTTAATCTTAGAACTGCCAGAAAACTGTTAAATGTAGCAAACCCGATAAAAACAATAGAAGGATAAAAAATTATAAATTCAGACAATCTATCACAAGACAAATCAACAACTAGTCCATTAAAACTAGTTTGTTTTTTCTTTCTTGCAATAAAACCATCTAATCCATCCAAAAAAAGAACTAAAAACAATAAAACAATTCCCAATAAAACAATCCCAGCTCTTAACAAAAGTGAAACAAAAATTGATAATAATAAACTAAACCAAGAAATTCTGTTGGCTGAAATATTTAATTTTGCAAGTGGTCTCATAAATTTATCCACTGTGTTATGAACAAAACTCCTCCAATTGTCCATAAAATTACCCCCAGAATAATTTTGTATTTAAATTTAAGATTAAAGTCAACAATATTTTTAAAGAAGGGATAAAAAGGTTTAGTTTCACCAACCAGATAATCTATTAGATAATGAGATATAAGACCAAGAGTCAAATCTTTATTGATAAAAATACTAAAGAAAATTATTATAGAACCTACTGGAATTTCGGAAAACATTGTTCTTGATTCATGTCCTTTAAATTTCTTTTTTGAATATGTGAAAAGTTTATCAATATCTGGCACTATAGCACCTACTATTAACCAGTAGTTTATGTTACCAAGATTTAAAAGAGCGGCTAAGACGACATGTGAAATAAGATCCATTCTAAAAGTTTTTAATTTTGAACATATTAATAATTAATGGCTAAAAACAAAGTGGTGAGTAATGGGTTTAGATTTTCTAATCAAGTTTCTACCCGCTATGATAGCTAATTCTTCACCCGTAATTTTTTCAAAATTACCCATGAACATACCAATTAATAAAAAATTGTTTGGTAAGAATAAAACCTGGAAAGGATTTATTCTCGGATCCTTTTCGGGTGGATTAACTGGATATTTTTTGGGGTTTGTTAATCAAAGACTTAATTTTCAGATTGGGTTTTTAATGGGAGTTGGTGCATTATTTGGAGATTTGATTAAGAGTTACTTTAAAAGAAGACTAGGAAAAAGTGAAGGAGAAAAATGGATACCCTTTGACCAGATAGATTGGATTATAGGCTCAATTTCTTTCACATTTTATTTGTTTAGCCTTGAGGAAATAATTCTAATTTTTTTAATTCTACCTACGCTACACATACTAACAAATAAAATTGCAGTCAAACTTAAGCTTAAAAAATCGATATAACCTAATTCGTATAACGATTCTTATACGTAGAAAAGACCTTTTTTAAGTGTTAAATGCGCCAGTTCTTTCTCAAGACTGAGCAAATTTTAGATTTTAGAAGAAAATCATATCTGATTGTGAAACCAATAATTTTGGCTAAAAAATAGTTTTTGATATTTTTTCAATAACTAAATCAACTTACCAAACAAATTGATATATTGTATGAGTGTTTAAAAATCGTTGCAACATATCAAAAAGCTAAAGAATAAAAAATTTATGTTAAATTTTGCTTTGAAAACAAAATTTAA
>JAVZHJ010000027.1:0-9792 GCA_038998365.1 Candidatus Aenigmatarchaeota archaeon | reverse complement strand
AGAGCCCCTAACAAAAATGAGTTTATATCTAATTCATCTTCTTTGGACTCAAGTCGTTTTATATAACTTGAAATTTTTTTCAACATACATTCCTTGTCTTCAGCAGTTAAGAAAACATCTGAAGCGATTTTTGTTTTAAGTTCTTCGGCTTTTTTCAAGTAACTAGAATAATTTTGTTTTATGATTTTTAAGTGCTCTTCTCCTGCAATTTCAATTTCTTTCATCAATCCTTGATACTCTATCAGCCTTGAAAGATAGTCTTCCATTCATCCTATCACCTTTTCAAGGAAATAAAGCAACTTTTCAAATTGTTTGTATTTTTCTATAATCTCTTCTAGCTTTATTTCACGATTTTCAACTTCCTTATTGCTCAGCTTGTTGTAAGCTTCCCTGTAAGCTTTTAAACCTTGAAGCAAACCGTAAACTATTGAAATAACTTCATTTTCTTCAACCATTTTTATCCCTGTATTTTCTCAACTCCTCTCTCAACTCTTTCAAAGTTTTTGTAAGCTCATCTATTGCTCTGTAGCTTTCTGGTCCAACTCCTAAACTTCTAAGTTCTGCAGCGACATATTGTGCCGCTGTTTTTCCTATAAGTTGAGCATCGCTTTCTTTTTCAGACCTTCTTATTTCTTCTATTGGTTTTCTCACATAGTAGCCACCAAGCACCCCAAGCAATAACACAACTAAATCTTTAGTTCCAATATCAATTTCACTCAATTTTACCATTCATTCACCTCCCAAGGCTTTCCAAATTTTTTTGTGAAAGATGTAGCCGCTAACCTCGCCGATCAGAGCAGCGGTAGAAGTGTAGACTGCATAGTCTTTTAACAATTCAGGAATCGGTGCTACTGGCAAACCATTAGTCAGATTCCAAATTTCTCTTCCAGCTATGTAAGCTACAGAGCCGCATTGAGCTGCCATGTAGCCAATTCCTGTTCCGCTTGCGGTGCAGAGCAGCGAGGTTAAACCTTTCCAAAAACTTTTCTTCACGCTTTCACCCCAAAGAGCGATTTTTCCAATTTTTTCATCTCGCTCATGAGAAGAAGCTGGAGAAAAGCTTAGGATTTAGATTTCGAACTCAAGGGGTGAGTGAAAAAAAAGATTTTTTAAAAAGTAACAAAATAAGGACATGCGAATTAGAGATTTACTATTAGAAAATTTAAAAACAAAGGAAATCGGATATTTAGTATGACTTTTTTCTGGAGACGGATATATGTTTTATGACAGGAAGACGAGACATTTTAATGTAGAATTTTATTTACATTCTGAAAGAGATTTAGATGTACAGAATTATTTAATTTTTTTACTTAAAAAATTAGGACTAAATCCAATTCTCTTTAAGGACAAAAGGTTTAAATGCAATAGAATAAGAGTTAATTCTAAAAAATTTTATAACTTTTTGTTAAAAAGATGTAAAAAAGAGATTCATAACAAAGAATATGAAATTGGATTTATTTCTGGATTGATAGACTCTGAAGGAGATGTAAGAAATTCTTCGATTAGAATAAAAAACACTAATAAACAACTAATGAATAAAGTAAGAAAATTTTTATCGAACATCGGTTTATATGCAAATATTTCTTGTTTTAAATGGAGAAAAAAGAGATGGTCAAATATTTACAGCATATCTATTCCAATTAAATTTATAAATATAGACAATAATTCAATTAAAATAAAAAGAATAAAACATTCCAGGTAGCGGGGTAGACAATTTTAAACTTGCCCTAAAGCAGCCTGGAGTGCTCGTCGATTAAAAAAGCGAAAGGCTCATAACCCGAAGGTCCCTGGTTCAAATCCAGGCCCCGCTATTCTATATTTTTTTGGAAATTTTTGAAAAATTATTCAAGAGTAAGCCTTTTATTTTTAACTATTGTTAAATTAATCATGCCAAGAAGTTTGGAGAAAATATTGAGAGATCTGGAATACGTGAGAAATATAGAAGATGGTTTATCTATTTTCTTGGCAGCTAACATAGCACTTGAAGCTTATAATAAAATAATGTATGGAGAAAGTGATGCAGAAGAGAAAATAAGGGTTCTGACACTTGAATACTTAAGTAAAATAGCTGAACTTAGAAAGTCATACGAGAAAGAAAGAGATGAGTTGTTAAAGTCCACTATGGCACAAGAGACAAAAGGTTAAACTCTTTTAAACTTAAGCCAAATTTAAGATTATGAAAATTTTTCTGACAGGCAGAGCAGGCTCTGGCAAATCAACTGTTTTGCTTAAGGCAATTGAACTGCTCAAGAACAAAGGATTGAAAGTTGGTGGAATAGTTACACCAGAAATAAGGGAAGAAGGGAAAAGAGTTGGTTTTTATGTTAAAGATGTTTTCTCTCAAGCCATGGAAGTTTTTGCAAGCGTTGATTTCAAAATTGAGCCAAAGCTTGGTAAATATGGAATTGATGTAGAAGCTTTTGAAAAAGTTGCTTTGCCTGCAATAGATTTTGCGATTGAAAATTGTGATGTTGTTGTTATAGATGAAATCGGGAAGATGGAATTCTTCAGCGAGAATTTCAAGAAGAAGATTTTTGCTTTGGTTCTTTTGGACAAGCCTTTGATTGCAGTGCTGCACAGAAATTTTGTTAAGCAATTCAAGCAGTTTGGTGAAATTTTAGAAGTAAATCAAGAAAATAGGGAAAAGCTTCCAGAAGAATTGGCAAGATCTATTTCTTGAACTTTAACACAGCCTTAACAAGCTCTGAGCTTGAAATTCCAAAAGCTCCTAACCTAAGCTCATAAACTTTTTTTGAAATTACAATATTTCCAAGCAGGATAACCATAGACTTGAAATCAGAAGATTTTTGCAAGCTTGTTAGCAACTTCTTGCTCCACTTTTTTTCACACAAGTAAAGATTTAACTGCTTGAGCTTATCTTTTTTGTCTATTATAATGTCGAAATGATTTGATTCAATCAAAAACTTTTTCTTTTTTATTCTATCCTCAATTTTTTTGTTTGAAAGCCCTAAAATTTCGAGGGCTTTAATCACCCCACTCTTTTGTGCAATATTCACAATTTTACCAAAAGTTTCTGCAATTTCCATAATCTTTTTTAGTCTAGAAAAAAGAAATTTTTGCTTGTTATTTTAAACTTAAAATGGGTCCGCCCGGAATTGAACCGGAATCTGTGCGTTGTAAGCGCACCGTTTGTTCTAAACTCCTAACCGTTAGACTACGGACCCATTTATTTGATTTTGAACTTAAAAATAAAAATCGTTGCTATAAATGCTAAGAAAAAGATTTGGAGCAAACCAAGCTCAGGCAAGCTTCTGAATTCAGCTTTAAGGCGAACACAAGGCTCTTTAGATTCAATTGGATATATCATAGAAGTGATGTTAACACAAAGAATAACATCAGAGCTTGCATCAAGAATTACTGTTTTTATGTAAGCTTGCTTTAATCCCGGGCCAGTTTGGTTCCAAATGTGAGGATCGAAAGCATCTCCATGCAGCTCAACTAAAAAAGATCTTGTAGCTGGATTGATTGAAGCAATTCCAGAGACTATTTTAGCAGTTAAATTGTAAGTATCAGAGAATAAACCAGAGTTTTTGATGTTAACCGGAAAGTTGAATTCTTCCCCAACTAAAGAAGAATAATCGGAAAACCAAACTGAAAAGTTTATTGGAACAAAGCTTCTGTTTATGTATCCACCAACACCACTTTTTGGATTGTATATTTTGCATTTCATCTCATAAGATTCGTTTAAGCCTTTGAAATAATTTGGCCAAAGAATTGAACAAACTCCTCTTTGAGGATGGAATTTGACAGAGCAGTTTTGAGCATCAGGAGTGGTTTCATCCCCCCCAAGATAACAATTCATTCCTATTTCACCATAAGGATCGTTTGGCATGGAAGCGTTCACATAAATTGCAATGTAGCTGGTGTTTCCACTGAAGTAAATTCCCTCATCTCCCCATATAAGAATTTCTGAAATTAGGAATTCTTGTTCAGCCGACTCGAGAGGAATGCCTTCTGTTGGAGGTAAAGTAGTAGTTGTAGTTGTTGATGTGGTAGTGGTAGTTGAAGTTGTGGTAGAAGTTGATGTGGTAGTGGTAGTTGTTGTGGTAGGAGCGTCAGCTAAAGAAGGATCTATGAATGTTTCTACAGAGCCAGGAAATCCATTTTCCGCAGTAAAACCCCCCCTTGATGCACCAAAACCTCCAGATACATCAGTACTGCCAACAGTTGGGCTAGTAGGTCCAGTTATCTTTATGTATCCACCTCCTCCACCACCTGCTCCAGCATCAGGGAAGCTTGTAATTGTTTTTACAGTCGCATTTCCACCTCTTGCTATTAAAATTCCCGAATTTGTGTAACCACCAGAGCCAAAATAGATATAAATTCTTCCTCCCCCACCACCTGCTGCAGCATAAGGGTAGCTACTACTTCCCCAAATTCTTCCTCTTCCTCCACTTGCAGTTACTTTTCCACTACTTGTTATGTTAAGGGTGCGGGCATAAATTGTTATTATTCCTCCTCCAGCACCACCCACACATTCAGGGGGGATAGTCACACTACTGCTAGCACCACCTCCACCGTAAGAGCCACCAGAGCGACCACTACCAACTCCTTGTGCCCCTCCCCCACCACCATAATAACCACCTCTTGCTTCATAGTTATTTATATATCCGCTTCCTCCTCTCCCACCAACTTTATCAGTTGCTGGACCATTGCTTCCTGCCCCATTCTCCCCTCCCCTTCCACCTTTCTCATCAGCACTTATAGTTCCATAAACAGTAAGCGTTCCTCTGACTCTAATTATAACACCAGGACTCACGCTTAGAGTGACACCGGGATTTATGGTTAAATTTGTGAAGTTGTACAAGTTTCCTGGAGTAGTCCAGCTTGTGCTTGAGGTTAGCGTTAAGCTTCCGTTTATTCCGTTACCAAAAACATCTGGAATTTGGGCTAAAGAATAAAAAGGAAGAATTGAAATAAAGATTAAGAATGAGATAAAGAGCTTGAATCTCATAATATCTCTTTTGTTTTTTCATCTTAAATTTACTTTAGGATTAAGAAGCCTGTGAGCCTTCTGAAAATGTTTTTTACTACTAAAACAAAATTATACAAGCCATCACCAATTCTTACTTCAGCTTCTGCTGCTCTAAGCGTCACAGGAAAGCTTAAGATAACAGGCACAACTTTTATTTTGTGTGGTCGCCCAGGGGTTAAAGTTGTAGGCAAAGTAGCTTTAAATGTAAGCTTTCCGTAACCATTTTCCATGTAAGCTTCAACTTCTTCTGTTAGAGAATGCCAATGTTTTTTGTTTGTTCGGTCACTGCATCCTAACTGATCTAAACTTTTCCAGCAGAATTTACACCCATTGGTATAATCCCAAACAATTGTGTCATCAATCCAAAATTCATACTTCACGTTAAAGCCTTGGGTTGAATTGTACCTTGAGTCGTTGAAGTAAACAACAACACTTACTTTTTGACCAGGATACAAGTATGTGGAAGAAGTAACTTCAGAGCCATCTATGTAAAGCTTAAGAACTGTTTTGCACTCTTGACAGTTTGCTTGAGTTTCTGAAAAAGAGAATTCACATATTCCATTTGGATTTGGGCAACCAGATGGCAAAGTTGTTGTAGTTGTGGTTGTACCACAGCTAGCATCTGCTATACATCGATATTCGTCAGGAGCACACCCATAGCTATCACTTCTTTTTTGGCATTGTTGATTGGCTGAGCAAGTTCCAGCAGTCCCGCAGCTAGCACCACAGCCCAAATTCTGCCAAGAGCCGTAAGAAGGACCAACACATTGTGTTTGGGCATCACAGCCTGGTGGATTACAACTTCTTGTTTGATACATTTGATTGCTCGAACAACCATTTTGACCACAGCCTTGATTTGACCAAGACCCACAGAAACAATCTAGGCTGTAGTAAGCAAAGCTCTCATTGTAATAATTCGTATTAGCGTTGTTTGTTGCTTTTACTTTGAATGTGTACACACCAGAAGGAGCTGAATTGCTTGATGTCACATTGATAGAAGTAGTTCCAGAAGAACTTGGTGATATTGTGAGTTGATTGCTTGCTAAACTACAAGTAAAGCTCCATCCTGCTCCGGAAGGACACTGAGTTACGGTTAAGCTGAAAGTGCTTTGACCACAAGCATAACTGTCTTTATTCTCAACTTTTACCGTATAGGTTAGAGTTTGTCCCCAAGTTCCTTGTTGATAGTTTGGAATAATTGTTATAAAAGGATTGTTTCTTGTACATATGGGACATGGTCCAGAAACCCAGCCAAAGTCAGTGCAACAATATGTGCTCCCATCAAAACTTATATCTTCTCCAGGGCTTTTATCACACCCACTTGAGCAGCAGCTTATCCATTTAGTTCCAGCAAGTGAAATTTCTGGCAGAATGAACAAAATAATTAGAATTATAAAAATTTTTCTCATAATCTTAATTTGTTGTTTTAGCAGCATATAAATTTATATCACAAGAAAAAGAAAAGATTATTTGGAGATAAATGAATAGAAAAACAATTTTTTTAATAACCGCATTTTTCATTTTAATTTTTTCCCTTACAATCTTATTTTTTAAACTTAATAAAAATGATGAAACTTTAAAAGTTATAGAAGAAAAAGTTTCAAGCTTCAATGTCTATAAAGTGAATGATTGCGAGATAATAATGAATCAACAGAACTTAAGCTATGCCTTATGTACAATGAGAGAAGATGAGACAATAGTTTTGAAAGATAGATATTTGAATTGTAGTGTAGCCATTAAAAACATAATTCCTTGTGAAAAGAGCGAATTCATCACAACTTTTAGGCCTCTTGAATATCTTGGCTTGCAAGTGAATATGTTAAAGTTTGATATTCCATTTGATAGCTACTATGCATGTATGTACACAAATTTCCCATTGTATAGCACGGCTTTTCCAAGCAGATATACAGAAGCTAAAGCAGGAATCAATTTTCCAAGAATTTTTTGTAGTTCTAAATTGAATAAGAAAGACTACTACAATTTTGCTCTTTCAGGCTATGTTTTAAACAAGAAAGGAGAATATAATATTATAAGAATTTATGTTTTCGATGGCTCTTTGCCACAAAACTATAATTTCAAGAACAATTTGGACAAAGGGCTTAAAATATTTGAGTTGAAGGGAGAGGTGATATGAAGAAAAAATACATTCTAATTTTTTTCATATTAATTTTTACCATTTCATTTAATCTTGTGAAAGCATATTGTGCTCAATGGAGTGAGTGTGTTTCAAATATGGACTGCGGTAGTTGTGGGTCCTTAAGTTGTTTAGGATATTATATATGTATAGAATCAGGTTACGACTTTTGTACTTGTTCTTCAATTTGTAGCTCTTATGGAAATCCTTGCACCATAACGATTAATTGTCCTGTCGATCAATGTGAAGGCCACAAGTGGTGTGATTACCCATCAACTGCATCATGTACAGGCTCTTGTTCAATTAATGGAAATTGTGGAGGATGTACTCCTACTTGTTCACCAACAAGCTGTATGTGCATAAGTGGATCATGCGGTGCTGAGTGTACTCCAGGTAGCACAATACCTTGTGCTTACTGTTCTTCGGAAGATTGTCCAGGTGGTGGGACAAAATACTGTACAGGTACAACAACTTGCACTTCAGATTGTGTTTGGTCTTCTTGTTCAGGAGCTACTTGTTCTTGCGTTTTTGGTGAATGTGGGGCAGTAAACCCAACTTCTTTATCACAATTTGCAGTACCATCTAGCCCACAACCATATGGAACTAATGTTAATTTTTGTTGTCGTTATCTTGATCAAAGCGGGAATTTTATAGACGGCGCGAATTGTAATGTTTACATTAATGGCATTGCTTATTCTGCAACTAGTGCTCTCTGCAATAATCTTCCCTCATACAAATATAGCACATCCTCTTTGTCAGTCGGAACACACAATTGGTATTGCTCTTGTTCCAAATCAGGATATCAAAGCCAAGTAGGAAGCACACAAAGTTACGAAATAACTCAAACCACCACAACCACCACAACCTTACCACCAACTTATAGATGGTGTTGTATGGATTGTGCTACTCAGCTTGGTTGCTCTTGTGAATCTCCATGCTCAGGAGGAAAAATGGATTGTGGTGATTGTCCGTATCCAAATGTAACTTTTTATTGGACAAATGTTAAAACTTCTTCTGCAGATGTTTACATAAGTGTGGATACTAGAGGTATAACATATAGCGGAAAAATAACTTTTGAAATCAGAAAACATAGGACTGATCTTTCAGACCTTCATTGCACTTTAGATGGAACTTGTGATTCTTCAACTCATATCTATACCGCTTTCGATCCTGTGGGAAGCGGAACAAAAACTTTCCGAACAACATTCACTGCAAAAGAAGAAGGCGATTATCACTTTGATGTTTGGTATGAAAGTTATCATTACGGTGCTACAGACAATGTTCACTTACTGCCGGCTTGTGATAGTTCAAGCTACACCTCTTGTGGCTCAGCCTACAACTTTGGCTCTTCTTCTGGAAGCAAGAGCAACATGTGTGGAAGCGAGCAGTATTACACTGTTTCTGCACCTACAGGAAAGAAGTGCAAGATAACTTGGAGTGTTTCTTCATCCTCAGACTATGATCTATATGTGAAATGGTCTTCAGCTTGTCCATCAACTTCAAGCTACGATTGCAAATCAACAAACTCAGGAAGCTCTTCTGAGTCTTGCTCAAGCAATGATGTTTTGAGCAGTTATGCTTTGGTGAAAAAAGTTAGTGGTGCAGAGCCTTACACCATTTCTGCAAGCGTGGAGAATTGTGTGGACGCTGGTTGTAATGCATGCGGTAGCCCAACTTGTAATGATTGGTTTTGCACTTGCTGGAGGAAGATGAAGGATAGCAGTTGCAATGATTTAAGCTGGTACGATTTTGCAGGTGGTGTTGGAAGCAGTTTTCCAAAGTGCGCAGTTGGGGTAAGTCAAGCTCAACACTACGATTACATAGGTTATATTTATGGTTATCATACTTGGTGTCCTGAGACAGAAGCTATGTGGAGAAACATAAAGTGTGGAGGAGGATGGCCTTCTGGAGATGAGGGCGACATTTGCAAAGTTTGGATTTCTGAGACAGAATGGAGACAAGGGGTTTGGGATCCGGATGATGGTTATTGCATAATAACTGATGGGGGAGGAGCAAGAGGTGGGCCAACAGGAGGTTGCACTTCTGACAGGAAAGAGAGCACCGTTGATGGTGTTGTTGATAAATGTGGCTCAAGAAGTGCAGGAGATGGTAAGTGTGAACAAGCTTGCGGTGCTCATCCTGATTGCGATGAACATGATGCTGGATGGAATTGTGGCACAAACGGAAAATGCACTTATGATTGCTTATGCTGCGAAGGTAGCGATTCTGATGGCGGAATAAATGTTTTGGTTAAAGGAACCACTACTGGCACAAGGCTTGAAGGTGGTTCTTACACTTGTCAAACACAAACAGATTCTTGCCAGGACAGTAGTGTAGTGAGGGAGTGGTATGTTAATTATTTGAGGCTTCTTGTTTACCAAGATTATGACTGCAGACAAAGGACAGATGGAAAAATAAGATGTGCGGATGGGAGATGTGTTGAATGCACGAAAGATGATGATTGCAAAGATGCTAGCGGAAACTGGAGGTATGATCCTGTTAATCACACTAAAATAGTTTGTGATTGTCCTTCTGGAAGCTGTAGTTATAAACCAAAAGTAAATGATTATACTTGCAAAGCTTTGCCTAAGTGTGAGAAAAATGGAGATTGTGCTCCTGGTTGGTGCTGTGTCGCCGATCCGACTGGACCAGATTCTTCTAA
>JAVZHJ010000026.1:0-9922 GCA_038998365.1 Candidatus Aenigmatarchaeota archaeon | reverse complement strand
TCTGTTTGTGTAAACAGTAACTAAACAGGGACAATAAATACTTTCTAAACAATCGGAATCAGCACAATCTATTAAACCATCACAGTCGTCATCTACTCCATTATTACAAATCTCTTGAACATAGATTAATGTGCTTGCCACCGCATCACCTGCTTCTGCACCAGGTGGGTTTTGATGATATAATTTTACCGTAATATTGAAAGGACCACATCCACTAACTGTAGTGTTATAATAATGATCAAAAGTTCCTAAATTACAATCATCATCTACTCCATCACATCCACTTATTGGTTGAGTATCAAATGTTCCTGCGGAATTCCCACCTTGTCCACTTCCAGTTCTGTTAATGTTCACCTTATGAGTAATATTTCCATCACCCCATTCTATCTGAACATTGTAACTAGATAATTGACCTGGAGTATCGGTAACACTCCAACTACCATTAACTCTAACGGGAAGAGGTGCGGCTACTAAATATGATGGATATATAATTGTTACAGAGAAAATCGGTTTATCAGTAAAACTTGTGCTCGCATAATTTACCTCATCACTTGCTTCAACAGTATAAGTCCCTAAAATTCCGTTCAGTTTATAAGGATAATTTGAAAAGGAGCTTGTAGTTGGCAAAGCATCAGGACACCAATAATCATCAGGACATTCTATAACATTACCATCTGGTCTTGTAATTTTTATTTGTACAGGATTTGATTCACTTGCAGCAGTAAACCCTTCACCAGAAATCAAAACAGTTTCGTCTGGTGTGTAATCTTCTTTATCAGTCCAAATTCTAGCTTCATCAGCAAAACTTGGTAAAACAAAATTCAAAACAAAAATTCCAAAAGCTGCAAGAACTAAAACTATTAAAGAAATTTTTGCTATTCCTTTTGCCAATCCTTTATTCATCTTCATCTTCACACTCTGGACCTTTTCAACTAACAAATAATAGCAACCTAAACTTTAAATCTTTAATATCGAAAGCTTTAAAAGCAAAGCTGCAATTTTTTCTATTGGATAGATACATCCTTCCCATCTCACCTAAATTTTTTCTCATTCCGGTCTACCTGGAGAAACTTTCATCCTTGCTATTGTTGAAATCACAGCAAGGATAGCAAGAACTATCAAGAAAATATAATTCGTTGCTCCTTCAAAAGCTGCAAACATTCCCATGAAATTTATTTTGTTAGTTTCTTGCTCCGAGCTTTCTTCTGTCAACTCTGCAACTTCTTCAGATTCTTGTGGAGTTGTGGTTAAGCTTTCGCTGCTTGAGCTCGAAGCTCCAGAGCTTTGAGTTGAAGGCAAAGTGGTTGGTGTGGCTGGCAAAGTGGTCGTTGGTGTTGCTAATGGCAAAATCATCCCACCTCCAGAGCTACTAGAAGAGCTTGAACTTGAGCCTCCACTTGAGCCACTTCCACCTTCCGAGCTTCCGCCTGTTGTCTTCGTGAAAGTTGCAGTTCCAAAATTGCCCCAGTTCATCGCAGCATCTCTACCATGAACATAAACAGTGTGTTGGCCTAAGCTCAACCTGTTCCAAACATCTTCTGGAATTGTGCCAACAACATCTTCCCTGCTCTCATCAAAATTACCATCGCTTGCGTTCATCACAAAACCTCCACCAACTGGAGTGTTTCTATCAATGAAAAATTCCGCTCCTATTATTTTCAGCAACATGACATTGCTGTCTATTGTAGCGTAAACATTTCTTCCTTCAACTCTTACATCATAAACTGTAGGTGGAACATTACCAAGAACAAAAGTGTATGAAATGCAATCACCCCAATTTCCAAATTCATCTTTGGCTCTAACCCAGAAATTGTAAACTCCACTAGCACAAGGCTTCTCTATCTCAGCCCAAACATCTTCTTCATTTTCATCGAAAGCTCCATCTAAAGCTTGCATTGGCTTTCCTGTCCCTGGCTCAGGGCAAACAGGCTCTTGGTTTATGAAATATTCTGCATAAGCAATGACATGACAATCCCACAAGCTTGCATTTCCATAAGTTTTCAAGTTGCAAGAAGTTGGGTCTGGATTAACGCTTATTTTTCTAACTTCTGGACCAACTTCATCTTCTTTCTCTCTTGTGTTGCCAGTATCAACCCATCTTGTATCAGTAATTTCATAAACACAGCTTGCTTCACCATTAGCAACACAAGAATAATCTAAGTAGACTTCTTTTCTCTGCTCTTTCTCAGTGCAAACATCAACATCAACCCATCTAGTCTCTTCAGTAGCATTCCACCCACTCAGCTCGCTACAATCTTGCGTCTGATAGCTGCAACTGCAGTTTGATAAACAATCTCCAGAATAATATCTTATGTTGCCTTGACAGTAGCTTTGGCAATCGCTATCTTTTTCACATTGTGCACCACAAGCAAAAGAACAAACTTGAGAGCAGAAAGCATTTCCGCAGTTTATGTCACAAAGGTAAGGATTGCATGCTTCCAAATTAATCCACCTATTGAAAACACAAGCTCCTTGAGAGCAAACATACTCTCTTTGTCCTTTAGTACAAGCATCTTTGCAATCGTAAGGACTTACTTTACAAACTTCTCCTTCATTAACTGGCTCACAATATTCTCTTGTTTCAATCACAGCATAACCACACATGCAATCTTCCGAGCAGTAATAATCACGATATTCTTCCATTCTGCATCTGCTGCAATTATTGTGAGAATAATTCCACTCGCTTATTGCATACCAACCATCTTCTCCACAATCAGCATCAGAGCTACATTCAGCCCCACACTGATCTTTCACACAAGCAAAAGTGAAGCTATCATAAACACAACCACAAGCAGCATCGCAATTTCCAAATTCGTCCCTTGTTCCTAATTTGTGTCCATCACAAGTTGTTGTTGTTTGGCTACAGTATTCATTATTACTTGTTCCTGGAAGCTCACACTCTTCGCCAGGATTAACTTCACCATCACCACAATAATAACATCTTGGATCATTGAGATGAATTGTTGGATGGCATGGGTTGCAATCATCTGTTCTAACATCGCAAGTACAATCAGACAAACAGAGACCAAAATCAGGATAATCATAGAAATCGCTGCCTACGCATTCATCTTCTGGACACAAGCAATCTTTATTTTCATCACACTCAGCACCACACCCTCCTAAAGGAACAGTGTCTTCCAAATCATCATCAGCACAAGTATGAGTTATGGTTGAAATTCCTATTGTACAATAGCCTTGATTATTTCCTAACTCAACACAATTGCTCGTGAAAGGATTCCTGAAATCCCAAGTGAATGGATTTCCATCAGGATCATAAGTACAAGTTGCTATTCCTGGTATGTTGTTTTCACTGCAATCTACTGGTATTCCGGGCTTGCATCCTGCTAAAACACTGCAGGTTTCGAATCCATTGCACCACAAACCATCATCACAGTAAGAATCATCAGGCTGGTGAACGCATCGATCATTCTCTTCATCACAATAATCTATCGTGCAATCTATAACATCAACACAATCATAAGGCTCAAGATAGACACAATTTCCTTGACCATCACAATGGTCTACTGTGCAGAATAAGCCATCTTTTTCACAAGGCGTGCTTGCAGGCAAGTTTGTTCTTATGCAACGATAATCTTGACAAACTTCAGAAGTGCACTCATTATTATCATCACAGTCTTCATCAGTGTAGCATTCAGGTAAAGTGTAATTCAACTTGAGCTCAACCAAATCATGGAAAGTGTAGCCTCCATTATAACAAGAACTATCTCTAGCTTGAAACTGAAGCTTGAAGTTGTTAACATCTTCTAGCGTGTTGATGTAAGGAGAAAGATCAATCACTTCCATCTTGTCATAGCCAACAGAAGGCACACTGAAAGAAAAAATTCTCCATGTGCTTGCACTTTGATCCCAAACTCTTATCCTTGCCGCTTGAACATAGCTTGAGCTTCTTTGCCACTCAAAATACAAATTTGCGTTGTGTATGAGCGTGCCAATAGGCAAGTTTGGTGAGAAAACAAATTCAATGTATCTGTTATCGTTGTAATCTGGCAAATTCCAAATGTACCTTGAGCCATATCTCTGATTGTCGCTTGCACTTAATTTTGTTAAATCGTAATATGATAAAGTGTAGCTTGGTTCTTGTGGATATCCGCTTTTGTCTATTCCGCTAGTTGGATAAAAGCTTGAAATTGTAGCAAGAGCTGAGCCACTAAAGAATAGAAATAGAAGCGAAGCTAAGAGTAAAAATAAAATTTTGTTCTTCAGTTTTTCAACCACAAAATCACTTTACACTCTGGACCTTTAAACTGTTAATTAATAGGATGTTAAAACTTATATGTTTTAAGCTGTTTTCTATTCAATAGAAAACTCATTTCAAAGCTTGGTTGACTTTTGGATTAACTTCAACAATCTCTTCAGGCTTTTTCCTTGATTTCTTGAAGCTAACTTGCTTAACAATCTGCCAAACATTCCAGAAGATTATTATCAGCAAAATTATCGCAATTATAGTAACAACAGGATTTGCTTTCACAAAATCTGCCAAAGCAATGAAAGCTGTAGGCATTTCTATCTTTTCAACAACTTCTTCTTTAGTTGGAACTATCATAGGTCCAAGCTTGGTCAAATTCAGAATTTCTGATCTGTAAGGATATTCCATGAAAATTGAAATGTTGCCGCTTGCATTTGTTGGTGTTAAGCTGAAAACAACTTTTTCAGATGAGCTTGCATTAACAGTTAAGTTCTGAACTTCAGGCTCAACTTCCCAATCTTCTGGAGCAATTACTTTCAAGGAAACTGGCCAATTGCCCAAGCCTTCATTCTTCACTTCAAAGCTTATGTTGAAAGGTTTGAACTCAAAAACTTCTTCTGGGACTTCTATTTCAGAAATTGAAAGTTTTGGTGGCACAGAAACTCTCAAAACAAATTTTGTTGAATTTTCAACTTTCTTCCAACTCCACCATTCTTTCCCTTTAACCTCAATAAGAAAAGCTCCTGTGACATTTTCAGGAACTTTTATCTCGATCCAAAATTTTTCAGGAACACGATAAACTCCTTGCTGAGGATTCCATTCCCTCAAAATCCTCACAGCTTCAAATTTTTCAGGAATGACTTTAACTTCAAAGTCTTCTGGTAAGCCTGAAACTGAAATGTTGAAGTCACGAAGCCAATAATAGCCAGTGTTCAAAATTGTTCCGTTTATCATTACAGTTCTCCCAGGAGAAGCATCAACCATTTCTGGTAAACCAATAACAAAACCTCTCAAAGGTCTAGGGGCTTGAACAAACTGAACAAAGTTTGTCAAGATGATTATTCCAATAACTGAAGCGATTATCAACAAAAGCTTCCAATTCATTTTCATACCTATTAGTAATAAAACCTTAAAAGATTTAAGAGTATATGGATGAGCTATAGCAGTTTTTTCTCTATTGAATAGAAAAAAATGAGAAAAGATTTAAATAATTATCTCTCAAAAAACTATTTCAATTTTTGGAATTGTTGGTGGCACGTTTTCTATCGAGCTTAGGCTTTCGACAAGCTTCTTTCCTTTAAGCGTTACCACATACATCTTGCCACGCTTTGCTATGTATCGATGCTTTAGCAATATATCCAAATGCTTATAAATCTCGCTACTCCCTATTTTAATTTCATTCTTCTTGAATCCTTTTTCTATCTGCGTGTAGCTCATCGGCTGGCTGTTCAGCAAGAAAAGTAGCAGAGTTCTCTTTGCAGATGCCAAGACTTCACTGATTTCGAATATGTTTATGTTGTTCATGGTGATTACTTAAGAGTAATTAAAAGATTTAAACTTTACTATTTGGTAGGAGCAGATTGGAAAAATCAAAAACTTTAAAAAGTTTCTTTATTGTTGTTTTTCTTGCTGTTATTTTTCTTGCTTTCCCTTTCCATCATGAGCAAAGCAACTTTTTCTTCAAGTTTATCTAGCTCGTCTTCTATTGTTTTGATTCTGTCAAGCAAACGAGCAAACATCTCAGCAAGCAAAGCGTAATTCTTTTCAAGCTCAATCAAGCTCATGCTTTTCGGAACAGCATTACCAGTTATTATGTCTTTGACGATTTTATTTTCTTCTTTAAGCATCTTCTCTTATGAAAATTATCGAAATGGTATTATAAATTGGTTACTTTTTTGGAAGAACATAATTTTCATCAGCTAAAAAAGGCCAGAAGATTTCCATTTTTTCTGGATATGCTTTAAGATGGTAGCTTCTTTCACCAGCTTTTTTGTAGAGCTCCCCCATCTTCAAAAGATTTAATATACGCAACCAAGCAAATCTCCAAAATTTGTATCCTTGTGATTCCAGGGCTTCTTTGATTATATTTAAATTCACTTCCACTTTATCATGAATTGTTTTCAAAGCTATTTTGTGAAAATCGCTTGGAGAAACAAAGAAGCGATAGCAGTCTTTAATGGTGAATTTTGAAGCATATTGACCTAAATCTTCAAATTTTTTTGTAAGCTCAGATGGTCTCTTCGATTCCAAAAAGCTTCTTAATTTCAAATAATCTTCTTTGCTTGGATCAAAATTCCCATACAATATTTTTTCAAAAATTTGAGGATTCAACTCACCATAAATAGCCTCGGCTATCCAAACAACACAAACTATTTCATACAGTCTTAAATTGCCTAAATTTGGCCTTAATTCTTGCACAATCTCTAATAGAAAGAGAAAAGATAAAAACCTATTTACCAAAAATCAAAAATTAATCATGGAAGATTGCGCTTTGAAAGCTGTAAGAGAAATGATTGAAAAAATGAAAGAAGAAATCGCGAAAGTTCAAAAAATTCCCTATCCTGAGCAGATTGTTGTTGCTGAAATTTACAATGTTGTCGCTAGAATTTTATGCGAAGCTTGCAAAAGACAAAATTTGAAAAAAGAAAGTTGCAGGCCTGAAGGAATGAAGAAAGAAGATGAATTAACAATGGATGCTTACATCTTGTTGAAGCAATTGAAAGATGATGGTCTTATTTCTGAAGATTATTATGAAAAGCTGTTTGAAGGTCTGATAAAAATTAAGCCCGAGCTTGAAGAGCAAGTGAGAGAAGACAGAGCTAAAGGATTGATTTAACTATTTATTCTCCCACATACTTCAACTCTTTCTCCCATCCTTTCTCAATTTAAATTTTTAACAAAATTTGGCCAACAAGAAATTTTGAGGAACAGAAGAATTAGTTTACATACCGGTGTCGATTTTTAATTCTCCGATTCATTCTCAATTTTGAGGGACAGGAGACCTTAAAACCGGTGTCGATCTTCAGAAACCTCTTAGGGGTTAGTCTCGTCCTTTCTCATTGGCCAGACAAATTCAGAAGATGAGAGCAATTTTCTGGTCATCCTTTGAGAATGAGAAAGGAATCATCCCAAATTAACCCTTTGTGGTGTAGCCAATAATAAAAAGCCTAGCTACAGATGGCATACAGTGCAACCACAAAGGTAGGGATTGCATGTCCTTCTATATTTTATTGGTATTGCTTGCTTAAATCTTTTTCTATTATTCTTCCCTGCTCTCAAAAACAGAAGGTAAGTGAATGAAATAAACTTTCCCTTTTTCCAAAATTATCAAAGGCTTCTTCTGCATCAAAGCATCAAGATTTATTTCATAAACTCCTTCTCTTGGTATTCTCACAGTCTCTATTCCAAATTCAATCTTCCTCTCCTTCTTAGCTTTTTTCTCGCTCTTCTCGACAGCAACTTCCAACTCTTCCTTCTTCTCTTCAATCTTCTTAGCAATCTCTTTTTCAAGAGTCGTGTCTTTTGCTTCAAGCTCTTTTTCTATCTCTCTGGCTTGAATCACATCTTGTTGGTCTCTCAAAAAGAGGAAAAAAATTGACCCACAGTTTGTGCATCCTCTCAGTATGGAAGAGTCATCATCTTGATAAGTTGCTCCACATCTCACGCACTTGTGCATATCATTTAACCTCTGTCAAAACTGAGAAAGAATTCGGATTTTTCTTCACTTGCCTTATGTATTTTGCAGGCCCTATTAAAGTCAATCCAGTTTTCAAGCCTGTGGAAACTTTTTTCTCTCCAGCTAAACTTGCAAAGAAAATTTTCACTTTGTCCTTTTGCTCAGAAAATTTTTCAATCCACTTCGCTATTCCGCTTACTGGCTTCTTCAAGCTTGCAACTTCTATTCCTGGAAAACCATCATCAACTCTCCTCATCGTCTCTTTTATCAGTTCCATTTCTTCTTCTGGACTCATAACCCCATCTGTAACCAAAATTGTTCCGTCTTTGACTTTGTTCAAGATGAAGTTTATTCTTTTGTCTCTTGGTTTAGATTCCAAAACAGCTGAAGAAACAAAATCAAATTTTAACTTCATCACCCTCCCCTCGCATATTTTGCTATAGCTTCATAAAGAGAATCCATGTTTTTGCCTTTAAGAGCTGATATTTCAACAACAGGATAAGTTGGAAAAGCTTCTCTTATCAAATGGGGCTTAGCTCCTTTCTTATCAATCTTGTTCGCAACAATTATCACAGGAATCTTTCTTGCTTCCAAATTTCCAAGCAAAGTGATGTTAACTTGAGTTAAAGGATCGCGAGTTGCGTCCATTACTGCCAAAACAGCATCGACATTGCTTAGCCACTTGATAGCTTCTATAACACCATCTGTAGCTTCCCTTGCCCTTTCCCTTGCCTCTTTCTTTGAAAGCCCATACTTCAAGAAGCTTCTATAGTCAACTTTTGTTGACAAACCTGGCATATCCAAGATGCTTAGCAATATCTTCTTCTTGTTGACTTTTATCTCTATTTTCTCTTTTTTTTGTATCGTTCTAGTCTCATGGGGTATTCCTGTGACTTTCCCAACTTCTTCACCAGTCCAATCAAGAGAAATTCTATTGGCTAAAGTTGTTTTTCCCACTCCAGTCTCACCGTAAAGTCCTATCTTTAAGTTTCTTCTCAGCCCTAAAATTCTATAAATCCAATCCAAAAACCTGAATCTCATCTTCTCTTTTTATAATTTGTTTTCTGAAATTTAAATAAAATTTTGATTAACTTATGTTTCTTGTCACATTGACTATTTTACCATTCATAATCTCTACTCTAGCTATAATTTTCCATTTCACATCACTTGTGCTATTTGTTTTTTCATTTGACTTTATAAACTCACCTGTTTGAGAAATTTCCAAATTTTTTGAAATTATGAAAATTAAGAGAAAAAGAAGAAGAAGAAAAATCACAAGCAAAGTTTTCATAGCAATCACTAGTACTTAGCCACAACATCATAAGTTCCGTTGTAAGCTAGAATACAAAAAGTTCCATTCGGCAAGATTTGAGCCAAAGACTTGAAAGCAAAGCCGTAGGTTGAGTTAAAATAAACGCTTGTCTTGCATGTCGTGGATGTTATGTTTTCCGGAATTTCAAGGTAAGTGCTGTTTGATTTGAATTGGTTTGGATTGGTTCCAACAGGCACAAGCCAAATCTCGCTAGCAGGCCAAGTGTAATTGCCAAGCTTGAAATTTATTGCCCCTGTCAACATTCCAAAGTTTACCAGAAACTCTTGTGGCTCAAGGCTCGATATCATACCTTCTGTTATAGTTACACTCAAAGCTTGAGCTGAACAAGCTAGCAAAGCTACTGCAATCGCTCCAACCAAAAAATTTTTCATTTTCATGAAAAACTCTTGAAATAAAGCCTAGTATAAAGATTTGTAACTCCTTAAGTATGTTAACTTTCAATTCTTCTGAATTTCAAGTCTCGATTCATGAAAATTTCTGGCAAAACCAAGAAAGCTAAAGAACTCATCGCAAGAACAACAAAAAATTCTTTTGGCCCAAGTGAAACTGTTTTGAAGATTTGCTGGAAGAAGGGATGATAAACTGCAAGAAGCTGCAACAAGAAAGAGATCAAAATGGCTACCAAAAGTTTTTTGTTGTCTAGAATGCCTTTCTTGAAAACCGATTTGTTCTCTGAGCGGCAATTGAAAACAAAGAACAACTCAAA
>JAVZHJ010000025.1:0-11333 GCA_038998365.1 Candidatus Aenigmatarchaeota archaeon | reverse complement strand
GCAAAGCAGCAAGCAACGCTTCTGTGGTTTTTCCTGCGAAAGAATTTATGAAAAACTGCCAAATCAGTCCAGCAGGCTGCTGTTCAGAGCTTGGGATACAAGGGTTAAAATTACCAGCCACGCAAGTTACAGCTAAAGGTGAAAAAATTCTGATCAAGATTTGGTTTGCAACTCCAGCTGCTATGAAAAGGCTTATTCCAGAACCAAAGCCCCACTTGCTCACAAGCTCGTCCAAAAGCAGAGCTATCACACCACCAGCTGCAAGTTGAGCCATCACAAGAACTGCTACAGTGAAATCGCCAGCTATGGGCAAAGCTCTTGCCATGACCAAGCCCGCTGCTTCGATAAAACAAAACAACAAAGCTAAAAATTTGCTCCAAGTTTGGAATTTTCTCCTATCTTCTTCTTTTGTCGTGTCCCAATTTATTATCTTGGCTCCGACCAAGAGCTGCAAAATTATCCCACCTGTTACTATAGGACCTATGCCTAAAGTCATCACGCTCCCGAACTTTGAACCAAGAACAATTTCATAAAATCTAAAATATTCATAAGAAGTTTTTTCAACTCCGTAAATCGTGACGTAAGACAAGGCTAAGTACATAAGCAAAGCAAAACCGGTCCACTTCAGCTTGGTGTTGAAAGGAAGCTGGTAAGTTGGTTTCTTCACACTTGGCAAAAACCTTGCTATTTTTTTGTCAAAGCTTTGTTTTTCTTCCATCAAACCACTTCTGGTTTTTCTTGTCGATATATCAAAATCAATTTCCCGTTTTCATCAGGCTTCACATCTTCTAAAATAAATTTATAACACTTACCTTCAACATTAAATTCAATGCTCCTTTTCCCCAACAAACTATATTTTTTGATTTTTTCAACCAAATTTTCTATCTCATCTAAAATTTTCAATTCCATAGCCATATTCTTCACTCAATCTTCACGGCTTTCCCACCAGCTTCTTCAATTTTCTTTTCAGCTTTTTTTGAGAAGAATTTTGCTTCTATGGTTAAGGGCTTAGAAATTTTGCCTTCACCCAAAACTTTCTCATAACCAAGCTCCATAACATTTATCTTTTCCAAATTCTTCTCTTTTGCAATTCTCTCCAATTCACCAAGATTTATCGATTTGATTTCTTTTTGTTTTGGTGGCTTGAAGCCTGTTTTTCCAAAGTGTTCTGGCTCATATTTAACCACATAGCTCCACTTGTGCTTGTGAAAACCAGCTTTTCCTCTCCCGCCTCTATTTCCTCCACCTCTTGCTTTCTTATGGCTACCATGATAAGTTCTTTTACCTCTGAACTTCCTATGCTTCTTTTCTTTTTTCACAACCATTCAAATCATCCTTTCAAGCAACTCATTTATCTCTTTTCCTCTATATCCTAAATCACCTTTCGGCCAAGCTTCTTTCACAGACTTAAAACCTTTGCTGGGTGGCGTGAGCCTGAAAACAGGCTTGAGCTTCTGAAAATCTTTCAGCTTAGCCTTGCCAGAAAGCAAAGCATCTGCAAATTCTTCAAAATTGTTGAAGCTTGTGATCTCTTTAAGCATTTTTTCATCAACTCTTTTTTCTCCTTCAGCTCTTAACCTTTTTTGCAAAAGTTTCACTAGAGTAGCTTTATCTACTTCCCCCCAAGTGCAAACATCTTTACACTTTTGAAGCATTCCTTTGTAGCTCTCAGTTTCCGGCACAATAACACAATTGTTTGGATTTTTTAACCTTAGCATTTTTAAAGTATCCCTTATCTCTTTGCTCAAACCAGCTTCACCCCTTATCCTGATGACGGCAAACATCGTCTCACCTCTCGTAAATATAAAGCCTCTTCAAAGCATTGTAAATTGCTGTTATCAAGTTCATCCTCATGCTCGTGTTTCCGAAAGTCTTGACCCAAACATCTTTTATTCCAGCAAGCCTCAAGATCTTCTTTGATTCATCATCAGCAACTAAACCAACGCCTTTAGGGGCAGGCATAAGCACAACTCTTACAGAGCCACTTTTGCCTTCAACTTTGAATGGAATAGAATGCTCTTCACCACAACCACATTCCCAGCTTCCACAGCCACGCTTGATTTTGATCAAATTAAGCTTAGCTTTTTGTATGGATTTTGCTATGGCATCTCTAGGCTCAACTGCTGTACCTTTGCCTATGCCAACAATCCCATCCTCATTTCCAACAACAGAAAAAGCAGAGCTTCTGAATCTCCTTCCAGATTTTGTCATGGTTGCAGTTATCCTCACAGGAATTCTTTGAGCTCCCCCACCCTTTCCTGTTCTCCTTCCTATCAAAATTATTTCGTTTTTCAAATTTGGCAAAAGTTTATCAACTATTTCCGGCTCTCTAATTATCTTCCCTTGCTTAAAAATTTCTTCTATGTCAGAAATTTTACCTTCAAAAACTTCTCTACCTAAGCTTGTTCTTGGTTGCCATTTTTCAAGTGGGCTTGGAATTGCTACTTTTATTTCCTCACCAATAGGAACTTCTTCTTCTGTTGGCACTTTCTCTATTTCTTTGACTTCTTCAGGCGAAGTTTGCACTGCTTCTTGCACTTCTTCTTTCTCTTCTTCCTTTTTTTCCACCATTTCAACCACTTATCTTTTTCTTAATTTCTTCAAATTTCTCTGGCAAAGATTTAAATTTTTCCAGATAGCTTGCTATGTGTAAACCTTTAATTCTTTCTTCTGTTGGCAAGATTTCTTCTTCAACAGGAACATCAAGACCAGCATCTCTTGCCCCTTTAACAACAGCAAAAATCCTGTTGCCTTTTGTTGAAGCATAAAGGCCTGAATCCAAAATAGCTTCTTTTATCCCTTTCGCTAAAGCCTTTTTGCCAATAAGCAAGCCTGTCAAGTAAGCTGCTGGTAAGTTATCGCAAGCAAAATTCCACCCAAGCTTTTTCAATTCTTTAGAGCTTGCTGAAACCAAGGTTTTATCTCCTTGCTTGGAGAATTCAATCACTTGAGCCAAAATGTAGTTCAAGCTTTTCCTGACCACAAGTCTAGGTTTATTGGAAAGCAAAAGCCTTAACCTTTTTTTGTAATCAGTTTTGCCAAGCCTTCTTCTCTTGAAAGGCATCTTGTAAGTTGGGCTAAGTTTCATAAAAATCACTTCTTAAGCAAATCGTGCTGCTCCAAATAAATTCTCAAGTGGCTTCTGCTTCTAAACATTCCTCCCTTCACAAGCTTGTATAGTTTGTGATAAGTTGCTTTATCAATTTTTCCTTGATCCCTCAAATCTTTCAGCATTTCCCTTAAAGGTCTTACGGTTGAAATCCACTTCCTCTTTTTGGGTATTATAGCTCCTTTGGCACCTTTCTTGCTTCCTGGTCCTCTTTTCTTCCTTCTTTCTTCTTTTGGTTTATGAACCTTTTCGGGCAAAGCTTTAATGTAGCCTTTTTGTATGAGCTTTCTAACATCGGCTTTTGTTATTGCAGCTTCTATGTCTTTCTGCTTGCTCGGGTCTAACCAAATTCTGCTTTTGCCAACTTTCAATATTTTCGCAGCTAACTTCTTCTGTAAGCTTGACATGCTACCTACCAACTATATTAGTAACTCAAATAATTAATTATTTTAAAAAGGAGTTTAATCTTTTTATTGCTTCCATTTTTTCTCTCCGACCAAGCTTTGCTTGCTGCACAGCTTCCTGAAGCAACCGAATCGATTCATCGTAAGTTTTTCTATCAACAGGATAAGGATGACCGTCTTTGCCTCCATGAGCAAAAGAGTAGTTAACAGGGTCGCGCCAACTGAGCTCAGCACCATAAACTAAATTGCTTATCAAAGCTAAAGCTCTAACTGTTTTTGGGCCTATGCCTTTAATTTGCAAGAGCTCTTCATAATTTTTTGGCTGTTGCTCGAAAGCTTTTTGTAGAGCCTTGTAGTTATCAAGCTCAATTTCGTGCTTTGCAGGCATTCGCAAGTACTTGAAAATTGTTTTTTGTTCTTTGCTGGGAACAAGATATTTTTTCAAGTGGATTGGATTATCATTAACCAAATCAACAGAACACTTTCTCGCTTCTTCACTTTCTTCAGCAACCATGTTCAAAGGCTTGCTTTTGATGTCACAACAAATTGCTAAGTGCGGCTCATTCACGAAAGACTTAACTTTTTCAGAAAGCCAATGGTAACGCCTAGCATATTTATTTTCCAAATTCATGCCTTGCTGAATCACAGCCCAATTTCCTTCTTCGGTCACGATAAAAGAATGGTGGTAAAGTTGAAAACCATCTTGCAAGGCAACATTGTCAATTTTTGCTACCAGCTTGCTTACTTTCTTCAGTTCTTCAATTTTTTTGTCGCTGAAAGAAAACTCTTCGGCCAAAGCTTCAATTTCTTGAGGAGTTTTTCTGCTGGCTTTACCCTTGCCACCAAGAACAGCAATCCCAAATTCTTTCAAGTTCGCTTCTTTTAATGCTCCTAAAGTTACAGTAGTGCACCCGCTTGAATGAAAGTCCCAACCGAGCACACATGCAAAAGCTTGAAACCAGAATGGATCTGATATCTTTCTTAAAAAATTATCTTTACCATATTCTAGGATAATAATTTCTGTAACACTCTTGCTCAATTTAACCATTCTTTCAAATAGCCATTTTGGGGCAATCCCCAAATGAAGAGGAAGATCGGCCATCCCGATTTTCAATTTTATTCACCCACATTTGAAGCAATTTAAATTTTTCTACATGATTAGAACCTATATTTTTTGCAAATTTAAGAAATTCCTCTTTACTTTCTACTCTTACCTCATACCATACTCCAAGTTTTGTTTTATGGAATGTTGGACCATTGGGATAAATATTCATTTCATTTAATAATTCAATTATTTCTTCTAGGAAAGAAAGTTTTGCTTGGGATATTATCAATCTGTTTCTACTTTTACTCACACATCCCTCAGAATCAAAAATTCCCATAAGAAAATATCTTTTATTTGCTTCATCTAATTTTTTAATAAACCTCGGGACTTCGCCTGTTTTTATTTTTAACACCTTCGTTAAAAATCTATGGATAGGCTTGTTCCCAAATTGTATTCTATATCCATTACCATATCCTATAAAAATGGGGACATTAATCCCGAACAAATTTTTAATCAAGGGGCTTAGGATTAGTTCCAATTGCTGTTTATTTTTCTCACTTATTTTGTTTGAATTAAAAATTTCATCCCATTTTTGTTTAACTTGGTCATTCGATTTGTTACAGTACTTTTCCCACAATTTTAATAATTTAAATAATAATTGAATGGAAATAGATTTTCTACCATTTTTATGAGCATAAAAAATGCTACACGAAATTCCCAATTCCTTTGGAATTAACTCCCTTACATTTAATTTTCTCCAATTCATTTCTACGATTTCGTTCCAAATTTCTTTTATAAAACTTTCCACATTTCTAAGATAGATGGAATTTTCTTTGCTATCATTTGGACTAACTAAATTTAACAAATAATTTTTTAAAGGTACTTGTGGCTCGTAAGGCATTATTTCGTAGTTTATTTCCATCACACTCTTTTTCAAAAAAGAATTGTTAATATACTTTATTTACTTCTTTTGGGAGTAGATTTCCGAAATTTCCAGATTAAATAAAGTGGGGAATTCCAACTCATGGAAAGTTTCATTAAAAGGCTTGTGTATCTTTGTGAATAAAACAAATGATGGGTAGTGAGATTTTAGGGATTTAAAACTTTTATCTTCAACTCTTCAGCCCTCTTTAAAATTTCTGCTCTTTTCTTTTTACCAACAGTGTGGGCAATTTTTATCGCTTGCTTGCTAGCATCAACTTTCTCCAAATCTTTCAAGCTTGAAACCAAAACTTCTTGAAAGCCTGAAGGATGCAAATACCTCAAATTCTTAGGAGCACCGTAGCCAACGCTTGGCATCTTTAGCTTTCCTTTTTTTCTCACACGAATTTTGCTATGCATTCCTCTTGGCCTTCTCCAGCTTGGCTTAAGTCTTTTCAAGCTTTCACTCAACCATCTCCTGAACTCCGGCTTTTTCCTTGGATTCATGGCATCACCTTTTAGACCAATAAGTTCCTCCTTTTTCCTTATATTTTAAATAGTCTTTTAAAATTTTTGAATGATCGAAGCCTAAATTCTTAAAATCAATTCTCTTCACTTCAAACCATTCAGCTTTTGCTGCATCAGAGCCAGCTTCAATTTTTTTATTCAGAGGCTCAGCAATGAAAACTGTTGAAATTGTTGGGTAGCGAGGGTCTCTTTTTGGTTCAGAGTAAACGCCTAGAATTCCTTTAAGCTTAACATCAAGAGAAGTTTCTTCTTTTGCTTCCCTGATTGCAGCTTCTTCCACAGTTTCATTTTCTTCCACATGGCCACCAGGCAACACAAGCTTATCTTTAAATGGTTCTTTCTTCCTCTTAATCAAAACTATTTTTCCATTTTTTTCTATGATTATGTCAACTGTGGGAAATCTTGCTCTCTTCAATTCATTCAGCTTGCTCATGTGTAAAAGTTATTTGATTTAAAATGATAAATTCTTTTATTTTCATTATGTTAAAGAGAATAACATTCATTGGTTCTGAACTTCATGAATTTTCAAAAAATTTGAGCGAAAAATATGGCTTAGAATTGTTTCCATATCCAATTCCACACGAAGGTGTAAAACCTGAACATTATTCAAGCTACGAAAGACTCCAACCAGGAACACTTCTACTGGGTTTTAATTATGATCACCATTACTCAGGAATGCTTTCAGATTTACCAACAATTATAATTTTTGATTCTCACACTGATATGTGTTGCAATATAGCTAATAGGCCAGAAGACAATAATTGGGTTTATTGGTTGTTGAAGAAAAGAAATGTTGATGTTCATTTGATTCTCCCTTCTTTCATACATCCTGACAATATAGAATACACATTAATTCCAGATGAAAAGAAAGATAAAATTCATTTTTATTGTTTGAGAACTCCAAGAAAGGAATTTTTTAAAACAGACAAAGGAGCTTGTGAAAAAGTGATTGAAAACATTGATGAACTCTATAAATCATTGCCAAAAAAGCCATTAGACTTAAGCATAGACTTTGACTTTGAAGTAAGTGCAGAGTTCAATTCTAAAGAAAGCAAAGAAATAGAAAAACTTATTGGAGAAATAAAAGGTGAAAACGTGATAAGCTTTTGGTTAAAAGGAGGGAGTAGTGAGAGTATGTTGCCTCAACTTGAATTTTGTGACAGGCTTGTGGATATTTTAATGAAGCATTAAGTCATTCGCCTTTGCTGACTATGTAAATTCCATCCATGAATTTTCTTCTATCGTAGCCTACAATTCTGCAAGCTTGCTCTATGTTTGCTGCAGTCTGACCAACTTCTTCTATGTTGGTTCCAGAAACAGTTATTTCTTGTCCTTCAACTTTTACTTGAGTTTTGCCCACAATCTTTGCAACTCTTGGCACTCTTTCACCCAAAAAATTTTGAATCAAAATTTTATCACCTTCAACTTTAACTGTTACTGGGAAATGAGAATAAACAACCCTAAGCTTGTAAGTGAAGCCTTTTGTAACTCCTTCAATCATGTTTTTAATGTGAGCAGCAATTGTTCCAACCAAAGCCCTAAATTTTTTCCTCTCAGACTCGGAAGATATAACAATTTTTCCTTCAGCCACTTCAATTTTTATTCCTTTTTCGGCAAAACTTCTCTCAAGTTCTCCCTTTTCTCCAGAAACTTTTACTTTTTTCCCTTCAACTTCTACCTTCACATTTTCTGGAATTTTCACTTCAGTTGAAACCATAAAAACCACCTAATAACAATAGGCCAAAAGTTTGCCCCCAGTTCTTAGCTCTTTAGCCTTTTTATGGTCGATTATTCCTTTTGGAGTTGAGACTATCAAAATGCCTATGTCTCTTGCAGGCAAAAATCTTTTCTCAAATTTTTCAAACTCATCTATCCTTACAGAAAACCTTGGTTTGATGGCATTACAATCTATTATTTTGCCTTTAAGCTCTACCCTGAATTTCCCTGACTTACCATCGTCTATGAACTCAAATTGACCTATGTAATCTTTACTCTGTAAGATTTTCAGCACAGATTTTATCAGCTTAGATGCCGGAATAACACATTCCCTTTTTCCTACTTTCTCAGCATTCTTTATTGCTACCAGAGCATCTGCCAAATTGTCCTTGTTCAAGCTCCCACCTATACAATAGTTTAAGGAATGTTTGATTTAAAAAGATTAAAAGATTATGTCAACCAAAAGATTAAAAACTCTCTTGCGCTAATCTTCCTTATGTATGATGCTATAGAATTATCAAAAATCATTGAAAGACAAACAACCGAAAAAGTGGAGGGAAAAACTTTTAGAAAATACTACCGCTTCAGGCCAGCAAAATTCTATGGTGGAATAGCTTCAGCTGATTGTGTTGGTTGCAATTTGCGTTGTGTTTATTGTTGGAGCAATGATTTAGCAAGAGAAGGGAAAATCGGGAAATTTTATAGCCCAGAAGAAGTGGCTTCAAAGCTGAAAGAAATAGCAAAGAAATTTGGCTTCAAGCAAGCAAGAATAACAGGAAATGAGCCTACAATTTCAAGAGAACATTTGATTTCAGTTCTAGAAGAAATTCCGAAAAACTTAACTTTCATTTTGGAGACAAATGGAATTTTGCTTGGTGCTGATGAAAGCTATGTGAAAGATCTTAAGAAATTTGAAAATTTGTATGTAAGAATTTCTTTGAAAGGTTGTGATGAAGTGGATTTTTCAAGGCTAACTGGAGCAAAGCCTGAAGAATTTAAACTGCAACTCCAAGCTTTGGAGTATTGTCTCGCTAATGATATTCCATGCCATCCAGCTATTTTGATTGATCTCGTAGACAAAAACAAAATTTCTTCTCTTAAGAAAAAATTGAGAGAAATAGATGATAGTTTGCCAGAAAAAATTGAATTCGAATCTCTTATAGTTTATCCTCACGTTTCTAAAAGGTTGAAAGGATTAAAAATTAATTCTTTTAATTCTTTAATTTAATGTGGTGACTTGACTAAAAAACTTTGTATATTGATTGATCCTGACAAGCCGCAAGCCTATTCTGTAGCTAAAAGTTGCATAGAGTACAAAGATTTGATAAATGATTATGGAGTTGAAGTTTGGATAGGTACTTCCAAAACCAACTTTCAAACCATCAACTATTTCACTAAAATTTTGAGAGATGAAAGAATTTCAGAAATAGTTGTTTTTCCAGGCAGATTGGATCATGCTTTCTGCTACAAAAATGCTAAAAGAATCTTCAGGCCAATTCTCTTGAATTGTACTAAATGGTACATGCATGCTTATGTGAAACTTGGCAAGCTTTTAACCAGTTTTTTTGATTTTATATCAAGAGATAAAAAATCGGAAGATTACGCTTACATCACACTTGGATCAAACTCAACTGTTGGTAAAAAGCTTGGCTCTCTGCCTTTGGAGGAAGAAGAAATAATTTCCATTGTCAAAAGATATTTGAAGAATTTACCAAAAGAGAAAGGTATATATTTTGAAGCAGGTTCTGGTTCAAAAAAATGTGTAAGTCCAGAAGTAGTGATAAAATCAAGAAAAATTTTGCCTGAAAAAATGGAAATAATAGTTGGTGGCGGGATAAACTCTCCTGAAGAAGTGAAAAAATTCTTTGATTCTGGAGCAAATAAAGTTGTTGTTGGGACTTATTTTGAGGATCATCCCGAAAAGATAGAAGAATTCATTGGAAGGTTGTATAGTTAAGTTCAAACCTTTCTATGTTTATTAACTACAGTTTTGGCAAATCAGAATTTTAAAAATTCTGTGCGCCGAGCGGGATTTGAACCCGCGTCTCGAGCTTGGAAGGCTCGGGTCTTAGACCAGGCTGGACCATCGGCGCTTGATAAAAATAAATAGCTAATGTTTTATTTTAAAACTATGCCTCAAGAAATTTTGGTGCTTTTCGATTACGATGGGGCAATAGCTAGGAGAGAGTATACTTTCAAATGTTTTGAAAAATTCAATCAATCAAAAATTTTGAGGAATTTAGCCAACAAAATGGTGAAAGCCTATACCGAAGGTAAGATTTTACCATTCTTGGAGCCATTTGCTTACATGCTTTTACTCCATTCTTTAAAGGGAGCAAGAGAAGATTTAATTAAAGATTACGTCTCAAGAACAACTCAAGAAAATTTGGTTTATGGTATAGAAGATGTGATTAAAAAACTGAAAGAGAAAGGAGTAAGAGTTGGTATAGTCACAGAAAACATTCAAATTCAGCCAAGATACGCTGCTCAAATATTGAGCGTTGATGTTGTTTGCTCGAATGAAGTTGAAATAAAAGAAGGGAAACTAATGGGGAAAATTTCCAGATTTTCTAGAAAGAAGAAAATGATTGAAAAAATTTCTGAAAAACTTTCTATCAGCTACGATGAAATAATTTATGTTGGCGATGATGCCGATCCTTGTGGTCTGGTTAAGTGCATAGTTTTTGATCCAAAGAGAAAAAGCTACTTGAAAAAAGTTGATAACAAGGATTGTTTTTTAATCAAGAATTACTCTCAGCTTTTACCTTTAATCGAAAAATTGTATCAAAGCTAAGTGAGCTCAAGCTCTCTTTTTATCAACCAAACTTCCTCTTCACTTCTCTGCTTTTCTTCTTTTGGCTCTTCTTTCTTTTCTTCAACTTTCTTCGGCTCTTCAGGAATTTTTTCCCTTATCCTTTTGGCAATTTCATCCATTTGCTGAGGAGGAATTTCTTTAACAGCAGTCCAATCTATTGCTCCTCCATGCTTATCATTTTCAAATCTTGGTATGATCCAGATGTGAGCATGCTGAACTTCAAAGCCTAAGGTTGCGTAAGAAACTGAAATTGGGTTTAAAGCTGAAATTATAGCATAAGTAACTTTCTTCACAGCTTTCCACATTTCCTCGAAATTTTCAACATCATAAACCCAACGATAATGTTTCTTTGGTATTAGCAAAGTATGACCAGGATTTAAAGGCCTTATGTCAAGGAAAGCCATAAAATTTTCATCTTCATAAACAATTCTAGCAGGAATTTTTTTAGCAACTATCTGACAAAATACACAAGGCTTTTCTTCCATAATTATCTATTTTATATGTAAAGATAAATTTCTATTTAGAATTAAACCTAACCACATAACCTTTTACCTTCCATTTATTGGCTTCAAGATAACAATCAGTATTAAACTTCATTCTAATTTCTTCTTCCTTTAACCCAATTTGTTTAAGGTAAGCCAAGAATTCTTGAGGAGTTTTATTACCAACATTTTGATTGAAAATAATCAAATCACTACCTCTTGACTTGGCTCTGTTAATCAAATCATTATAAACGATCTCAAATATCTTTGGTTTTCTAAACCTTCTGTGCCCTTCAACAGAATCAACCAAGAA
>JAVZHJ010000024.1:0-11416 GCA_038998365.1 Candidatus Aenigmatarchaeota archaeon | reverse complement strand
TTTAAAGAAAAGTTGGAAGAAATTAACTTCAAGGTTTCTAATTTTTCAAAAGAATTGGCAGAAATCAAAGCTAGAATCATGAGCACTTTTGACCAATTGTCCCAAAATCAAGATGATATCTCAAGAATAAACGGAGAAATTGTCTCATTTAAATCCTCTATCTTGGCCAATCAAGAAAAACTAGTAAAAGAAATTTTGAATGAATTGACCTTAAAAATTCAAAAAGCAAAAAAGAAAAAGAAAATCACGAAACCGACAAAAGCCAAGGTTAAAAGATTCTTGAAGAATAATCTCAACATAGAGCCAAATACCAAAGTTTTGATTTTGGCTGATAAGAAAAATTACACTTTCGGCAAAACAATTTACGAAGCTATGAAAAGTATGAGCAAGTACACAATCTTCACACTAGCAGAAAATGGGAAAGAAAAAGCTGATTTGGACGAGCCGATAACAGAAGCAATTAAACAATCAGATTATGCCATAATCCTTGGCAGGAATTCTTCACAAAAAGCCAAAAAACTAGCAAACAGCTTGCCTTATAATGTAAAGTTGATTTCGGTCAAGAGAACTTTGAGATATTCCGTTCTCAATTGATCAGAAATTTATTTCTCTTCAACTTCAATTTTCTTTTTCTTTTTCGCTTGTTCAACGCTTGCTTTCAAAGCTTCCATAAGACTTTTAGCTTCCGCTACCCTCTCTTCAGCTTTAACTTCAATTTCTTTTCCTTCAGCCTTAGCTTTTATCAGCTCTTTCAGTTTTTCCGTGTATTCATCTTTAAACTTGCTTGCATCAAACTCCTCTTCTGTAAGCTTGCTTATTAAAGCTTTTGCTAACTCAAGCTCTTCCTTGCTAACAACAACCAAATTCTTCAGCTCAGGCAACTCTTCTATCTCTTTGATTTCCCTCAAGAAATAAAGCAAGTGCATGACCAAACCTTTCTTAAAAGGTCTTAAACAAACTAAGTATTCCTTATTCTTCAAAACCACCTTACCAATTGCTGCTTTGTTCGCAAGCCTTAGGGCTTCAACAAGCAGAGAATAAGGCTTTTCTCCTCCCTCCTCTGGAACAACATAGTAAGCTTTCTGGAAGAAAATTGGGTCTATTTGTGAAACGTCAATAAAACTTTGAATTTCCAAAGCTTTCGTGCTGGGCAGCTTGAGCTTTTCAATTTCTTCTTTCTCAAGAATAACCCATCTTTCTTTTGAAATCTTGAACCCTTTCTTTACATCTTGCCACGCAACTTCTTTTTGACACTTTGGACACCATCGCTTGTATTCCAAAGGTGAAAGACATTCGGGACACAAATTGTGAAATTCTATCTCTTTTGTCTCGGTTGCGGTATAAATTTTAACAGGTATGTGCACTAAACCAAAAGAAATTGCCCCAGTAAAAATTGCTCTTGGCATTCACTTCCTCCTCAAGTACTTCCAAAACTTGTTGTAAATTTTTCTATCCAAGTAAGCTCTTGCTCTTTTCAAGCTTTGTCTCACGCCGCGAAACCTTTTTTTCAGAGTTACCATTCAATAATAATTTGGATTTTAGAAATTATTATCTTTAGTTCTCTTCAAAGCTTTGAAAGTCTTGTAAGCTTCTATTCCTATTCCAATAAAAATGGGCACAAGAGAAATGCCAACGATAAAACCACCAACTTCAAAATAGCTTCCGCCTCTATCCATTTCTCTCAAGATTTGATAAAAGTTTGGGTCAGAAAAAATCTCTAAATCTTGATGAGAAGCAGCGTATGTGTTTAAAATATCGTAATTGTAGCGAATCCAAAAAGCTCCTGCTGAGCGAAGGCTAGCTCCCAACACATAAAAACTAGTTCCAATTTTCAGCATATCATTACATTCTTTCCAGAATTCTGCCATAGAATTCTTAAAATCGTACAGCTTGTTCTTTAAAGCTCTCATCTTTTCTTTCATATTAAGACTAAAATCATTAAACCTTAAAAACCTTGCCTACTTAGCTACCATTATCCTTATCACATCATTGTTCTGAAGAATATAATCTTTTCCAAGCCTTCTCTTGCTCCTAGCATCTACGGCACAAATGAACTTTTCTCCTATCTCCGTGTGGATCTTGAAAGCTAGGTCTAAAGCAGTAGAACCTTTTGGCATTAGCAGAGCGTCAGGCAAAACGTTGCCATGTTTATCGCAAAGCTTGTTCTCATCTTCAACAGGATAAACCACAATGTAGCCAAGCAAATCAAAAACAGCTTTATTCAAACAATCTTGCACGCCAGTAGAGCCATACTTTTCAATCAAAGCCTTTATCTTCTCTAAAGCTTTCTTTTGTGTTTCGCTCAGCTTGCTTTCATCGAGAACTTTAAAACCATCGCCAGGCAAATAATCTATCAAGCCGGCTTCAGCAGCTTTCCTTAATGCTATCTCATAATCAGCTGAAGTTGGAATTATGATCAAATCTTTGAATTTTTCCTTAAGCAATTCAAAATTCTTTTGAGCTTCTGGCAAATCAATCTTGTTTGCAGCTATCAGCATAGGCTTAGAAATCTTTCTTATCTCGCGGGCAAATTTATCCACATCGCTAATCCAAACTTTTTCCAAAACAGCTTCTATTTGCTTCTTGTTGACTTCAAGCCCACTGAGCTGCTCAGCAAGCATTTGCACGAGCTCAGCTTTAGAGCCAGCTTTACCAATTTTTGTCAAAGCTCTTTTTATCACATCAGCAAACCACAGCTCTATTTCTTCTTTCACAAATTCAACATCAAAGCTTGGATCATAACCTTGAGTTGGATTTCCTTCAGCATCTGTAAGGCCGGAAGCATCAACTATGTGAATGAAAGCAGAAGCTTGTCTTAAGTCATCGAGAAATTTATTTCCCAAACCTTTACCAGCATGCGCTCCTGGAATCAAGCCAGCAACATCTACAAGCTTTATCGGAATGAACCTTTTTCCATTCTTACATATGCTGTTCTTTGGATTGCATTTCACCCCAAACTCTTTGCAGACACAATCAGTTATCACATAGCCAATACCAACATTTGGGTTTATTGTGACAAAGCGTCGATTAGCAATTTCTACATCAATTAAAGTTGCTGCCTTGAAGAAGCTTGATTTTCCAACATTTGTCTTGCCACAAATCCCAATTATCATAATTCTATATTGAAAAGAAAGAGAATTAACTCTTTGCCATCCTGTAGATTTCTTCTATCATTCTTTCAATATTCTTCAGCCTCTCATTCATAGCTTCAATTTTTGCAGAAAGCAATTCAATTTTTTGCTCCGTTGAAAGCTTACTTTCTTCGACTTTTGGTTCAAGCTTAGGCTCTAAAGGCTGTAAAGGTTGAGTTGGTTCTGGGGGCAAAGGCAAAGGTTTCTCTTTCTTCTTAAACCAATTAAACATAAACAACCTCCGGCATTCCAGCCCATTCTCTTATTTCTCTTACAAGCAAATCAATTCTCCTTTGAGCATCTTTCAAATAGCCTCTCCTCACATTTGCATAGAAAATTTTTATGTAAAGCCAAAGCAAAGCTTTGTATAAAGGGGTTTGTTGAAAGCCTGTGTTAAGTTTGAATTCTGTCCTCAAGTTTCCACCTATTGTTATCTTCACGTTTCCTTCTTTTGTTGGATCGGAAGGCTGAGCTCCTTGGAAAAGAATTTCAAACCAAGCTTCGGTGTTTTTGTCATAGCCTTTGTGAACAAAAATTCTTATGAAGAAAGGATGTGGCTCGCTGTCAGCGCTCCATCTGAAATCCCTCTCCATAAAGTCTGTGCTTCCAATTTCAAACCTTGCTTGAAAATAATTTGTATCAAGCTTCTTGTAAAATTGGAAAGGATTTGGGCCTTTGTAATTTATTTCAATCTTGCCCCTTGGTGCAAGTATGTCATCTTCTACAATCCAGCTTGGCATGATTTACACTAATAACTTTTTGGTAAAGCATTAAGAAAAGATTTTATCTCTTCCGCAAATCTTTCAGAAAGTTCTCTACACTCTTGCAAGTATCTTAGCCTCGTGCTTTGGTAAATAGCCTTGTGCCAAAGCGTCCTGAAAAATTCATAGATTAAACTTCTTTGCCAAAGCGTGTCTTGAGGATATTCTGTTCTTAAACAAGGGTCAAATTCAATCTTTGCACTTCCTTCTCTTCCAAACTCTCTGCTATGCTTAGCTTCCCCGCTTAAATTTACCCTTATGAAGAAAAAGCTGAAAGTGTCAAGGTCTTTAACAGCTTCAAACCTAACCCTGAACTTTTCAACTCCAGAGCTTCTGTCCCAAGTGAACTCTCTTTCTTGCACGTCTCCTGGATCCACTCTCCACACACTAACCAGCAACTCTTTAATTTTGTTGTAAAGGTTTTGTGGGTTTGGGCCTTTGTACTCTATTGTGGCAAAAGAAGCTTGTGGAAATAAGCAATCATCATGAATCACAAGCTTTGTTCTAGCAAATACTGGCATTAAACCACAATAATTTATTGAGAAAAAGAAAATAAAAAGATTTAAAATTTTTTGCTTAAAAGAATAAACATGAAAGAATTGGGCGCGATTTTAATATTCTTAGGCTTAGTGTTCACTTTCAATTGCGGTAGAGCTGAGGACTACAATTCTTTTTTGTTGCAGCTTTTGCTCGGCCCAACTTTTTTAGGTTTGGGAATTCAATTAATTAAATAGATGCTGAACAAGATTTTGGGCGCAGCTTGTTTGCTGGGGGGAATTTTAATGGTCTTGTTCTTTCCTGAAATAAGAGATTATCAGCCAGAAGAAATTGGCTTCACCGGAGTTGTGATTGGTTTTGGTTTGATTGCTCTCGGGATTTACCTTCTGAAAACTTAATACAAAGAAAAGAATAATTTAAATTATGGTCGAATATCCTAAAGATGATAAAATTCCTACGGGTTTTGGTCTTAATATTCAACCAAAAGATTGTGACATTTATCTTGATATTGATTCAAATCTTGGCAAAGGCTCAGGAGTTTATTTGGCTTTGGTCTTCCAGCTTCCAAAGTGGGGTTTTGAAAGGGTTAAAGTTGATGAAAAAGTTGTTGTGACTCCTGTGTTCCAGCAATACTATCAGCTAACAATAAAACAAAAAGAAGAGCTGGAAGCGATAATAAAAGCAAGCTTGGCAAGCATAGCTACTGCCCTTTCTGATTTAGAGCTTTTGAGGCATGATTTGAGAAAATACAAGGAATTCATGGATTACTACAAGATGATAGAAGTTGGAAAAAAGAAGAAAGATGATAAGCTTAGATTACAAGGCGAGCAATCTCTAAAAGCAATTTTTATAGACCAAGTTGATGCTCACACAGACTTGCCAAACCAGCCAATTGCTTTGAGATCTATAGCTGGAAGGTGGCCAACCATAATTGCAGACTTCATGAAGCTAGATGATGAGGATGTTGAGCCAAAGAAAATAGCTGAAAAGCACAGAGTTTCGGAAGCTGAAGCTGTAATCCTAGCAACAAAAAACAAGCTCTACAAGGAATGGAGGGATGAGCTTTTCAAGAAAGCTGTTGAAGAGAGATTTAAAAGCTTGATTGCAATGGTTGAAGCAAGGAGGAAATCTTACGAAGAATACAAAGAGATGCTCAAGCCTACGCTAAGGAGATACAAGTCCATAGTTGATGGCTTAAGCAGCTCAGGGCTTGCTTCTACTCTTGAGAGAGCAGCTTTTTGGAGGCCCGGCTCTCAAGCAATGTCTTTGGATTCTACCACTATTTGGGCTTGGAAGCCTTTTGTAGCTCCAGAGAAATATAAAGCTGTGAGAGAAACTCCTTTGGACAAAATTCCTGCTGAGAAAGCTGGATTCACTGAAAAAGAGATAGAAGAATTGAAAAAAGAAGGGTTGTTAGATAAAGATGGGATGGTCAAAGCTTTGCCTGTAGAACCTTCCATAGATGTTGTTGTAAGGAAAATAATTGAAAATATAGAAAAATCTAGCGAATACAGTGGAATAAAAATCACTGCCAAAGATATATTTAAGGCAAGGCAAAGGCTTGTTGAAAGATTTGAAAAATCAGTAAGTGGAGCCACAGACTACGAAGCTTGGGTATTTAGCCCATACTTCATGTTCTTTGAAATTCCCGTGAATAGAGCAGTAATTCGCTTGCCAAACGGGACTGAAATTGAAGATTTGATGTTTGACAGAATAACTGCTTGGCTTGAAACTCAAAATGTAATTATAGGCAGGTTGATAGAGCTTGAAGCAAAAGACAAGAAGCTTGAAGCATACTTGAAACAAATGCTAGGCGAAGCAGGAGTTTTGGAGAAAGGGGGGAAAAAGGAAATTGTTGATATTGATGAGCTTGTGAAAGAATACACGATAAAGCTTGAAGAAGAGAAGAAAGAAGAGAAGAAAGCAAAAGAAAATCCTTTTGAAGGAATAAGCAAAGCTTTCGAAAAATTTTTTGAGTTCTTTGGTTTGGAGCTGAAGTTCTTCAGAGCTAAAGTTCCTTACGAAATTCCTTACGAATTTGCTTTCAAGGAAAGAATAACCAAATACTATTTACGAGAGGTTGGAGCAACTTGGGGCATGATAGTTGGCTTCATAAAATCTTCTTTTGGTGTGCCATAGGTGATTGAATGGGTTATGTGCTTGGAGTCTCAACAGGAGCTTTTGGTGTTGCTAGTGCCGAAGAAAAGCCTCAGTTAGCTGGTTTGTTCAAGAAAGCCCAAGCAGGAATAACAAAAGGTGTGAACTTTGTTCAGCTTGATTTAGAGTCGCTTTCTGAATTTGAAGAGCCTGAGCTAGAGAAAAAAATGAAGAAAGACATAATAGAAAAACTCAAGATAAATTTTGGGATTCATAGCGAAACAAGAGCTTTTGGTGTCGAGGCTGCTGAGCTTGATTCTGCCATAAAGATGGAGTACGAAAGATCTCATGAAAGACTTATTTGGGTTTTAAAGCATTCAAAAGACATAGGGGCAAAATATGTTTTGATCCATTCTTCAGAATCTGAGCCTTTTCGCTTGCTTGAAAGAACTTTGCAAGCAAGCGATTTAGTGGATCCAGATGGAAATACTTTAAGGGAATTTTTGACAAGAGATGAAAACAAATGGCTTTTGAATTGGTTGGTTAGTGGAAGCAAGGAAGATAGGTCAAAAGAGATGATTGAGATTTTGATGAATGTTTGGAAAGAAAAAGGCAAAGCTGTGGGACAAATAGACAAGAAAGACATAGAAAATGCTTTCAAAGAAAAAGGAATAAGACCACAAAATTTTTTCTGGCTTGAGCTCTTGAGGGGAAGAACTTTTGAAGAATATCTGCAAGATAGGATAATGAGCAGAGTGCAAAGTCATGAGATACAAGTTGGAAAAAAATACACACAAGCAGAAGCAGCGGAGCAAGGAATAATAGACGAAGGCATAAGAAGATCTTTGGAAATAACTTTTACTGATATAATCGATTATGTTATTTCGCTTGTTAACTCAAGAGACTTGCATTATGGTCCAGAAAGATGGGCTTATTATTTCATTGCAAAATGGATGGAAGAAAACAAAGATCCTTTATGGGAGAAAATAGTTAACGCAAGCATAAAATTCTTTGCAAAAAGGGATGGCATAAGTGTGGAAGAGTGGATGGAGAAAAGAGGAATAAGCCCAGAAAAACTTACGATAGAAGATGAGAATTTCAGGACAACTTACGAAATTTGGGTTCCCGCCGTTTCAGCAAGATACATTTTTGGCCACTTCTTCCCAACAAGAAAAGAATACAAAGACCCAAAAGAACACTTGAGTGAAGATGGCATGATTTTTGCTTTGGAATCGCCGATGGGTGGAAGAGGAATAGAAGAGTGGCTTAGGCTTGCAAACCCTTACCAATACTATTTCTTGGTAGAAGAAGCTAATAAGAAAGCTGGAAAAAATGTTTTTGCAGTTGCCATGGACTTTGAGCACATGTTAAGCTTAAGAATAGATCCAGAAAAAGTCATAGACTTACTTCCGGAAGATGGTGGTAAGCATGTTAGAGTAATCCACGCGGGCTGGCCTTCCACTTTGGCTCCAGCTCACTTGCCAATAGAAGTTGGCTCTGACCAACAAAAATATTTGTACGAGATGTACTACAAGCTAAGGCAAAAAGGTTTCGGCAAGGATAAAGATTGCTACATAATTTTTGAAAGAGGTGGACCAGAAAGCTTTCAACAATCTGTCATAGCCTTGCAATTGATTATCGAATGCTTAAAAAATGACATACCGCCGGAAAAGCTTCTAGAGCATCCTGAATTCTTTGGAATAGATGTAAGGCAAGTGGCATCAGAAGAAAGACAGAGAACTGTGATTAGAGAGCATGGTCTTGATCCTTTGAGAGGGCTGATAGCGGTGCCTGAAGAAACTCATGGCTTCTTTGGAAGAGCTGCTGTTGAAAAAGGAAAAGCAGAAGAATGGAGGAAAGAAAGATATAGGTAGAAATTTAAGTTTAAGTGTGAAAGATAAATTATGGTCATAGAAAGCTTGGAAGAAGAATTGGAGGATGTTGAATTGGCAAAGAAAGAAGAGCAAGAGCAAGCAGAGCTTCAGAAAAAAGTAATTGAGAAAGTTGTGAAGTTCACGAATGAAGCCAGGAAGCAGTATGGCAATTTGATAAAATCAGTTTTAATTTTCGGCTCTGCTGCTAAAGGGACGATGAAGAAGGGAAGCGATGCTGATGTTTGGGTTATTCTTGATGATACTGCAACCAAAAGCTCAGAAGATTTGGACAAAGTAAGTTCTCAGCTTTATTTGATAGCTCATGAGCTTAAGGATCTTCACATCCAAATCACTTTGCTCACGGAATTCTGGCAATGGGTTAAAGCTGGTTCTCCTGAGCTTGTTAACTTCTTGAGGTATGGTTTGCCAATCTACGACACTGGCTTCATCAAGCCTGTTCAAAGAATGTTGGAAATGGGATTGCTTCCGCCAAGCGAAGAAACAATAAAATTGAAAGCAAGGGCAGGAGAAGTGAGATTCAAAAAAATAAAAGCCGATTTGAAGAGCATGATTTTTGAGTTAAGGTATGCTGCCACTGACATAATTCAGGCTGTTGTGATGCACTACTACAAAGCTCAGCCTGACCAAAAAGCAATACCAGAATTTTTGGAGAAACTTGTTGAAGAGAAAAAGCTGGAAAAAGAATACGTGGAAAAATTCAAAGAGCTTGACAAGCTTTGGAAAGATATTGACCATAAAATTGTGAAAGAAGTGGATGCTGCTTATTTTGATAGGGCTCTCAAGCTTACAAAAGAAATAATAGATAGGTTTAATAAATTGCTTCCAGAAGAATTAAAGGGGGAAGAATTGCCTGAGGTTGAGTGAAATGGCTAAGTCAAGAAAAAGTGTGCCTGGCACTTGTAAGTTGAGTTATCTTAGATCAGATGGTACTTGTGCTGTTGATCAGCTTTATGGAAAAGATCCTGATGAAGTAAGAAAAATTTTTCCACAATATGCTCAACGAATAGAAAGTGGTCCTGAACCTTATTTGAAGAGTGGTAAAAATGATTTGATATTCATCTTATCTGGTGCATATAAACAGCCCCCCCGATATGAATGTAATAGTAATTGTAAATATTTTGTCAGTTCTTCTGACATATCAACAACTTCAGAAAGATCGGTAAGAGAGGTTTAGAATATGGTAGACGAAGCTGAGAAAAAGGAAGAAAAGCCCGAGACGAGGGAGCAAAGATTGAAAGAAGTGGAAGAATTTGCCAAGCAAGTTTTGGAAAAGTATGGCAAGTACATCAAATGCATTGTCATGATGGGTTCTGTTGCAAGGGACGAATTCAAGCCAAAAAGCGATATTGATATTTTTGTTGTTTTAGACGATACTTCTTCCGAAATCACTCCAGAGCTTCAAGAAAAAATTGATGATGACCTAGAGAAAATTGCCGAAAAGATTTCTGACAAGCTTTCGATTCAACCAAGCTACACTTTAACAGAATTCTGGGATTACGCAAGAGTTTGCCACCCAATAATTTACAATTTCATTAAAGAGGGAGTAGCTGTTTATGACACAGGATTTTTTGCCCCAATCAAAAAGCTTCTTGAAATGGGAAGAATTCCTGCGACAAGAGAAGCTATCGAAAGCTACATGGAAGGTGCGCCAAAGAAGCTGATGAGAGCAAAGACTGTAAAGCTTTTAATGCTTGCTGAAGATTGTTATTATGCCATGCTGAATACAGCTCAAGCTGTGTTAATGTTCATGGGTTTGGCTCCTCCTGTTCCAAGCAAAGCTTATGATGATGTTAAAAAGTTTTTGGTTGAGCCTGGGATTTTGGAGCCTGAATATGCTGAATGGCTTAAAGAGATAATTGAAATAAGGAAGAAGATAGAGCACAAAGAGCTGATGGATGTTGAAGGTAAGTTTGTTGATGAGTGGATTGAAAAAGCGGAGAAATTTGTGAACAAGATGTTTGGATTGCTTAATGCTCTGGAAATAAGGAAGAGGGAAAAGATCTTGGAAAGAACTTATGAAGTCATGCACAAGGCTGCAATAACAGCTTTAAAGAGTTTGAAGAAGATGCCTGAGAAAGAGGAAGAAGTGCCAATAGCTTTCAAGAGGGAGTTTGTTGATTCAAAGCTTATTGATCCTTATTATGCTGAAGTTTGGTCTAAAATTGTGAACATGAAGAAGCTTGCTGATGAGAAGAAGATAACGGAAATTCCTGATAAAGATGTTTACGAGATGAGGGAACATGTGAGAAGGCTAATTCACGATTTGGCTAAAGTTTTGAAGGACAAAGGAGTGGAAGAAGGAAGCTAAAGCTTAACTTCAACAATTTTTCCCTTCGGCTTTTCTTCAGCAAAAATTTGCGCTCTGAACTTGAAAATTCTTGTTTTCTTATCGTAAATGTAGTCTGGCGATAAACCAGCTTTGAAACAAAGATTTTCTAGAAATTCTTCTTTTGTTTTGAAGTAATTCCAAACTTGCGGCAAGAACAAGCCAGTAAAAGGTCCGTTTTGCAATATCAAGCCATCTTTTCCTTCTTCAATTTTCTCAAAATATTCTTTCGGTTCTTTAACTTGAATCAGCTCAGGTTCAGTTAAAATCGAAACTTCAAAAACAACTTTGCTCAATTCTTCTTTTGTAATAGGTCCAAATCTGGGATCTTCAAAAGCTGCAGCTATTGCAGCTTTTTGCACTGCTTCGCCTAAGGGATAAATTGGATAAGGAAAGCCTATGCATCCTCTCAACTCTTTCTCAGGATATGTTTCTATTGTTACGAAAACGCCTTTCTTAACTTCAAAATCCTTACTGAATTTTTTCTCTACTTTTCTTGTTTCAGCAGCTTTCCTTGCAAGCTTCACAAGCTCTTGGCCTTGAGCTAAGCTTATCATAGTTTTTAATTGGAAGGGGAAAAATAAATTTAAATCCTTGACAGCAGAATGTTAATTATGTTTGAAAGTCTTTTGGTGTGGCTTTTTGGCCCAATCTCTTTAGAAGAAAAAGTAAGAAGAGAAGTTGCAAGAGAATGTGGCGTGGATGAAA
>JAVZHJ010000023.1:0-12189 GCA_038998365.1 Candidatus Aenigmatarchaeota archaeon | reverse complement strand
TATTGCTATCAGAATCCCGAAAGAAATAGCACGAGAACAAAATTTAAAACCTGGGATGATGATGAGAATTTTATCTGAGAAATTTGGTTTGAGACTTTTGCCGGAAAAAGAATAATATAAACTTAAAATAAAAGTATTAACATGCCTGCTTTGCTCTTCATCCTACTTTCAACTTTTTTAGTAAGCTTGATAGCTTTTATCGGCATCTTAACTTTTTTGATGAAAGAAAAGCTTGTGAAAAAAATTCTTTTGGCTCTAGTAGCGCTTTCGGCAGGAGTTTTGCTTGGTGGCTCTTTCTTCCACTTGCTTCCAGAAGCTTCCGAATTTTTATCTTACAAAGAAATTTCATTTTTCACATTACTTGGCTTTATAATTTTATTCTTGGTGGAAAAAATTATTCATTGGCGCCATTGCCATGAGGCAAAATGCAAAGTCCACACCTTTGGTTATGTCAATTTAATTGGAGATGGAGTTCATAATTTCATAGACGGCTTGATAATAGCTGCAAGTTTCCTATCAAGCTTTAAGCTAGGCTTTATCACAAGCTTGGCCGTAATTTTGCATGAAATTCCTCAAGAAATTGGCGACTTTGGTGTTTTGGTTTATGCTGGCTTCAGCAAGAAAAAGGCTTTGTTTTTCAACTTCTTTTCAGCTTTGATAGCCATTTTTGGTGGCTTGTTTGGATATTTCATTTCCTCAGAGTACATTTTGAAAATCTTGCTTCCCTTTGCTGCTGGCAACTTCATTTACATAGCAGCTAGCGATTTGATACCAGAGATAAGAAAAGAAGTTAAAATAAAAAGATCCTTGGTAGAATTGGGGATTTTCTTGCTTGGAATTTTGCTAATGTATTCTTTAGCTTTTGTGTTTTAACTTTTCATATTTTATCTTTCCAGTTATTCTAGAATCTTTAACTTCTATCATTGCGCTTACAGGCTTTTTACAATTTCTGCAAACAGTGTGAATTTCAAAATAACCTTTTTTTATCAAAAGCTTGCTTTCAAAATCTTCAAGAGCGAGAATTTCACCAACTTTGTAAGTTTTGAGTGCAGATTTCAAAGATTTTGTTTGCCAATCATGCTCTTTTTCTTTGTATCCACAATAAGGACACTTGAAATGTGCTGACACAGTATCAAACAATCCCATAAAAAAGTTTAACAAAAGATAAGATAAAAACTTTTTGATTTTTTCACTCACTGAGTGAGTTCTAAATCTACATATACGTTTCTTACAATTCAAAAAAAAAGGTGAAAGGTGTGGTAGTTCATTCGAGATGGAAAGAAGTTTGTAGATGTTGTAAAATTACTACCTGCTAATTTGCCTAGTGGAAAGAAAATCCTTTGGAAGCAAATTGATTCTGAGAAAATTGAAGTTTCTGTGGACAAAAATTCAGCAAGAGGTGGCAATGCTAAGCCAATTATCATCAAGAGATTTATTGAAATAAATGAAGATTTATTCCAACTATTAGGTTTATGGTTTGGTGATGGAATAAGAAAACAGTGGGGCCGAGAAAATGTATTTGGTTTCTCTAATACAGAAATAGAGCTAACTAAAACATTTCTTAGTTTATCAAAAATTTGTTTATCAATTCCTTCAGAACAGTATAATTGTATTCTTTCACTACAACTTTCACTGAAAGATGTAGATGAAGAACTTAACTCAAAAATATCAAGAGAGCTAAATATACCTTTAGAAAACTTTTGGCGCTCTCGTATAAACCCTACTAGAAATCTGTTGGGAATTGATGTAAAGATAAATTCTAGATTGTTAGGTTTTATAATGACAAATCTTTCTTCACAAACCATAAAATTGGCCATAGGAAATAAGAGTTATGCTTCTAGGGTTTTACAAGGTATAATTGCTTCAGAAGCAAATGTCAGTGTAAGAAAGGAGGGCAGATTGGGTGAAATCTCTATTGCCGCTGAAGGTGAGAACAAAAGAAACTTTATTAGAAGTCTTCTTTTAACTTTGGGAATAAAGCCAAACAAGGATAAGACTATTGAAAATCAAGAATCAGTTTGCTTAACGGGCTTATCTAACTTCAAAATAGTGAAGGAATGGGGATTGGTTGATTTAAATCCAACTAAGTTGAAGAATTTTGAGAAAGGGCTAAATGGATTTAAGGTTGAGCAATCAAGAAAAGGCGAGTTGAGACTAAAAGTTTTACAGCTATTGGCAAAAAAATCTAGGACAAGGCAAGAATTAGGAAAGCTATTGGAAAGATCTCCAGCTACCATTAAAACTGAAGCATTATATATTTTAGAGAAACAAGGTTTAGTTGAAAGAGAGGGAATAATAAACAAAGCAAGGTTGTGGAAAATCACAGAAAAGGGATTAAATTTGCTAAGGGAAAATAGAGCTTTAGAAAAACTGAGATCTAGGTAACTACTCTTCTCTGGCTTTCTTTTCAACTTCCTCTTCTATTCCTAGTTTTTCGACTAGCTCTTTCTGTCTGTTTCTTATGGTGACTTCTGTGACACCTACGATGTCAGCAACTTCCCTCTGTGTTCTCTTTTCACCAACCAAAACAGAAGCAATGTAAATTGCAGCTGCTGCTACTCCAGTTGGCCCTTTACCAGAAGTTATTTCTGACTTCTTAGCTTTCTTCAAAATTTCGATTGCTTTTGCTTGAACTCTATCGCTCAAGCCAAGCATCGAGCAGAAACGAGGAACAAAAGTTATTGGATCTGCAGGCAAAATCCTGACATCAAGTTCTCTAGCTATGTAACGATAAGTTCTTCCTATTTCCCTTTTCTCAACACCAGAAGCTTCTGAAATTTCATCAAGCGTGCGAGGAGAGCCAAACTCTCTTGAAACTGCGTAAGCCAAAGCTGCTATAACAGACTCAATACTTCTTCCCCTTACCAAACCTTTGTTAACAGCTTCTTCATAATACCTTGCTATCCTTTCGTGAATGCTTTTTGACAAGTTCAAGAAAGAAACTATTCTTTGCAATTCGCTCAAAGCAAAGCTAAGGTTTCTGTCTTTTGATTTTATCAAGCGCTTGTGCCATTTTGTTAGTCTGTAGTACTGAGCTCTCTTCTTTGCAGGGACTTTGTAAAGCTCACCAACTCCTTTTCCAATTTCAGTTGTCATCCCTTTGTCGTGCTTTGTGAAAGTTAAAGGTGCACCACCTCTTGCTCTCCTGCTCATTTGCTCAGAATCAAAAGCTCTCCATTCTTGTCCCGTATCTATAATCTCTTCTTTCAAAACAAGCCCACAATCCTTGCAAATCATTTCCCCACGATTAGGGTCTTCTATAAGGTTAAGGCTACCACACTCAGGGCATCTTGAACTTGCTCTTGCTTTCTTTTTTGCCATTTTTCATCACTCTTTGGTGAAACTTTAATTCAAAACTTATAAAAATGTTGTACCGATAAATATTTAAAGCTTTCTATTTTTAGTTTTTTTCACAAAGTTTTATCAACAAATCCAAAATATAAGACCTGAGATATAAAAGCTTTGCAAAAACTGTATCTTTCCTTTCTCCAGGCTCTGCATTCCTTACGTCTTCCAAAACAACATCAGATAAAGCTAAATTCTTTATTTCATTATAACATTTTGCTAAAATTTCTAGGTCTTCTTTTTCCACTTCCATTTTTCTGAAGTATTTTTTAATTACTCTAAAAAAACTTTTTCTTTCGTCTTTCTTTTTAAGATATTTTTCTTCTATTCTTTTAACATCTTCTTCTATAATTTTGAAAATTTCATTCGCTTCTTCGATACTTTTAGGTTCTATCTGAAATAAATATTCTGGATCAGGCTTAAAATTCAAATGCCTACAAATTCTCCTCAAATCTAATTTTATCTTATTCTTATAATCTTCAGCTATATCGAAAACATCCAAAACCAATGAGCCTCCTCTCCTTGGAGGTGTTACGAAAATGACACTGCCGACATCTTCACCATAATAAAGAGAAATTTTAAGTTTTGTTAGAGACAAATTTACCGAATTTGGAATTTTAATACTTTCTAAATCACCAAAACGCTTTGTATCAAGTGAGACCTCCAAAGAATTTGTTTTCCCATCGTAAGAAGCGTCTTGACACCAGTATCCAAGCGTTATTTCAACAGCTTCAGGTACAATTGGTTGATGTTTGTAGTAATCTTTAATAGTTTTTATTATCTCTTCAGCTGAACTCATGACTTTATCATGAAAGGTTAAATTTTTATATTTTACCCTTTATATCGATGGAAGAACTACAAAAACTCAAAAGAGAAATAGAAAAGACAGCAAAAGAACTTAAAAGAAGCATGCGTGAAGAGATATTTCTTTTATATATTGATGATAAAACTCTTTATTTCTTTACACAAGGAACTAAAATCTTAATTTTCAATACAAACTTTTATGAAATTTTTCCAAACGAAGTTTCTATACGTGGAGATAGCGAAGAAGTTTCTATCAAAAGCTTTATTGAAGATTATGTGAAAGATGAAAGATTTGCAAGAAAAATACTCAAAAAAATGAAGGAAAAACTGGATGAATATAAACCATGAATAAAAAATAAAAATTTTCTCAACCAATTTTTTGTTTATGGATATGTACAAAATAACAAGGCAAATCTGTCTTGTTGAACCGGCAAAATCTACGGAAAAGATTGTTGCTTCTAGTCGAAATGTAAAGAAATTTTATGATATTTTTGGAGAATCTTTGATGTTGACGACCAAGGATTTTTTAGGAAATCTTACTAGTCCGGAGAATGTCATAGAATGTGAAGTTTTGTTTTTAAAAAAAAGAACTAGAATAAGAGGTTTTGTTGCTAGTCCGGAAAATTTACTTGTGCTTCGGTATTTAAAAAATCAAATACAAGAAGAAAAAAATACTTTATTTTTAAGTGAATATTTGTTTGAAGAAAATGGGATTGAAGAGGGTGAACCTGCAGCTTTAATAAAAGATATAACCAAAAAACCTTTAAGGCTTTGATTCACAATTTCTTGTATTCTTCATTCAGTATTATGTCTTTCCTCTCCAACTCATTCAAAAAGTTCTTTCTGGCAGCTTTGGGCAAAGCCTCTGGTGGTAAGACACCATAAAGCTTTCTCTTGTAAACAGATTTCAAGAAAATCACGGAAGAGAGAGCTGTGGGATAAGAAATATAATTTGTGCCATAAAGCTTCTTATTAATGATTTTTTGAGAAAATGTGACATACTTCCTCATCAAGACCCTAGCATTCTTGTGGTAGCCTTTGCAATCAACAAACAGGCCAAAATTAGCATCTTCAAGAATTCCTTCTTCAATTATCTTGATCAATTCTTTTGTTGTTGGTGTGCCTTTAACTATCGAATAAACAAACTTTTTGGGTGAAATCTTGAATTTTCCTACTCTCACTTTCTCATCTTCAAAAATTCCAAGCTTGTAGAGAGCAAGTAAAATTTCTATGTCGCTGCCTCCTCCCTTAACATCAACATTCCTGACTTTGATGAAATGGGGCAAAGTATAAACTTCATCGTGAGCAAGCAAGTAGCATGGAATTTTTCCAAAAGAAGGGTAATCGTAGCTTTCCCTCTCGGTGAAAGGCTCTTTGAAGAAGAACTTAAAGTTTCTGTATACCAAGACCCTGGAAGCAACGTCAAAAAGACCTTCTCTTGACCAAGGTAAAACAAACTCCAAGCCCCTTTGATCTTCCAAAGTCCTTATCTTTATACTCTCTAAATAATCGAACTCTTCACTACTTTCTTTTGCCAACAAGTTTGAAAGACCAGGACAAACACCGGCATTTATCAAACCAAAAATCTTCTCTTTTTCAAATTCTTTAGCCAATAAAAGCTGTTCTGCAATTTTTTTCTTCTCATCACCATAACAAGCAAAATCAAGGTAGTTGACGCCTGCCTTCAAGCAAGATTCCATAATTTTCAAGTTAACCAATATATCCCTTCCAGCAATTTCCAAATAGCTTGGCAAAGCATTTATCACAAAGTCGGATTTTTGCAGTAGATTTTTGATTTCTTTGAAGTTGAGGGCATCTGCAACTCTAAACTCTATATCCTTAAAATTCTTGAGCAAAAACCCTTTAGCAGTTCTCTTGTCTTTTGCAACACAGAAAATTTCGTCTACAAACTTCTCTTTCAGCAATAGCCTTATTATAGAAGAGCCTATTGATCCACAGCCCAAAACCAGAATGTTCATGCTCTCACTTATTATTTTGTATTTTTAAGATTAATCCAAGCTTATGTTTTTAAGCTTTTTGGTATAATTTTTATACTGAAAAATTTAAATCAAATTATGGAAAAAATAGCAATTGCTTTGTTTTTATCCCTTTTCTTAATTCAATCAACTTTAGCTATCGAGCCTTTTTGTGGTTGGTCCACTTATAGCTTATGTTCAAAAGATTCTGACTGTCAAACTGGAGGTTGCAGTGGCCAAGTTTGTGAAAGAGTAGGCGAGGGAACAATCACGACTTGTGAGTTTAGAGATTGTTATAGAGCGGAAAATTACAACTTAACTTGCCAGTGCATTGATGGCAAATGCCAATGGGGCTATTCGAATAAGACAGCTTTTGCAGGGCAAGAATCCAGGATAAGCAAAATAAAGGGCATTTTCTTCAGCATCGTTGCCCCAAACCCAATTTTACTTTTGATCATAGGGATAATTTTGGTCTTGTTAGCGAAGCTTGCCAAGTTTGTTGGTATAGTCTTGATAATCTTGGGCTTGATTGGCTTGATTTTTTGGTTCATTTAGCTTGAGTTTTTGGCACTCTTTTAAGTTTAGCCCCACAAACAGGACATTCTTTCAGGCTATCTTTAAAATTTTTCTTGCAAGCAGGACAGTATTTCTTCCAGAAATAGATTTCTTTTATCCCCTTGCTGAAAACTGAAAGATATTTTATCCCAAGCTTTTTTGCCACGTTTTGGATGTTGTAGTCATCAGAAACTATATTAGCTTCAAATTGTTTGGCCAGAGCCAAAACTTGAATGTCTGTCTTAGAAAGCTTTTCCAAATCTCCTGTCTTCTTGGCTATTGTCTTTATTTCTCTCACAAAAATTTCATCAGGCTCAACTATTTTTGCTTTCAAAGCTTCAAGCTTCATGCTAGAAAGCTTGTCTCTAACTTCTTCTACTACTGAAGAAGGAATGAAAATCTCATCAAACTTGCGAAAATCTTGAAGATAAATTATTGCAGAAGTATCTAACACAGCTTTCATAACAATAAATAATAAAAAAGCGTAAATAAAATATCAGATTGATATGAAAGACTTTCCACTTTTCCCTTTGGAGAAGATTTTGAAGAAGGCAGGAAAGGAAGTAGGAGCAGACAGAGTCTCTGAGTCAGCTGTTATCGAGCTTAAAAACATCATGCTTGAGATGGCTGAAAAGATTGCTTTAGATTCTTTAGTAGCGGCAAGGCATGCAAAGCGTGTTACTGTAAGGAGAGAAGATGTACAGATGGCGGTGAGATGAATGACAAAAACCACAGCTGTTATAAAAGATCTTAAGCCAAATGGCTTTGTTTTGATAGATGATGCTCCTTGTAGAGTTGAGAGGGTGGATGTGAGCAAGTCTGGCAAGCATGGTGCAGCTAAAGCTAGAGTGGAAGCAATTGGCCTTTTGGACAACAAGAGGAGAAGCATAGTAAAGCCAGCTGATGATACAGTAGAAGTTCCGATTCTGGAGAAGAAGAAAGCTCAGGTTGTTGCAATTCTTGGCGATAAAGCTCAGCTAATGGATTTAACAACATTTGAAGTTTTTGAGCTCGAGATTCCTGAAGAAAGAAGAGAAAAAATCAAGCAAGGAGAAGAAGTGGACTATTTTGAAATTGTTGGTATAAAGACTTTGAAAGAGTTGAAATAAATTCAACCCTCTAATCCTTTTAAAAGTTCATTTAAATCTTTTCCAACATTCTCTCCTATGTAGCCACCTTCCAAGACACCAAAAACTGGTCTTCCCAAATCTTTTATTCTTTTTCCAATTTTCCTGAAAGATTTTGAAGTTAAGCCCAAAGAAGCTATGTCTCCAGAATGACAATCGAAACCTGCAGAAATAGCTATTAGTTCAAAGTCCATTCCTTCGACTTTTGAGAGAGCTAAATCAAAAGTTTCCAAATATTTTTTCTCTCCCACATCTTTAGGTAAAGGAAAGTTGAAACAATTTTCTTCAGAATATTCGCCTGTGCCTGGATAAAGAGGAAAGCAATGCAAAGAAATGTAAGCAACTTTTGGGTCTTTGAAGAAAATTTCTTGAGTGCCGTTTCCATGATGTCCGTCTATGTCGATTATTAGAGTGGGCTTGTTCAAAGCTTTAACAGCTACTGCTATATTGTTGAAATAGCAAAAGCCTAAAGTTGAAGCACCTAAAGCTTTTCCATTTTTGCCAACATGATGTCCTGGGGGGCGCATCAAAGAAAAACCTTTTTCTTTTGCAGCAAGAATCGCTCCTCCCGCTGCTAGCCTTGCATAATCGTAAATGTTCTCGTAAACAGGAGTATCTGGATCAAAGAAATTTCCAGTTTTAATTCTTTCTAGATGCTCTACAGTATGAACTCTCAAAATATCTTCTTCAGATGCATGCTCAGGTTCAAGAAATTCATACCCAGCTTCTCTTAAAATTTCGTAAGCTTTTCTTACCCTTTCTGGACTTTCTATGTGAAAGTTAGAATATTCTAAACATTTTTCGGAGAAAATGATTTTCATAAAATAAATTTGGGGGGTAAAATTTAAAATTAAATAAAACAAAATTCATTCCTATTGAAAGTGATAATATGTTTGCAATCGAAACTTTCAACTTAACAAAAGATTTCAATGGCTTGAGAGCTGTCAACAATGTGAGCATACAAATCAATCAAGGCGAAATTTTTGGATTGCTTGGGCCGAATGGCGCGGGCAAGACAACTTTCATCTCAATGCTTTGCACGATATTGAAGCCAACTAGCGGCACTGCAAAAGTTAATGGTTTTGACATAATCAAAGAAAAAGATCAAGTCAGAAAATCAATAGGAATAGTTTTCCAAGACCCTAGCTTGGAAGACAGGTTAACTGCAAGGGAAAATTTGGAAATGCATGCAGGCTTGTATGGTGTGCCTAAAGCTGAAAGGAAGAAGAGGATAAATGAAGTTTTAGAGCTTGTTGGTCTTGCAGAGAGGCAAAATGAAATTGTTAGAAAATTTTCAGGGGGAATGAAGAGGAGGCTCGAGATAGCAAGAGGCTTGATTCACTACCCAAAGGTTTTATTTTTGGATGAGCCAACTTTAGGCTTAGACCCACAAACAAGAGAGCACATATGGGAATACATCAAAAAGCTGGCTGAAAGGGAAAACATAACGATTTTGTTGACAACACACTACATGGAAGAAGCCGATTTTCTTTGCAATAGGGTTGCAATTATTGATAAGGGGGAAATAAAAGTTTTAGGCTCTCCTGAAGAATTGAAGAAGAGCTTGGAAGGCGATGTGATAACTCTTGAAGTTGAAAATGATGGGAATTTGGAAAAGATAAAAGATTTTGAAGAAGTGAAAAATTTTCATGTGCTTGAGAAAAAAATTCACATAACAGTTAAAGATAGCGAAAAGTTTACGCCTAAGCTCCTAAGCTTTGCTGAAAAAGAAGGTATAAAAGTCAATTCAATAAACATGAGGAAGCCAAGGCTTGAAGATGTTTTTCTGCATTACACTGGAAGAGAAATCAGAGAAGATTTTTCAGAAAAAGAGGCTTTCAAAACTTTTGTGAGGGCGAGAAAGCTATGATAGAGCTTGAAGCAATTTACTGGATTTGGTGGAGAGAGCTCAGAAGATACACAAGAGATAAGGCTCGTGTTTTGAGTTCTTTCGTTCAACCAATTCTTTTCCTTGTAGTTCTTGGAAGTGGCTTTGGTTTTATTAAAGTTAGCGAGCTAAGTTATCAAACTTTTCTTTTCCCAGGAATAGTTGCAATTTCGCTAGTTGGAATTTCAATTGCAACAGGGATTTCAGTAATTTGGGATAGGGAGTTTGGTTTCTTGAAAGAAATTTTGGTAGCGCCTGTGAGCAGGAATTCAATTTTCTTGGGCAAAGCTTTAGGTGGTTGCACAATAGCTTTGATTCAAGGAATTTTAATTTTATGCTTATCTTTCCTTTTTGGCATAAACATTGATTTCTTAACTTTCTTTTCAGCAGTTCTCATCATGGCTCTAATTTCTTTGGGTCTTGTGAGCATAGGCTTGATAATAGCTTCTCTCCTCGAAACAATGGAAAGCTTTGGCTTGATAATGAACTTTTTGATCATGCCTTTGATGTTTTTGAGCGCTGCTTTCTTCCCTTTGGATCAAGTACCAAGCTGGCTTAGAACAGCTTCTCTTCTAGATCCACTAACTTATGGTGTAGACGCTTTGAGACAAATCTTGATAAAAACTTCTTTCATTCCTTTTCATCTTGATTTGTTTATTCTTTCAGGATTTTCTTTTGCTGCAATTTTGATAGGTGGAATAGCTTTCAACAGACAAAAATAAATAATTGAAAGTTTTATTAAGCTTATCTTGTGATTAATATGGAAAGTTGTTTGAAAGTACGAATCAAGAGCAAAAATCCAAGCTTGATTGAAAATGTTACAAAAATTTTGAAAAAATATGAAATTGAAATTTCAAAAGATTATGATATAATAATCTCGATTGGTGGTGATGGCACTTACATACAAACTTATAAGGAACTTTGGAAACCAATTTTGCCTGTTAGAACTGAAGATAGTCTCGGATATATTGCTGATATTGGAATTGAAAAATTAGATGAAACGTGTGAAAAATTATCGAAGAAGCTCTACCATATAGAAAGAAGACCCATGCTCGACGTTTACAAAATTGAAACATACAAATGTAAAAGAAATAAAATCGGCTCAGCTATAAATGATGTGACAATAAGCACAATTCCGACTCAAGCTATGAGATTCAGCTTGTTGACGAATGGAAAAAATCTTTTCAACATGAAAAGAATAATGGGAGATGGTGTAATAGTTGCAACTTCCGTAGGTTCTACTGCTTACAATAGATCTGTAGGCGGTTATATTATTTCATCTAACTTGAATCAATTTGTAGTCACGCTAATAAATCCTGTTTACATGCCGCGATGTGAAGAAAAATCAAAAATTCTTGAAGAAAATACAAAAATAACTTTTAGTCTTGAAGAACCCGAAAAAGTATTTTTAGTAATTGACAATGAATACTACGAAATTGACAAATATTCTTCAATATTTATTGAAAAATCTAGCAAAACCTTTGACTTGGTGAAAATTGAAGGAATGGAAGAAAGTTTTGAAGAAAAAGAGAGAAGGAGAGAAGAGTGGTTTAAAAAATTTGTAAATATTAAAAAAATTTCGGATGACAAATATAGCAACATATCTCAACTGTAATTACCCTAGGAAAAACTATAAAGAGAAGATATTCGAGACACTAAAAAAACAGAAATGATGTAACTTTATAAAAAAACAAGTAAAAATATATTACTGTTCCTAATTTTGATTATGAGAAATTTTTTAGAATTAATTAAAACTAAAGAAGATCTTATTGCGTTTTTAGTTCAAAATGCATCTATTGTTTGTGAATCTGGAGGAAGATATTATACAAGACATATAGATACAAAAAATTACAAACCAACACCTACAGAAAATTTTCCTTTTGTATCATATTCTGGTAGTATTGAGATAACAAATATCATTAAAATTTTAGGAATTAAAAATCATCATAAAGAAATTAATGCTGAAGTGAGAAATAGACTCAAAAGAAATAAGTGATTGTTTAAACTCAATACAAAAAATTAAATTGTTTGTTTTAAGAAATATTGCTTTAGCAAAAAATGACTTTAAAAGAAAATTCTAACACTACCACAGGATCAAGGAGCTTATCAAGGCCTAACAACTCAGGCTTTTAGTAGGAGCAGGCTCACCTCTCGCTCGAAAGCTTGAGGCTTACACCTCTCCCCTATCAAGCCTGTAGTCTACAGGGGCCTTCGTCTCGCTACCGATTCTTGCGAACCAGTAGCAAGAGTGGTCGTCTATTTTTCCGGGTGGTTTCGAGCTTAGATGCATTCAGCTCTTATCCACGTATGGCTTGGCTGCCCGGCGATGCTTTTGAACAACCGGTAGACCAGAGGCCACGGAAGGGTGTTCCTTTCGTACTCACCCTTCCTTCCGGTCAGACGACCAGCACCTCCTGTAGATAGCGACCGAACTGTCTCACGACGTTCTGAACTCAGCTAGCGTCCCCTTTTAACTAGTGGGCACCTATACCCT
>JAVZHJ010000022.1:9638-12808 GCA_038998365.1 Candidatus Aenigmatarchaeota archaeon | reverse complement strand
CGCTCTAATTTTATGACAAACCTGGGTTTTTGGTTTGAAATCCTGGCAATAAAAGACAAACGGGCTTACGTGGGAAAGCAATTATACCATCCTTTTTTGTTCACATTAGTTGCTTGTCTTGGTCTTATTTTATTATTAAAAAACAATTTTAGAAAATTCTTGATTTTGTTGTGTTGGTTTGGATCTTTGTTTTTGATGTATGCTAGTTTTTATGCAGGAAGTGTTTATTATGGAGTAGATGTAAGGTATGTGCTACCACAATATGTACCATTCAGTTTAATTTGTGGTTTTGGTTTTTATTCAATTTTAAATTTCATGAAGAAGTTTGTGAGTGAAAAGAAAGCTTTTATTTTTCTAATCTTTCTTTTGCTGGTTTATTTTTCAACATATTTACAGAAAATGCATATACCTCCAGAAGAGATAGAAGAATCTTATGGTGCTAGATTATATAGAAGCAGCGTAGTAAATTTTGCTTCCAAGCAGTCAGACGACTGTTATTTCATTTCACATGTCTCGAGTATTTACTCCTGGCTTGGTAAGGGACATATGCAAATTTGGTATGTCTATCAACCTGAATTTGAATCGCTCTTAAAAGATAAGAATTGTGTTATTTTTGATGAGAGTTATTGGTGTGCTATCCAAGTTCCTGAAAGCCAGAGTTGTATAGAATTCAGCAAAAAATATAGGCTAGAATTGTTGCAGCGAGTTAACGACACTAAAGAAAATAAAGTTTATTCTCTGTATAGAATTGTTTTAGCTTAAATTAAGGAATTAAAATCCTTGTAAATTAGTCATTAAAAAAATCAATTGTCTTATTTCAAATCTTGGTCTCCACCTAAAAACTTCATTGCTTGATAGCCTTATTGTGCCTTTATCTCCGTTTATTGTAACTTGGTAGCGATTGTTCTCATTTAAGAGTTTTATTTTAGGTTTGAAGGATATGACCCTCAAATTTTCAGGATATTTTCTCAAACACTCTAAATACTTCTCATTTTTTTCTAAATAATCTGCTTTAAGAATTTCGTAAACTAAACCATCAACATGCTTGAACATTGCTTGTTTAAGCTCTGTTGCATGATTGGAATAAATTTCTTGAAGTTGTTTTGAGTTGAGGGTTATTGGTTTGAATTTGACATTCAGTAAGCTTTCAAGAAAAGAAACTATTTCTTGAGTTTTTTGATCTGGACCTCGGTAAATTTCTAAAGTCTTGAACAAAAGATTTATGAAGCAATAAGTTCTTTTCAAAACTTTTTGTTTTCCGTTGTTTTTTAAAAAAGAGACTATTTCATAAACATCTTCTTCACTCATAGCTTGTTTTAAAGCTGTTTCCACATCTTCATAGTACCAATACTGCAAGAAAATTTCTCCCTTGCTATATTTGCTCTCTTTTGCTGTGAGCCAGCTGCTTCCATTTCTCTTCTTGTCTAAAATCTTAATTACTTCTCTAACATTTGGCAAATTTTCAAAAGTGAAAACTGTTATTATCGGCATCTTTTAGAAGTTGAAGAGAAAGATTTAATATAAATTTTGAACTTACTAAGCAAGTGAAAATTAGCCTTTCCAAACAATTATCCTTGCCAAGACAGTCTTTATTTCGCCATTCAAGTCTTGAATTAAAAGAGGCAATTCATAAACAACTCTTGTGATTGAGCCTATGGATGTTTTACCATAATTGGGAGAGACTTTCAACCAAGTAGAATTTTGGAATTTATGGCCGGTAGCATTGGTAATTGTAACTGTGACTATATAAGAACCTATTTTATTTGGTGCATTAAATTCACAGCTCCAATTTCCGTCATTTGTATCGGGACAATCGAAATTTGAGCCATCAATAGTTATTTCAACAGTACCAGTTATGCCAATTCCATCATCATATTTAGCAACACCACTTGCCTTGATACCATCATTCCACCAAACTTTTGTTGTGTTTAGGGAAATGGATAAAGTATAATTTTGTGGCTGCTCAACAAAAATTTCTGGATCAGTTTCATTGCTTATCCAAATCTCGTAAGTTTGGCTCGTGTTAATTAAAGTGTAGTTTAGCATTAGCAAGACATAATCATAGCCAAAGTAAGAAGAATTTCCTTCTTGGATTACAAAGTCAGTAAAGTTTTCAAGTTTTTGCCAAGAGCTGCTTGCAGTGTAGTTCTTCCACCAGACATGATCTTTTATCGCTGAAACATTACTTAACTCTTTAATATGGAAAATTGGATAACTGCGGTTGTAATTACCAAGGGTGAAGTTGAAATGAACTTTGTTAGAAGATGCAGTTAAGTTATAAGTTCCAAAAAATCTTTCAAACCCAACAAAATTTCCTGTTATTATTTCTATGGAAGCTGGGTTTTGTATATCTTGTATTCTCATCTTATAAACTGAATCATGAATTAGATTTGAACTTTCATTACTTATGGCTATATTGCCATTTCTCCCAAACATCCACATCCAAGCTATGCTTACATTTGGACAATTGCCTGGATTACCTTGGCTATTTCCACTTTGAATTTTTGCGCAAGTCCTATCACCACCAATGTTATCATAAAGAATTTGATCCGAAGACCAACCAGTATAATTTAAGATTATCCAAGAAGCTGTTCTGTTTGTCGTGTCATTATCATATAAAATCATGTAATATTTTGCGGCTATACTAGGTACTAATGCGGTAGATCTAGCAATGATACCAAAATCAAAAGTATTATATAGTGTGTTATCTTCTTTAAATACGCCTGCCCCCCATAAAATGTTATCTGGATAGTAAAAGTTGGTAAAGTAAGTACCGCCCCCACCAAATCTGAAGCCGGTATAATTTCCTCTCATACTTAAATAGATGAAATATCTATCTGGATAAAAAGCGGAAAATTCTTCCCAACCCAAACATATGTTTGCTCCACAATTAGAAAAATTTTCATAAACTGAAGAATAATTCCAATAGTTTATTAGAACTCTTACAGGACCGGACTCCACTATGGTAGAGTTTGTTGTAAATAATGCTGGGATGTTCAAGAAGCCGCCAGTGCTGTTATAAAAATACAGATTATTCCATAGCTGATTGGCACCTGCTTCACCACTGCTTATCAAAATACCTTCGTCGAATGTTTTTATATAAAGTTCTCTTCCTCTTGTTTTGGACATGTTTAAAGAATAATCACGAGCAAAAATATCATACACAGAAT
>JAVZHJ010000022.1:0-9628 GCA_038998365.1 Candidatus Aenigmatarchaeota archaeon | reverse complement strand
TTAATTCCAATGCGTTTGTTTTCCCAATATCTATAGAATAAGTTTGGTTTCCATAAGGGCCAGCAGAACTACCTGTAATCGTGTAATACGTTCCAATATTTATAGAAACTGTGTTTGAAGCCAAAACCAATTCAAGACTTTCTATCAATAAAAATATGGACAAAATGTAAAAAATTAGCAAGCCTGAGTTCATAATTATTTATTAATTCTTACTCAAATTAAATTGTGGTAGTATGGCTGATGAGAAGGAATTACAAGAAAAGATTTTAGCTCACAGGTTTATAGAAGCTAGGATAGAAGGATTGTTGAAACAAAGGGAAAGCTTGCTTCAGGCTTTAATGGAAGTCGAAGAAACCATAAGAGGAATAGAAGAACTTGAAAAGAAAAATGAAGATTTTCTTTTTTCTCTGGGTTCGCAAACTTACATTCCTTGCAAGATAGTCGAAAAAAATAAAATCATAGTTGAAATTGGGGCAAATGTTGCAATCGAAAAAAGCCTAGAAGAAGGAAAGCAAATCTTGAAAAAAAGAAAAGAAGAGCTTGCCAAATCGATAGCGAGTATAGAAGCTACTATAAACCAACTTTCCTCTGGACTGAAAGAATTGGGGGAAGAAATAAGAAAAATGCTGGAAGAAAGAAAGGCTGATTGAATGTTTGAACTGTTGAAGAACAAGTTAAAAAAAGCCATAAAATCTATTTCTGAGAAGATTGAAAAGAAGGAAGAAAAACCAAAAGAAATTGAAGAAAAAAAGCCTGAAAAAATTTTCAAGAAAATCAAAGAGAAAGTAGTTAAAGCTATTATAGAAAAACAGTTGAGTGAAGAGGATGTTGAACCAATTTTAAATGAACTTACAACAGATTTGATAGAAGCTGATGTAGCCTATGAAGTTGCTGAGAAAATAAAAGAAGATTTGAAGAAAAGTCTCGTTGGAAAGCCTATAAAAAGAGGCAAAGAAAAAGAAGTTGTTGTTGAAGCTTTGAGACAAAGCTTGCTTGATATTCTCTCTATACCAGAAATTGACCTAAAGAAAATGGTTGAAAACAAAAAGCCTTTTGTGATTTTATTTTTGGGTTTTAATGGCAGTGGAAAAACAAGCTCACTAGCAAAGCTTGGTAAATGGCTTGTTGATGGCGGCTATAGTTGTGTGTTCGCAGCTTCTGACACTTTCAGAGCTGCTTCTATTGAGCAACTTGAAGAACATGCTAAGAAGCTTGGAATAAGGGTAATTAAGCATAAGTATGGGGCAGATCCTGCTGCTGTTGCATTTGATGCAATTGCTCATGCTAAAGCAAATGGAATAGATTTTGTTTTGATTGATACCGCCGGCAGGGCTCATACCAATAAAAATTTAATGGAGCAGATGAACAAAATTGTAAAAGTTGCTAAGCCTGATTTGAAAGTTTTGGTCGTGGATTCTTTGACAGGAAATGATGCTGTGATACAAGCAAGACTTTTCAATGAAGTTGGAATTGATGCAGTGATTTTCACAAAAGTTGACGTGAATGAAAAGGGGGGAGCAGTTTTATCCGTTACTCATGAGCTTAAAAAACCGATATTGTTTTTAAGCTGTGGACAAGAATATAAAGAAATTGAAAAATATGATGCCAACAAATTTGTAAATCTTCTTTTGTCATAAAAAATAAATAGTTTAATTTTCATTTTAAATGAGATGAAGAAAGAAATAGAAATAGATGTTGAGGATTTGGGGATAGATGCTAGTGAAATAGAGTATTTAGTTTCCATATATTTAAGGTCACTGTTTGTCGTAGATGATGGAAAACTAATTTGTATTAATGAAGTAAAAAAAGAATTTGAAGGGTTTAATTTCACTTATATTTCAACATTAAAGATTGGTAATTCCCAAATTGATATTTTTAAAGATGATGAAAATCATGGTTTACTGGTTGAATATAAACCCAAACAGATGGCCTTTGATTCTGAAAAAAATTACATTTTCACTGTTTATGAAATTGAAAGAATGGAATTTTATTATGAACATTCTGGAGAAACGGAAACTATTGACTTAAAAGAAACTCTTATGAAAAATCCAATTATAAATTTTGAACTTGTTAAGAGGGGTCATGTTAATTTTTGGAAAGAGATAAAACTTGAAGATGAAGCAAAAAAAGCCTCAGAAAGCTATAGAATTTAAATTATATAAACCTATTTTAAGTTATGTTTGACGAACTTGGAAAAAAATTGTCTAAGCTCATAAACAAGCTTGTTAGCACAGCTACAATAGATAAGAAGGCAGTAGAAGAATTGCTACAAGATTTAAAAATAACTTTATTGCAAGCTGATGTTAGCATTGAGCTCACCGAAGAGCTAATTAAAAATATAAGGAAAAAATGCTTGGAAGAAAAAATTCCTGCTGGCTTGACTTTGCGCGAGCATGTTTTGAAAACAATTTACGATGAGCTTGTTAAGCTGCTTGGTGAAAAGCCTGTCAGCTTGGTAGGAAAGAAAAAGATAATGTTTGTTGGCTTATACGGCTCGGGTAAAACAACTTCAATAGCAAAACTTGCACGCTACTTCCAGAAACAAGGCCTTAGGCCAGCTTTGGTTGCTTTAGATTATCACAGGCCAGCTGCACCTGAGCAACTGAAGCAGCTTGGAGATCAAATAAAAGTTCCAGTTTATATTCATCCTAATAAAAATCCTTATGAAGCTGCTTTAGAAGGGATGAAAAAATTTGAAAAACATGATGTGATAATCTTTGACACTGCTGGAAGGAATGCTTTGGACAAAGAGCTTGCCGATGAGTTGAAGAAGTTGGGAGAAATTATAAAGCCGGACGAAGTTTTGTTAACAATACCAGCTGACTTGGGAAAAGTTGCAAAGAAGCAATCAGAAGAATTCCACAAGCTTGTTGGGATAACAGGAGTTTTCATAACCAAAATGGATGGGACTGCTAAGGCTGGCGGTGCTCTAGCGGCTTGCTCGGCAACAAAAGCAAAAGTCAAGTTTTTGGGTACTGGTGAGCATGTAGAAGATTTTGAAGTTTATGATCCTCAGAGGTTTGTTTCTCGTTTGTTAGGTCTGGGTGACTTGCAAACTTTGCTCGAAAAGGCTAAAGAAGCCGAGATAAAGCCTGAGAAAGTTGAGAAGATTGTTGAAGGAAAATTCACTTTGCAAGATTTTATGGAACAGATAGAAGCTATGGGCAAGATGGGTCCTCTTGGTAAAGTTGTTGGTATGATTCCTGGCTTGGGGATGAAAGTTCCTGAAGATGTTTTAGAAAAACAAGAAGAGAAGATGAAACACTACAAGCATATAATTCAATCCATGACAAAAGAAGAGAGGGAAAATCCTGAAATAATAAACGCTTCGAGGATAAGGAGAATTGCTAAAGGGAGCGGAAGACCAGAAAGTGAAGTTAGAGAGCTTTTGCAACAATATGAACAAATGAAAAAGCTCATGAAAATGCTTGGTGGTAAAGCTGGCCTTGAAAGAGGGGCTTTAGGCAAGCTCATGAAGCAATTTGGGCTTAAAATATGAGAGAGTTTATTCTCAAGGCATCAAAAGCCTTCACTACGCCTTTCAATTTGAATGATTTAGCCGGTTCTGGAAGAATTGATTTGGTTTGCCGCTGCATCTCCAATGCTTTTTTCATTTCGGAAGCAATAAGGAAAGATGTTTGTTTTCACGCTGTTCTGGAAGGACCGAAAGATCCTCCAAAGCTGGTAAGTTTTTTTGGTGATGAGCTTAAGCGTGTTACGCCGGATGAAAGAAATATTGGTGCTTGGATAAACAAAGCACTTAATGTTGGCTTAGGCCTTAAGAAAGGTGAAGAGAAAAGGGTTGCTGATGGTATAATTGTTGCAAAGAAAAGTTTTGAAGAATTGATCAGAGAAAAAGCAAAAAAGAGCCAGTTAATCTATCTACATCCGAAAGGAAAAGATATAAGGGAATTTGATTTCAAAGAAAATTTTTGTTTTGTTCTAGGTGATCACAAAGGATTGCCGAAGAAGACCGAAAGCTTGCTTGAAAGAATTGGGGCAGAAAAAGTTTCTGTTGGAAAAATAATTTATTTGGCTTCTCATGTCATAGTCATTTGCCACAATGAGCTTGATAGAAGATCATAAGATGCTTCTCAATTTTTCATTCAGTTTTATCATGTTGGTCTTGCCATAAGGTTCTTTCTCTATTACCCCTCTTCTTTTCAAATTTTCAAGAACTCTGAATGTCTTCACTTTGCCAAAAGATTGTGATAGCTTGCTTTGTAAAATTTCCCCTTTGTTTTCAATCAGCTTTTTCACTATTTCCCTTTCTTCTGGGCTTAAAATTTCAACTAGTGAGAAAAGAGCTTGAATTTGTTTTTCTTTGTTTTCTTCAATTTTAGGTGACATGAAGTAATATAGGGTTGAACCTATCAAAAGACCTAAGGAAGCAAAAGTTGGGATTAGAACTGGTATTGGTAAAGTGCAGCTGCAAGCAGTTCCTTCAATTATGTGGGTTTGTGCATAAAGTGTGCTAAAAGAGACTGCAAAGATGAAGCCTGAAAGCAATATCACAGGTATTATGTTCCTCCTTTTAAAAATTTCCATAATTAATTAATTAAAAGCAGTTTTAAAAAGGTTTCAAATTTTGAAACTTAAATTTAAATATGGTTTCTTACTCATAATTTTTATGAATTTGAAAGAAATTTTGGTATCTGAAAGAATAGCTCAAGCTAAGAAAGGATTTAGAGGAAGTTTTAAAAATTATGTTGAAAACTTTAGTGTTGCTGTTAAAACTGTGAATGAAAAAGAATTGAAGAAGAGGCTGAGAGAGATAAAAGAATATTCTATAAAAAACCTTGAAAAGTTGAAAGGGGAAGCTATGAAAAATTTGGAATCTCAAGGAATAAAAGTCTTTGAAGCAAAAGATGCTAAAGAAGCCAGAAAAATAATACAAAAAATAATTCCAAAAGGTGAGCTTGTGGTTAAGGCTAAGTCCAATGTTTTGAATGAAATCGAGATTGTTGAAAAGCTAAAGGGTAGAAATGAAGTTGTTGAAACCGATTGTGGGGATTTTCTTGTTGAGATTTGTGAAGAAAGAGAAACGCATCCTGTAACTCCGGCAATTCATTTATCGATTGAAAAAATTGTTGAAGCTATAGAGAGAAAATTTGGTGAAAAAGTTGAGCCGAAAGCCGAAAAAATCACAGAATGGGTGAAAAATTACTTGAGGGAAAAAATTTTGAAAGCAAATTTTGGATTAACAGGAGCAAACGCGATTTCTGCAGACGGCAACATAGCAATACTTGAAAATGAAGGAAACATAAGTTTGATAACTAGATTGCCGGAGAAACATGTGATTGTTGCTGGTATTGAAAAAATCGTGCCTTCTGTTGAAGATGCTATGTTGATTTGTAGGGCTTCTGCCATTTGGGGCACTGGAGCAAAGTGGCCTTCTTACATAAGCTTAATTTCCTCTCCAAGCAAAACAGCAGACATTCAAAAAGAAGTGGTGCAAGGAATGCACGGGGCGAAAGAAGTTTACCTCATACTTTTGGATAATGGAAGGTTGAAGGCTTTGGAAGAAGGTTTGGAAGAAGCTCTATATTGTATAAACTGCGGCGCCTGTCTTTACTTTTGTCCAGTTTACAGACAAATTTTTGATAATTATGGCTTACATTACCTTGCTGGAATAGGCTTAGCTAAAACAGCTTTCATGGATGGGCTTAAAGCAGCTTTTGATAGAGGTCTTTACTATTGCACCACTTGCAAAGCATGCAAGCAGAATTGCCCACTTGAAATAGATGTGGCTGAGCTTATGAAGAAAGTTAGGGAAAAAGTTGTGAAGAAAAAGTTGGAAACAAAAGCAAACAAGAAAATGATAGAAAATGTTAAAAAAATTGGGAATCCTTTCGGTGAAATGAAAGAAGGTGAAATACCAAAAGAATTGTATTGCTGCTAAGGTGAGAGAGTGAAAGTGAAATTAAGCATTTTGATTCCAATTGTTTTGATTGCAGGAATTGCTGCTATAAGCTACTTTTTCCTTCTTCCCACAAACTCTTACAGGAATGATTGTGGTAAGCCTTTGGAAGGCTACGATGTTCTTTTCGTTTACCTTCAAGATTGTCCCCATTGCAAAAATGATGTGAAGAGGATGATAAGCCTGAACATCTCAGAAAAATTCTACATGATTGATGCTGGTGATGCTAAATGCAAAAGCTTGATTGAAGATTACAAAGACTATATAGTTTACCATAAAAATTCAAACTATCAAAATGCCCCTGCTGGAATTTTCACTCCAACAAAAGTTTGTTTGTATGACAATAAAACTTATGTTGGTGAACAAAATGAGATGGAGCTAAAAGAATTTTATGAAAATTGTTTAAAGGTGAAGCCATGATTCCTTTTCCGATTGAACAATTGCCTCTTCCTTTGGTAGGAATGATTTTGGGCCTAATAGATGGAGCTTTAAATCCTTGTGCTCTTTCTGTTCTTTTTTTCCTTGTGGCTTACCTTCTAGCAATTGGCTCAAGAAAAAAATGTTTGGTATTGGGCTTGATTTATTCTTTTATGGTTTTCATGGTTTATTTCTTGTTCATGTACGGCTTTTTGAACTTGCTCTTCTTGATAGGATATAGCAGAATTGTAAAGATTGCTATTGGGGCGATATTGATATTGGCAAGTTTGCTTGAGATGAAAGACTTCTTCTTTTATGGTAAGTGGTTATCATTAGAAATACCTAAATCTGCAAAGCCGAAAATAGAAAGTTTCATTAAAAAAGCTACAATACCATCAACTCTTATCCTAGGTTTTTTGGTTGCACTTGTTGAGATACCTTGTGCTGGGGCTTTTCCATTAGCTTACTTAGCCATGATAAGCTCAAAGACTGGAATAGAAGCTGCTTTTTACATCTTCGTATACAACATTTTCTTCATCTTGCCTTTAGTTTGCTTGACAGTTGTTTTTTACTTTGGTTTTGTAAAGATAGAAAAAGCTGAAAAGACTAGGCTTAAGCTAAGAAGACACATGAGACTCATAGCTGGACTTGTCTTGCTAATATTGGGTTTGGCTTTTCTGCTGGGATGGTTTTGATGGCTCTGTTAAAATTGTTTGGCAATATCTTGTATTACCCTGGCTGTATGATGAAGTTCGTGACTAAAGAGCAAAATGAAAAATATAAGAAAATTTTGAGGAAGATTGGAATTGATTTCATTGAGCTGAAAGAATTAGAAGCTTGCTGTGGTTCGCCTGTTCTAGCGGCAGGCTATCCTCAAGAAGCCAAGAAGCTTGCTGAAAAAAATTTCAAGGTTTTTAAAGAACATTCTGTCAAAAAGATTATAACTCCTTGCCCAGCATGCTTTAGAACTTTTTCTCAAGAGTATCCAAAGCTTTTGAAAGAGTGGAATTTAGAAGTTGAGCATATAACACAAACGATTTCAAAAGCTATCGATGACGGAAAACTTAGGCTTAAAAGAAGGGGGGTAAAAGTCACTTTTCATGATCCTTGCCATCTTGGAAGATATTCTGGAATTTATGAAGAACCTAGGAAGATAATAGCTTCAAGCAAAGCAAAGCTTTTGGAGATGGAAATGGCAAGAGAACAAGCTCTTTGTTGTGGTGGGGGAGGAGGAGTAAGAGCAAACTATCCTGAGCTTGCTGAAGAAATGGCAAGAGAAAGAGTAAAACAAGCTGAAGAGACGAAAGCTCAAATTTTGGTGACAAGTTGTCCTTTGTGCTTTGTTCAGTTGAAAGAAGCTGCCAAAAATTCCAAAATAAAAGTCATGGAACTAAGTGAATTTATTAATGAAATTTAAATCTATTTCTTAGAGAAGTATGAAAGTTGAAGAAAAAGTGATAGAAATCTTGAAAGATGGCTTCGTATGTGACAATTGCTTAGGCAGATTTTTTGCTGAGCTTCTTTCAGGCTTCTCGAACAAAGAAAGGGGGAGAATTTTAAGAAATTATATAGCCTTTTTAATAGATTCGGGTGAAAAAGTTGAAGTTGATTTGAGTAATTTCTATGGCATCAAATTCAGAAATTTAAAGCTGGAAATTAAAGAGCCAAAAAGCTGTAAAATTTGCCAAAATTTTTTTGATAAAGAAATTGATGAAGTTGCAAGAAAAATTGCTGAAGAATTGAAAGGAATAGAATTTGAGACTTTTTTGATTGGTTCTGTTCCAAGGGATGAAATGCAGAATGAAGAGGAGAAAATTCAAGAAAAAATAGGTATAGAGTTTTCTGAATTGATTAAATCGGAAATTAACAGGGAATTGGGAAAGAGGTTAGAAAAGCTAACTGGCAAGACTTTTTCTCTTGAAAATCCTGATGTCACGATAATAGTCAACTTGAAGACCGGCAAGATCAAGAAAGAGATAAGAAGCTTGTTTGTTTATGGAAAGTACAAGAAGCTTGTTAGAAACATACCGCAATCAAAATGGGTTTGTCCGAAGTGCAAAGGCAAAGGTTGCATGGAATGCAAAGGCACTGGAAAGCTTTACTCTACTTCTGTTCAAGAGATAATTGAAAAGCCTTTGCTGAAAGCTACAAAAGCAAAAAAATCTGCTTTCCATGCTTCTGGCCGCGAAGATATAGATGCAAGATGCTTAGATTACAGGCCTTTTGTGATCGAGCTTGTAAAGCCCTTGAAAAGAAAGATAAACTTGAAAGGAATGGAAAAAGAAATAAACAAATCGAAAAAAGTTAAAGTTAAACTCTTGAAGCTTGTTGATAAAAATCTTGTTGTCAGGCTCAAGAGTGAAAAATCTGATAAGACTTATCTTGCTGAAGTTGAGTTTGAAGAAGAAATTGACAGGAAGAAATTGAAAGAGTTGAAGAAACTTGAAGGTCAAGTTATTTTGCAAAAAACTCCATTAAGGGTGATTCATAGAAGAGCTGATAAAGCTAGAAAAAGAATTGTAAAAAAGATTTCATGGAAAATTTTGGACAAGAAAAAGTGCGTGTTCAAGATCAGAGCTCAGTCTGGGCTATATATAAAAGAGCTTATTTCTGGTGATGAAGGCAGGACTAGCCCAAACATATCAGAATTAATATCTAATAAACCAAAAAAAATAAAGTTAGATGTGATAAAAATTCATAAGGTGAAAAGATGAAGAAGTCCCGCGGCTTTAGGACAAAGACAAGACAAGCTTTGAGACAAAAACCTGCTTACAGGCCTCCAATAACAAAGTTTTTGCAAGAGTTCAGTATGGGCCAGAGGGTGGTTATAGAGCAAGAACCTTCTTCCCAAAAAGGCATGCCCCACCCAAGGTATAAAGGTAGGGTAGGCAGAATAATAGGGAAGAGGGGTAAAAGTTATATTGTTGAGATAACAGATGGAAATAAGGTGAAAAAGTTAATTTCAAGGCCCGAACATTTGAAGGTGATGAAATGAATGTTATATCTGAGAAGGAAATAACAGATGCTGAAGCTAAAGAAATTTTAGAAGAAAGGGAAAAGCAGGGAGAATTGAAATATGAGCAAAAGATAGCTTTAGCCCTACTCAGAAAATTTGTTAAAGTTGATGCTGAGAAGATAAAAAAACTTGTGGAAGAATTAAGGTCGATAGAAAGGTTGAGAGAAAAACAAATTGTTGCCATTGCTAATTTTTTACCTGAAGATAAGGATGATTTGAGAGCAATTCTTCATAAAGAGTACACTGCGTTCACTCAAGAAGAAATTGAAAAAATT
>JAVZHJ010000021.1:0-12969 GCA_038998365.1 Candidatus Aenigmatarchaeota archaeon | reverse complement strand
AACAGATTTTCCTGCCCATAAAATCTTCATAAATATCTTTCAGTCTATTATTGAATTATGCTTGTGCTCATAGGCTTAGGCTTGTTTGATGAGAAAGATTTAAGCTTGAGAGGAATAGAAGAAGCAAAAAAAGCGGAAAAAGCTTACTTGGAATTATACACAACAGCTTGGTTTGGTGATATCAAAAGATTGGAAGAGATTGTTGGCAAGAAAATTGAAATCTTAAAGAGAAAAGATTTAGAAGAGAGTTCCGATAAAATTTTGGAAGAAGCTAAAGCCCAAGACATAGCAATTCTGGTTGGTGGCGACCCTTTAGTTGCCACCACACATTCAGCCTTGCTTTTGGAAGCAAAGAAAAAAGAAATTAAAACTAAAGTGATTCACAACTCTTCAATTATTTCAGCTATAGCCGAAACGGGTCTCCATATCTATAAGTTTGGCCCTTGCGTCACGATTCCTTTTCCTGAGAAAACAAAAGGTAAACTTCCAGAATCAATTTACGAGACAATAAAAATGAATAAAGCTCACGGCTTACACACTTTGTGTCTTTTGGACATAGACGCTGAAGAAAATAGGCTTATGAGTGTTAAAGAAGCATTGGAAATTCTCTTTAATATAGAAGAAATGAGAAGAGAGGGGGTTATAAGCTTGGAGGAAAAGATAGTTGTTTTTTCGAGGGCAGGGAGCAAAGATGCCAAAATTTTCTTCGAGCAAATTAAAGATTTGATGAAAACTGAAGTAAAACTACCAGCAGTTTTGATAATTCCAGGTTTGCTCCATTTCACAGAAAAAGAATTCCTAGAGACTATTACTTCTTCTTCTCTTCACGACTAACAAAAACCACTATTACCACAACAACAATTGCCAAAATCAAAAGCGTGGCAACTGATATCACAACATCTTCAGGAATTTCCCCCAATCCCTCAGGGAAGAAAATGTTTGTTAAGCCGCTTGTAACAAGCAAAGTTAAGCCAAGGAGAATACCAACAACCAAAAAACCTCCAAGAAACTTAGAGCCAAGTTTGTCTTGAATTCTACTAGGTAAATCTGGCCCAAAAAACATCCCAGCTGCCAAAAGAGCAACCATTAGTATAATAACAGCTATCATACTCTGAAGGAAGAATTTTGCAAGCTCTTGTTCTATATTTATCCCAGCTATGACAGGAGCCGCCAACACCATGAAGCTTGCAACTATGGCAACAACCGCATTTACAGCAACATTTTTTTCAGGTGGTCCAAAAATTTGGGATTTTCTAAGCAAACCATAAAGAATAGCTGCCATTAAAATAAAAGGTAGCAAAAATGTGAAAAATCCAAGCTGTTGAAGCCTTAATATCATGAACTCAAACGGATTAACCATTATTTCTTACCCCCACCACCAATAATTCCTGCTATAATCAATATAACACCGAAAATTAATAAACCAACTACTAGTAGCATAACATCACTGCCTGGACCAGGAGTAGCCTTATATCCAGCCCAAAAAACCCAAATTGTCCTTGAAGTTATGAGCAAAGCTAAAGCTAAAGGAATCAAAACATAGAGAATTGTAGGTCCTTTTATGTGTTCTGCAAGCATTTTTGGCAAGTCTGGATAAAACACGCTTGCTATCACAAGAGCTGCGACAAACATAAGCCCTATAACACTTGCTTGGGTTAGAAGCCTAGACATAGGCTCAATAAGACTGAAGCCCGTGAAAGTGGAATAAAGGGAAAGGAAGAAAGCTATTATCAAAGCAACAACACCATTCACTCCAGCATTGTTTCCAAGAACTTTAGCTTTCATCAAAATCGCATAAAACACAACGAAAAATAAAATGAAAAGAAAAATGTCAAAAATACCGCTAATCCTAAAGCTCTGAATCATGTCAAGGAAAGGATTTTGAGCCAAGGCCGGAAAAGAAAATGCTATCAAGAAGATTAAAAAAGCAATTGAAAAATTGAAGATTTTATCCATTCTCCCCAATTTTTATTTGGTTTCTGAAAAATTTAAGTTTAAACAAGCTTTTTCATCCTCTGCACGACATCACTCAAAGCCCTCACGCTTTCAATCAAAGCAGGCAAAGCATCCTTGAAAGCTTTTTCCAGGCCAGCTAACCTTGTTTCCACATCACTTAAAACTGACTTGAGCTCATCAAGTTTTGAAATAATTAGCTTGTCTTCACTTACTCTAGATTTAGCCAATTCATTCAACTGTTCATGAATTTCTTTAAATCTTTTCTCAAGCTCAGAATATTTTATGACAAATTCTCTCAATTTTTCATCTAGTTGGGCAGTTTTTTCTTTTACTAGAAATTCTATGTAGTCTTCTACAGGATAAGCTTCAGGAAGTTGAGAACCATAAGGAGAAGTATAATAGGAATAGTCTTGTGGCAAAGATGTTTCTGGGACTTCTAAAGGAGCTTCTTTTGGTTTTAATTCTTCCAATTTTGGCAATTCAATAGGCCCTTCGGTTTTTGAAGAACTACCAACACTAGATTTTAAAGTTTCTGTTAAAGCAGCATCTATTTCTTCCGGGGAATAACCTTCTTTCCTCAAGATATCAATTATATCAATTTCTGAAAACCCTTTTGAAGAAAGTTCTTTCACCCTATCTATTGGCAAGCTTTTTTTCACAGTTTCAGGCTTTTGCTGCAAGAAAGGCAAAGGCATATTTCCCCCTTTATATTATTTCTGTTTTTTAAATACAAATTTATGCATTTATTTCTCCTTTTCTTCAAGAATTCTTTCCAATTCATCCTTTGTAACAAATTTTGAAGTTATCGGGTTGACTACTTCTATGAAAGTTTCTATCCTCTTGATATCGCTCTTTAAAGCAGTTTTTCCCAACTCTTTGTTTATCCTCAAAATTTCATTTTCTATGTTCGTTAGCCTATCTGAAACAGAAGATATTTTTTGTGACAGTTTATCTAAGCCAATTTTCAAGCTATTAAGCTGGCTTAAGACGGTTTCTTCCACACCACTTACCCTACCTTCTAATCTTTCAAGCCTTAGCTCAACATTTTTTATTCTAGTGCTATATTCATTCAGCCTTCTTACCACTTCTCCGCTTAAGGCAGCTACATCAACAGCCTCTTTTGCAGGCATACTATCAATAAACATTTGTTTTGTAGAATAGATAAATTAATTGTATGGTTGACTATGAAGTTGTTGAAAACACTGTTAGAATTAATGCTATGAATTGGGCTATAGAGCCAAGTATAGAAGACTCGGAAGCTTGTATGGCAGTTGTGATTGATGTTTTGCTTGAAGTTAAAAATGCAGAAAGAGTAGTTCTGGTTGAAACGAGGGAGAGAGAATATGATTTTGAACAAGTTAAGCTTCTAAGGGAAATAGCAAATGCTTACAACAAGATTTTGAATGAAGACAAGCTACTTTCGATAACAAAATTTGGTCCAAAAACTTGTGAAAAACTTTTTCCAAGAAGGCTTACTGACTTGCAGTTTTTGGTTACAGAAGTCTTGAGAAAAGATCCTGTAGGAGCTTACTTAAGACTTCAGAAAATGATAGCTTACGAGAAGCTTGCTGAAGAAAAAGCTCCAGCTCAACTTAAGCCTTGCCACAAAGAATACTTGGAAAATGTACTTTTGCCAATGGAAAAAATTCTTTCTGACTGCAAACTCATTCAACTAGCAAAGCCAAAGCTTTTGTTTTTCAAGCCTGGTGATAGAAGCTTTTATAGGGAAGTTTTCCACCCTCTAATTAAACCGAATTTCATGCTTACAAGATATATGCTGATGCCACCAAAAAATGGCCAATCGATTAAAAAATATTTTGTGGGGAAAACTTCTGTTGAAATTTTCAAGGTTCCTGGTAAGATAAGATATGTTTACCATGTGATTCCACCAGAGTTTATTTTAAGCGAGGAAAAATATGCGATTCTTGATGCGGCTAGACAATATTTGACTGCTCACAAACCTTCAGAAAGAGAATTCACAGAGCCTGAAAAAACAAGAGAAGTTTTCATGAATATTGGTATAGATTTGATAAGAGATGTTGCAAAAAGTATGGGCATAAGCCTTTCTACAAAAGAGATAGAAGAATTAGCAGAAATTCTTACAAGGTATACAGCAGGTTTTGGTATTCTTGAAATTCTTTTAGCAGATGAAAACGTGCAAGATGTTTACATAAACTCACCAATAGGCTCAGCCCCGATTTACATTAATCATGCTGAATTTGAAGAATGTGAAACAAACTTGATACCAACAAGAGAAGATGCAGAATCTTGGGCCACAAGATTTAGACTTTATTCTGGTAGACCTTTAGATGAAGCTAATCCAGTGCTGGACACTGAGCTGCTTGTGCCGGGGGGAAGGGCAAGAGTTGCAGCTATAACAAGAACTTTATCACCTTATGGCTTAGGATATGCTTTCAGAAGGCATAGGGAAAAACCATGGACTTTCCCGCTTTTCATAAAAGCTGGTTTTTTTGATTCACTTTATGCTGGCCTAATGAGCTTCATAATAGATGGAGGAAGAAGCCTGCTTGTTGCTGGTGGTAGAGGTTCTGGTAAGACAAGTTTACTCGGAGCTATAATGCTTGAGGTCATGAAAAAATTTAGGCTTTGTTTAGTTGAAGATACCTTAGAGCTTCCTGCCGTTCAGCTCATGAATTTAGGCTACAATATAGAAAGATTAAAATCCCGCTCAGTTATAACAAGGGTTGAAGCTGAATTGCCAGCAGAAGAAGCTTTGAGAACTGCTTTAAGACTTGGTGATTCTGTGTTGATTATAGGTGAGGTTAGAAGTCAGGAAGCATTGGCTTTGTTTGAAGCAATGAGAATTGGAGCTCTAGCTAACCTTGTTGCCGGCACAATTCACGGAGAATCAGCTTACGGGGTTTATGATAGAGTTGTGAATGATTTAAAAGTACCACCAACAAGCTTCAAGGCTTTGGATGTGATCACAATTTGTAATTTGCTTAAGACTCCAGATGGATTAAGGAGATTTAGGCGTGTTACCGAGCTCACGGAAGTGAGAAAACATTGGAAGCAAGATCCTTTGGATGAGGGGGGCTTTGTCACGCTTATGGAATATTCTGCTAAAGAAGATAGACTAAAGCCTACAGACATCCTAATTAGTGGCGAGAGCCAAGTTTTGAATGAAATTTCCAAGAGGGTAAGAGAGTGGAGAGGAAATTGGGATGCTGTCTGGGACAATATCTTGTTGAGAGCTAAAATAAAGCAAGCTATGGTTGATTTTGCTAAGCAGCTGAATAGAGATGACATACTTGAAGCTGCTTTGGTCGTTGAGAGCAATGAAGCTTTCCACATGATTTCAGAGCAAGTTAGAGAAGAAGTTGGGGCTTTAGACTCAAAGATGATTTATGAAAAATGGCTAAATTGGTTTAAGGAGAAGATAAAATGAGAGAAGGTTTGAGAAGCAGTATTGAATATAAAAAGTTTTTAGAAAGTTTTAAACCAAGAAATATATCCTTGTATGAAAGGCTGTGTAATTTTTTTGATAGGGTTAATGTTCCTATGCCAAAAAGTTTAAAACAAAAATATCAAGAAGAAATAGATTTTTGTCATCTCAATATAACACCAAACGGGGCTTTCATAACTTCTTTTGTTGTCCCAGCTTTACTCTTTATTTTTATTAGTATCTTCTTTGCTCTTTTTGGTCTTCTTTCTCAAGGCATTATTCTTTTGAATTTTATTTTTTCGGTGATTATTTTTTACTATCTCTTCACCTATACACACTTTTCTTCCCTCTACTTTAGGTCTAATGCCGCTGCTGATATGGCTCTTTCAATAGTTTATATGGCAATTTCTTTAAAAACAACACCAAATTTAGAAAGGGCAATATCTTTTACAGCTTCGAATCTTTCAGGTCCTCTGGGTATGGACTTTAAAAAAGCTACATGGGACTTACAAACAGGAAATGTTTTATCTGCAACAGAAGCTTTAGACAATTTGGCAAAAAAATGGAAAAATGAAAGTCAAGAATTTGTTGATGCTATTTCTTTAATAAAGAGCAGTATAGGTCAAACACCATCGGCAGCTGAAAAAAGCATTAATGAAGCTATTTCCACAATGCTTTATGGAACAAAAGAAAGAATGAAAAAATATGCTCGAAACATGAGAAATCCATTGAAAATTCTTTATGCTTTTGGTCTTCTTTTGCCAATGTTGACTCTCGTTTTCATTCCAATGGTAATAATATTTATGCCAGAAATTTCACAGCCAGAACTTTTTGCTTTTTTCTATAATTTAATTCTTCCAGCATCTTTGTTTTTATTCCTTAGGCAATACTTCTATGCTAAACCATACTCTTATCATCAAATTGAACTGAAGAATTTAGAATCTTACAGAAAACAAAGAAAGATAATGTCTTTAATAATAACATTGATTTCTCTTCCCCTAATTTTCTTTCTGTCTTATCAATTGATTTCTATAACTTCAATTTTTTCAGAAGAACAATTTTTTTTGTCACTTTTTGTTATAGTGATAACAGCACTTTCAATTTCCTCTTATTGTTTTATCCTCTCTTATTTTAACAAAGAGAAAAATCAAGAGATAATGAAAATAGAGACAGAGCTCCCGATAGCCCTTTTTCAACTAGCATCAGAAAGCAGATCTGGAAAACCTATAGAAATGATTTTAGATGAAGTAAAACCAAAAATAAGAGAGACAAAAATAGTCAACTTTTTTGATGATGTTTCTTCCAACATAAAATTTGGGAAAACATTTAAAGCAGCTGTTTTAAATTCAGTAATTAAATACCCTTCAAGGATACTAAGTGCTGTGATGAAAACAATTACAGACATAGCAGATAAAGGCGTTTCTTATCTCTCTAGCGCCATCAACTCAATTTCAACGTATTTGAAAGAAGCAGAAGAGGTTAAAAATTCAACAGATGAAATCCTCTCAGATGTAACTTCTGAGATGAGTCTTCAAGCCATGGTTTTTGCCCCAGTTATATTAGGTATAGTGGTTTCACTAATGGCTTTTGTTCTTTACACATTCTCATTTTTTGGCGGCTCTCTAGAGGAACTACAAAAATTTTTTGGTAGAGGAGGAGTTGGTACCGCCGCTCTCACAGGATTTCAATTTTTATTCCAGATTGGCAAGCAAGTCCCATTTCACTATTTTCAAATTATAGTTGGCACATATTTGATAGAAATTGTTATTACAATTACTTACTTTCTTGGGTCAATCAAGTATGGAGATGATGAAATAGGAAAGATGGGAGAAATCGGCAAAATATTGTTCACAGCATTAATAATTTATATAAGCATAAACATATTGATGTATCTGTTCATGACAGTATTCTTTAACTTAACACAGGTGTCGATGTGAAAGGAATATCGCAGTCACTCTGGTTTCTCATCCTACTTATAGTTTTATTTTTCATACTAGTTTTATTTGTTATTTTTGCCAAAGAAATTATAGTGAGCACGATATTAGGTGGTGTGGGATGAAAAGTAGGAAAGGTGATTTACCGATAGAAGCCATAATTTTTGGTATAATAACAGTTATAGCACTTGTGCTCATTATTTTTTTGTTTAGGGACAAGCTCTACAAATTTTTTCAAGCCTTTGCTAAATCTGCCATAGCTAACATTAAAAGCTTGTTTGAAAAATAAGCTTATTTTTAAGAAAAGTTAATAATTAATTATGCCGGTTAAGTGGATAATTGTAGCTATTATTGGTGTATTGCTTTTGCTTTTCTTCTCAAGTTTAGCTCTTAAGACATGGGGAAGCATTTCAAGTTTATTAGAAGAGTGGGGTATGATAAAAAGACCAAATATAGTTAAAGCTATACTGTGCTCTTATTACAGGTGTACAGAAGGCTGTAAAAGCTTGAATGTAAAAAGATTAGATTGGGATGAGCCAGATCCAAACAATCCAGATAAAACAATAAAAGTATTTTGTTCAAATTTTTGTTCGCCAGAAGAAGTGCTTTTAACCTACACATGTGATCCAAATAAATGTAATGAATGCTATTCTTGTAAAGCTTGTCTTGATGCTGGGTGTGCATGGTGTAATGGGGTTTGTATTTCAAATCAACAAGGTCTACCTAGTAGCCAGAATCCTGTGCCAAATTCACCTATGCAATGTTTTATACCAGGAGAACAAAATAAATGTTCAACAAATACAGGCTATACTGATGACCAGAGTATGACAATCTGTGGGCAACAAGCAAAAAGATATCCAGTCAAGATTACTCTCACCAAGCCTGAAATTATTTCTCAAAATCATTTTGCAGAAATAGGTAGTCCAAAACTATCTTCTTATGAAGAAGATTTTTTGGCTCATATAGTAAAAATATTAAAATGGTTTACTACTATTGGTATCGTACAGAATATTTGGGAGACCCATCAAGAAAACTGTATATTTGTTTATGGACCAGAGAGCCTTGGTAAGCAAATACCCACAATGTGTTACGGTGAATATAAGTGCTATGAAGAACTAGAAGTAAAAGATGGGAAATATTCTATTTTTACATATGCAGGTATTTTGGGAGATAAGGCAACATATGTAGAAACATTAAGTTAAGTAGATAAATATAATTTATGGAAGGAGATGTCAACTGGCACTTTCTCTTTATTGTTTTCAGCATATTGATAGGAATAACTTGTTTGATAGCAATTTTTTGGAATTGGCTTGTCACCCAGAAAGAAGAAGCAAACAAGTTCAGCTGTAGCAACAAGCTTGTGAATTACTGCATGAGGTGGCTAGCTGAACAAAAAGATCCTGGAGACTGGAATGATGTTCCACCAAAAGACTGTGAGAAATACGATATAGTTAGGCCAGCAAGCATGGAAGAATGTAAAAGTGTGATTAAGTGATCAAATGGCAGGAGTAGATTTTCTTGGCATTGTTTTCATAATGTTTTTGACCTTTGTAGTTGTAGCAGCTATGATACCAAAGTTGCTAGAATTGATAGCACAAGCAATTTCTTTAACTTCTGGTGAATCTGTAGCACGCCAACTTTCTGGCTTGATAACAATTTCTGGTGCTGCTCCATATAAAATTCAAATAAACCACACAATAGAAAGAGTTAAGTATGATGTTGACATTAAGGTAAGGACTATAATAGTAAAACCAAAATATAATGTTCCATATGCTGAAAAATCTCATGGCATAGAGCCATTTGCCATACCTTTACCAGATGAAAGTTATAAGGATGTTAATTCTTTCACTATAAATAAAGAATTTTTGGAAGGTGAAAGCAAATATGAGTTTGAAGCAAAGTAAAGGTTTAACCCTAACTACATTTTCAATAGTCGCATCATTATTTGCTATAGGAATCATAGCACTACTTGCTTATATTTTCCTATCCAGGTATTTGGAAGTCCATCTTTTTGTCAACGAAGTAACTGTAGAAAGGAATTCAATAAATCTTGCCAATGTTTTGATTTCTCATGAAAATTTGACTTACGTTAAGGATGGAGTGATTCAAAGAGGTGTATTGGATGCTAAGAAGTTGGATAAATTAGACCCAAGAAAGCTAGATGTGGCATACCCAAATTCGCTCATTGTAATTAAAATTATTGACTTAGAGAAATGTCAACCACAAGGAAATTCGGAAGTGAGTTGTGATTCTTGGTTTTTTGTAAAAACTGGCCCAACTTCAACACAAGCTTTAAGCATAGTTAAGTTTGGTCAATGTCTTTTTGATAATATAGATGATGATATTTGGGGTAAAACTTTTAGATTTTTTTTGGGTTATGTTTTGGGTGGAACAATTGGTGGTACAATTGCATCCCTTTGGCAACCTCATGATATAGCAAAGTGTGTGGCCAATACCATACCTTCAGGATTTGTTGCTATTTTCAACACAAATCCGATGGTTTTTCGTGGTTTGCCTATACTAATAAGATATGATAATGGAGAGCTTCATTTAGGCAGAATAATAGTAGGAGTTGTTGAATTCGTATGAGAAAAGGAATAGGAATTTTCACCATACTTTTGATAGCCATAATAGCAGGAACTACCATTTCATTATTCTTTACAATACCTGTTTTCCTTTTCAAGTATCACTTGACCATAAACCTTAAAATTCAATATGATTTCAACGAGGGTGAAACGGCAATTTTATCTCTTCTCAGATTACCATATCAAAATCAAGAAGCTTACAGAATATTTTCAGAATGGTCAATAAAATATAGCGGTGATGAAAAAGCGAAAGAATTCTTAAAAGAAAAGATAAACATAACAAGCCTTTCCAAATGTTATAAATTGTTGAATTCAACAAATGTGCTTTTGAAATCGGATGGTTGCGATCCGAAGGAAGTTGTAGCAGAGGCTTACATTTTTGTTCCTTATAATTCAAAATCCTTGGTTGAAAAATATGTGTTGGTGTATGATAGATGAAAGGGATAGTTGAGTTTGTGTTGGTTGCAGCGATAGCGATTCTGTTAGTTTGGGGCACATATTGGCATTTGTTGATTGGAAAAACAGTAGAATTTCAATTGATGACAGCAGAAAGAGAGATTTTGAAAGCAATAAACAAAATGGAACAGATAAAGATTGGGTTACCCTATGCAATAGAATATTCTTTTGATAAAGCTTCTTATGAGCTTGGGCAGAAAGGTGGCTACAATTCAATTCCTTCAAATGTTCCCACAAAAGATGGTTTACCATATTGGCGAGAAGGTAACAATTATTACATTCCAGACTGGCTTTCGGAAACAGCAAAAGCAACAGGCTATTATTTAGACGAATACATTAAAGCAGCAACAGGCGACTCAATTGATATAAAAGTAACTATAGATAAAGCAAACGTGAATGTTTCCAGTAAGGACTTACTAACTTTGAAAGGAACAAATTATAAGGTTGAAATAATTCCAAATATTTCTGTCAGACTTATTCCATATAGGTTTAAGATATATGAAGTAGCGGAAAAATATGTGAAAGACAATTGTGGAGAAATGGTCTTTTCTGATACGACAGACCCTGATAGCGTTTTGTTATACTATTATTCAGATAAAAATGAGGTGATGGTAATAGATCAGAGATATAACATAACTATATGGAACTCCACAAGCAATTCTTACGAACAAGTTCATATGGTCCTGAAATTCAAGGTTAAATGTTAAGGAGATATCAAAGCTTCTCCACTATCACTTTCAGTGCAGTTGAGTGAAAGAGAGGTTTTGTATTCTCTTTCTGCTGAGTTTGCATGTAAGTGGAGTGTGTAACCTTCCTCCCCCATACCCCAGCTACTACTACAACTAAATTCTTCTGTTGAAGTCCCAGGAAGTGTAATATATTCATAAGCATCTAAATCATAAATCTGGCGAATTGTGCCTTGGTAATCCCATCCACAATAATCAAGAAGTGGGCAGCATGCAAGGTGTGGTGAAGATTCTCTTACCAATAAACTATAACTATTAACACAATTTTCTACTTTTACTTTAACATCTACGTTCGCTCTATATAATGAAGTCCCTTCCCATGTGGATCCGGAATTTTGACAGCTAGCTTCCATAGAGATTTTACAATTTTCTAATTCACCAATATGTAGTGGGGCAGAAATGTTTGCATTACCATAGATACCAAGAGTATCGTTTGCTATCAAGCAAATCAGATAATCTCCCTTTTCACAAGGCGTTGATAATGAAGAAAGATAATGGCTAAGAGAACTTCCACTTCTTATACCATATAGAGAGAAAAGAAAAGTATAGCTTTCTTCATCAGAAGGACATTTATCACCTTTTTTAACAATTGTCCCTCTTACATCTGCAAAAGCGTATGGCTCTAAATATTTTTCATTACCCATACTACAAATTCCTTCAACAATAACTCTTGCATTAAAATTAGGATAATCAATACAACTTGGAATGAAAAATGGTTCAGACGGATCAAACTTTATTTTTAATTCTTTTTTCTCACACTCTTTGTATTTCAAGTCTTGAATTGTTTCAACACCACTGCTACTTAAGTAAAAGTTGACTATTAGTGGTCTAGGCGGATAACTCCATTTAATTTCCTTACATTGCTGAGCTAAATATTTACCATCCCCCTTAGGCACACCCAAACAAACCAAAATGTTAAATTCTTCATTGTATTTAGGTGCTAAGAAATCTAAAGCAGCGCAACCATCGCTTCCTGTAGCTTTAGGAGCAGGATTATGATACTGAAGTGAAGATAAGCCAACTATGTTTAAAAGAACAACCATTCCAGATACAGGATTATTGTCCTTATAAACACAAACAGGCATACTCACAGGAGTGGAAAGGTCTTTTATAAATTCATAAATGTATTTTTGAATGGTGAAAGATATCGTTGCTGTGTCTTGAAGATTTGTAGTTTTTTCATAACAAGTTACGGTGAAAGAATAAAAGCCATCTGCTTCTAACAATTCTCGAGAAAATGTATAAGTGTGTGTCTTTCCGTCAGCTGAATTAAAACTACCAAAATATCCGGTAGGAGGCTGCCCACCAAATGGTAATAATGAAGGTTCAAATTTGCAATTAGCTTCTTTGCTGGTCACTACTGTAAAAATAATGTCATAAGAAGGATTTACATAGATTTTTTGATAAGGAGAAACAGAAGTTATAAGTATTCCCCTCCCACTTTCTATAATTACGCTTGTGTTTTCACAGCTATTAGAGGTAATCTTGAAAACATCACCAACTTTATATTTTTCACCACAATCATATTTACATTGGCCTGCTAAGCTACATAAACCTTCTCTACAATATTTTGCTTCTGTTGTTTGGCCATTCCCACAATCGATGGAATAGCTTGTAGGGCAACTTCCAAAACAAGCAACGTTTACATTTACCAAATCCCCACAACCAATAGTTTGTTTGTCAGCGATAACAGTACAGCCAAGAGATTCCCCGGGCTCGAGTAAAACTTCATATTGATGATGCGAGTGTGGTGATGTATAGGGATACTTAGCTACATCAACTATTACTCCAGGCACTTCAATTTCTTGATCATAAGTTTTGTAGCCCTTTGCTTTTATAATAAGCCTAGCCGGTCCAGGAACTGCCACAAATTTTGCTATTCCACT
>JAVZHJ010000020.1:0-13683 GCA_038998365.1 Candidatus Aenigmatarchaeota archaeon | reverse complement strand
AAATCATGTTTACACTTTTCCAACATTTACTTTAAATCCTTTAGCTAGTTTTACTCTTTATACAGGTTCAGGTACTAATACGAATGATAAACTTTATTGGAAGAGTGGTAGTCCAATTTGGAATAACGACCACGATACTTTATTCCTTTACGATACTTCTAACAATTTAATATTGAGTTATAGTTATTAGAGTTATAAACAATCTTCTGTTAAACTAGTTTTTTAAAAGATATTAAATTCTAAAATTTATCACAAATTTATGAAGATTTTAATCAAAACCCAGCACGGAAACTTAGGAGCAGAAATTGAAGAAAGGAAAAATCCAAAAACAGCCGAAGCCATAATTCAAGCCTTGCCAATTGAAGGGAAAGCCAATTTATGGGGTGAAGAAATCTACTTCGAAATTCCAGTCAAGCTTGAAAAAGAAAATTCCCAACAAGATGTTGAAATTGGTGATTTAGCTTATTGGATTGAAGGCTCTTGTTTTTGCATTTTTTTCGGAAAGACGCCTGTGTCAAAAACTGAAAAACCAAGAGCTTATTCACCAGTTAATGTTTTTGGAAAGATAACAAGTAAAAATTTTGTGGAAATTCTGAAGAAAGTCAAAGATGGTGAAAAAATAAGAGTCGAAAAAGCTTAAAAACTATTAATCCAAAATTAAGAGAGTGATAAAATGAAGCCAACAGGTCCAACAAATCCGTACTTGAAGCAGCTAATAGAAGAGCTCAAGCAAAAATCCAAAGAGCTAAAAGCTCCTATTTGGAAAGCTGTAGCCGAAAAGCTAGAAAAACCCAGAAGGAAAAAAGTTGAAGTTAATGTTTATGAAATTAATAGACATGCTAAAGAGAATGAAATTGTAATCGTGCCAGGTGTGGTTTTGGGTAATGGTGAGATAACAAAGCCTGTTAAAGTTGCTGCTTGGAGATTCTCGCCAAAAGCAGAAGAGAAGATAAAAAAGGCTGGTGGTAAAACAATGAAAATAGAAGAATTGCTGAAAGAAAATCCAAAAGGAAGTGGAGTTAAAATTTTGGTGTAGATTATGATAATTTACGATGCTGAAAATCAAATCTTGGGAAGAATTTGCTCAAGGATAGCAAAAGATTTGTTGAATGGAGAGAAGGTTTTTGTTGTGAATTGTGAGAAAGCTGTGGTTTCAGGAAACCCAAAGTACATTCAAAAGAGATATTTGGAGAAAATTTGGCGTGGTGATGTTAAACACGGGCCATTCTTTCCAAAAACACCAGATGGAATTTTCAGAAGAACAGTTCGTGGCATGCTACCATGGCACAAAGCAAAAGGGAGGAAAGCTTACAAGAACCTTAAAGTTTTCATCGGCTTGCCAGAAGAATTCAAGGGCAAAGAATTAAAGAAGATTAAAGAAGCAGATGCTTCAAAACTAAAAACAAAATTCATGAGTTTGGAAGAAATTTCTCTTGCGATCGGAGCAAAGAAAAGATGGTAGAAGAAATTGAACTAGAAAAATATTCTGTAATAACATTTTCTTCTCCAGATTTCGATTTACGCACACAAAGAGTTTTTTACAAAAGGGATGGAAAGATCTTTAGACTGCATTATGTGTTGAATGAAGATGCTAAAAGAGAAAATTTTCTTGATATATTTGGAGAGTTTTTTATACAACTAGGCATTCTAGGTGAAGAGCATTATTCCCCACGAATAATCAAAGGTGTAATTTGTGAAAGAAGTGGGAAAGAAATAAGCGTGAAAAGTGGAAGAAAAATATACCACTTTGAAGAAAGCTGTGAAGAAGAAATTGAAGAGAATAAAAAATTTTCGGAAAAGTTTCCAGAAATTATGAGAAGTTTAAAAACATCTTATTTTTTCTTGCGCTAAAATAGAATTATGGAGTTACCTTTAATTTTAGTCAATTTCAAGTGTTATGTTGCTGGAAAAAAAGCTTTTGAGCTTGCAAAAACTTGCGAAAAAATAGCAAGAAAATACAAGCTTAGAATAGCAGTTGCTCCTCAGTTTGTTGATATCAAGGAAATAGCTAACCTCAAAATAGAAACTTTTGCTCAACATATGGATGCAATAGAAGAAGGAGCTTTCACTGGTCACATGAGCGCTAAAGCTTTGAAAGAAGCGGGTACAAAAGGTGTCATCATAAACCATTCTGAAAGAAAGCTCAGCTTGAAAGAAATTGAAAGTTGCGTAAAAATTGCAAGAAAGTTTAAGCTAACAACAGTTTGCTGTGCTGGAAGCTTGGAAGAAGGGAAAAGAATAGCAAAATTTAAACCAGATTTTTTGGCTTATGAAGATCCTTTTTTGATTGGCACAGGCAGGGCAATTTCTAGAGTTAAGCCTGATAGCGTGAAAGAGTTTGTTGAAGTTATAGGAAAGCTTGAGCCGAAAGTGAAAGTTTTGTGTGGAGCAGGAATTTCTTCTGGCTTGGATGTCAAAAAAGCTTTGGAGCTTGGCACTGTTGGTGTGCTTGTTTCTTCAAGCGTCGTCAAAGCAAAAAATCATGAAAAAATTTTGGAAGAATTTGCAAGGGCTATTGAATAGAGAGAAAATTTATATTGGATAGAAATTCAATTTAATAATTATGAAGCTGAAAGACAAAGTTGCAATAGTTACTGGAGCAGGTCAAGGCATAGGAAGGGAAATTGCTTTAGCTTTTGCAAAAGAAGGAGCGAAAGTTGTGGTTACAGACATAACAGGGAAAGAGAAAGAAGTGGCAAAAGAAATTCAAAGCTTGGGAGGAGAAGCTTTAGCTTTGAAGCTTGATATTTCTAGCAACAAAGATGCAAAGAAAATGGCACAAGAAGTCTTGAAGAAATTTGGGAGAATTGATATTCTTGTCAATAACGCAGGAATATTTCCCTTCAAACCTTTTGTCGAGATGGAAGAGAAAGACTGGGACAAGGTTTTGAATATCAACTTGAAGGGAACTTACAATTGTACAAAGGCGGTTATCTCTGCTATGGTTCAACAAAGATATGGCAAAATAATAAACATTTCTTCAATAGCCGGCTCTGTAGTTGGCTTTCAACAGCTTGTTCATTACTCAGCAAGCAAAGCCGGCATAGTTGGCTTCACCCGAGCTTTGGCCTTAGAGCTAGCTCCTTTTGGTATAAATGTCAATGCAATAGCTCCTGGACCAATAGAAACACCTGGAACTCAAGCCCTGGGAACAGAAATGTACGAGCAGATGAAAAAAGCAATTCCAATAGGGAGATGGGGAAAGCCGATAGACATAGCAAATTTAGCAGTTTTCCTTGCTAGCGACGACTCAAGCTTGATAACTGGCCAATGCATAGTTGCAGACGGTGGCTACACTTTACAGTAAAAATTTATGCTAAAAAGAAAACAAATTTAATTAGTTGTGATAGCATGGCAATAAAAGTTGTTGTTAATGGTGTAGGCACAATTGGAAAAAGAGTTGCCCATGCAATTAAGCTTCAAGATGACATGAAGCTTGTCGGCATAGCAGATGTTGCTCCTACAAGCTGGTTGAGAACGGTGCTTGAGCCTAACGGGCCTTTATACAAAACTGATTTGTATGCTTCCAACCAAGATGGAATGAAAGCTTTGACTGAAGGAGGAATGTATGTTAAAGGTTTGCTAGAAGATTTGCTTGCTTCTGGAGAAGTTGATTTGGTTTGCGATTGCACACCAGCAAAAATTGGAGAAAAGAATAAGCCTTTGTATCAAAAGTATAAAGTGAAGATGGTCTTTCAAGGTGGAGAAAAAGCTGAAGTTGCTGATGTCAGCTTTGTGGCAATAGCAAATTATGAAAAGGCTTTAAATAAAAATTCTGTCAGAGTGGTGAGCTGCAACACAACTTCCTTAGCAAGAACAATTTTCACGATTGACCAAAAATTTGGAATAGAAGAAGTTTTCGCCGCTTTAGTTAGAAGGGCAACAGACCCCTGGGATGAAAAATCTGGACCAATAAATGCTGTTGTTCCCGAGACTCACGTTCCTTCCCATCAAGGTCCTGATTTGCAAACTGTTTTGCCACATATAAACATAAAAACTATGGCAGTGAAAGTTCCTTCCACTTTAGCTCATTTGCACATGATAACTGGAAAGATTAAAAAACAAGCCAGCACAGAAGAATTCAAGAAAGCTTTTGAAGAAGGCTCAAGGATGATATTGCTGAAAGCTTCTCATGGTTATGCTGCAACTTCTGAGATCATAGAAAGATTCAGAGATCTTTGTAGGCCAAGGTATGATATGTACGAAGTTGCAATTTGGGACGAATCGATAACAGTAGAGAAAAATAGGTTTTATTGGATGCACGCTGTACATTCAGAAGCAATTGTGATTCCTGAAACAATAGATGCAATTAGAGCTATAACTGGAATTGAAGCTGATAAGTTCAAGTCAATAGAAAAAACCAACAAAGCCTTAGGAATTGAAAAGTGAATTCATGAAAGATTATTTCACTTTAGAAGATTTTGAACTAAAAGGAAAAACTGTTCTTTTGAGAGCAGATTTGAATGCCCCTTACAATAAAGAAGAAAGAAGGATAGAAGATTGTGAAAGAATTAGAGAGCATGCAAAAACAATTCAATTTTTGATTGAAAATAGAGCAAAAGTTGTGATTCTTGCTCATCAAGGAAGGAAAGGCGATGAAGATTTCACCAGCCTAGAGCAACATTCTAAGCTCTTGAGCAAGCATCTAGGAAAAGAAGTGAAATTTGTTGATGATGTTATTGGTGAAAGAGCTTTGAATGAAATAAAAAATTTGAAGGAGGGCGAGGCTTTGCTCTTAGACAATGTGAGGTTTTTAGATGAAGAAACTCAAGAAAAAGGCCTAGAAGAGCATGCAAAGAGTAAGCTTGTTCAAACTCTAGCTCCACTTGCTGATTTTTTTGTTCAAGATGCTTTTTCTGCTTCTCATCGATCTCATGCTTCCATTGTTGGGTTTGCTTTAGTCTTGCCAACAATAGCAGGAAAAGTCATGGAAAAAGAGTTAAGTTCTGTAGAAAAAGTTTTACAAGCTTCTGGCAATGTCTTCATCTTAGGAGGAGCAAAGCCTGATGATTGTTTGAATATAATGGAACATTTTCTTGAAAATAGGCTTGAATTTATGGAAAAAATTTTGACTTGTGGCACTGTTGGCGAAATCCTCTTGACAGCAAAAGGTTACAAGCTTGGCGAACCGACGCTTAAGTTCTTCGAGCAAAAAGGATTTTTGGATTTGATACCCCAAGCAAGAAAGCTTCTAGAGAAATATGAAATGAAAATAGAAATTCCAAAAGATGTTGCTGTGGAAGAAAATGGAAAAAGGAAAGAAGTCAACGTGAAAGAACTTCCTTGCGATGCAATGATTTTAGACATAGGAAGCGAAACCATCAGGAATTACATTGAGATCATAAGGAAAGCAAGATCCATAGTGATGAAGGGGCCACCTGGAGTTTATGAGAAGAAAGGGTTTGAGATTGGAACAAGAGAAATTCTTGAAGCCATAGCAAGCTCAAAAGCTTTCAGCTTGATTGGTGGCGGGGACACAGGCTTGGCAATAGAAAAGCTTGGTATAGAGAAAGAGAAATTTTCTTACATAAGCTTAGGTGGTGGGGCTTTGATAACTTATCTTTCTGGAAAGCCAATGTCTGGGATAGAAGCTTTAAAACTCTCTTACCAAAAATTCAAAGGAAAAATAAAAAGGAAGAACTTCAAATAATTATTATGTTTGATGCTGTTTGTATTGGCCATATTCTCTACGATACAAGGTCTTTCGTGGAAGAATTCCCAAAGCCAGACAAGATGACTTTTGTCAAAGGTACAATTACGCATAGCATAGGAGGCTCTGCCACAAACGTTGCTTGCAATTTATCCAAGCTTGGAATGAAAACTGCTTTGATTGGGAAAATAGGATTTGATGATCATGGCAAATACTTGCTGAGTCAATTAAAATTCTATGGTGTTGAGTCAAAGTATGTAAAAATAACAACTGAAAAACCCACAGGCGTATCGATGATAGTCATAGATAAAAGTGGTGAACCTTTGTTATTTGAAATGGTTGGCGCAAATGAACCTTTGCATAAAAGTGAAATATCAAAAGAGGCAATAGCAAGTTCTTCTCACTTACACATGAGTGGAACTACACTTGAAGCTCTGGCTTATGCTGCCAAACTTGCCAAAAAAATGAAGAAAACTGTTTCTTTTGATCCAGGAAGGAGCAAATCTCAAGCTGGCTTTAAGAAACTTTATCCAATCTTAAAAAATGTTGATGTTTTGATAACCACAAAAGTTGAGGTTGTGAGAATTGTTGGTCATCCAGATTACGACTTCGAAAGAGCTTTAGAATTTTTGAGAAAGAAGATGAAGGGTGAAATGATAATAGTCAAAAGTGGGAAAGATAAGACTTTAGCTTACTTGGACAATAAAGCTTTTTCTGTTTCCACAGTTCCTGTCAAGGTTGTTGATACTATAGGAGCAGGGGATGCTTTCGCTGCCGGCTTTTTACACAAGTTCTTGCAGAAAGAAAGAATCGAAGAATGTGTGAAGTTTGCAAATGCATGTGGTGCTTTGAAGGTTACAAGAGAAGGAGCAGCTGGTTTGCCTTTCAAAGATGAAGTTTATGCTTTTTACAAAAAGGTTGAGAAGAAAATGAAAGTAGAGGTAATTTGATTGAGCTTGGAAAAAATCTCCGCCAACGGATTTTTTCACATAGTTGCTTTAGATCATAGACAATCCATTAAGAAAATAATAAACCCAAAAAATCCTGAAAAAGTTTCGAAAAAAACTTTGGAGCAAATAAAGTTAAAATTCTCAAAAGCTTTTTCTTCTCAAGCTTCAGGAATTTTGCTAGACCCTATATTTGGAAAGCCTGCCATAAATGCAATAAAAAACAAATGTGGCTTGCTGATTTCTCTTGAAGAATCTGGCTATCAAGAAACAAAAGAAGGTAGGACAACTTCTTTAATTAAAAATTTTGGTCCAGAAAATGTGAAAAAGATGGGAGGGGATGCTGCCAAACTTTTGATTTATTTCAACCCAAAAGCAAAAACAGCAAAACAACAAAAAAAGCTTGTAGAAGAAGTTGCCATAAAATGTAGGGAAATAAATTTGCCTTTAGTTTGCGAGTTTCTTATTTACCCTTACAAAGAAAAAGATTTTGAAAAAGAAAAGGGCAAGCTGATAATTCAATCAGCAAAAGAGATTTCAAAGCTTGGTATAGATCTTCTCAAAACAGAATTTCCCGGCAAACTCGGAGAAGAAAAAGTGGAAGCAAATTGCAAAAAACTAACAAAAGCAAGCAAAGTGCCTTGGGTCTTGTTGAGCAGAGGAATAGATTTCCAGAAATTTGAAGAGCAATTAGAAATTTCTATTAAATTTGGATGCTCTGGCTTTATGGTGGGAAGAGCACTTTGGCAAGACTATTTTTACGCAGAAAATAAAGGGGAATTTTTGAAGAAAATTTGCTTAGAAAGACTGAAAGAATTGAAAGAAATAGCTAGCAGAAAATTCATTTAATTTCTTTTTCCCCTGAAAGTAAAGTGGTGAAAACCCTTGTTTTCAAATCAGCAACAATCTTCATGAAATTTGCAAAACTTTCTTCCGGGCTTGAGAAACAGCTAAAGTACTTGTGAACATCACCATCTGCCCACATCTTGTTGCACATGTAGTAATAGTGATCGCTCGTTTGCAAATATTTCCAAACTTTTTTAAGCTCACCATCTTCAACTTCTTTCAAAATTTTGCCCAAATTCTTTATTTCTTCAAAACAAGTTTGTTGCATCTTGTTTCCGAGCCAAGCAGAAACATCTCTTTCCATGTCAGCCCAGGATACTGTGGAAAACTCAAAAACATCTATTTCACCTATTGGTTTAAGCCTTTCAATAACTTCGCTTGGTGTTGCAAATTCTAGGCTATCATACTTCAAGACTTCAAAAGGCAAAGCTCTCAAGAACCAAAAAATTCCAGACTCTGCCCATTGATGTTCACCAAAAGTCTCAAAATCCATGAAAAGATTTATGCATTCACCATTAGTAGCGTTAAGCCAAGCTGCAAATTTGTCAGCAGTTAAAGGCCATTGGTCCCAATTCATTGCTGAAAATCTATAACCAATATCATCACTAAGCCTGTAATTCCTCAAAAGAATTCTTATCCTTTGGTCCCAGTCCCTATCGTCAGGAAAGCAGAATTTCCTCAAGTAAACATAATTTGGTGATCTCCAACCAAGAATTCTTTCAGCACCTTCTGTGAAGATTGCCTTGAAGCCCAAATCTTCAACTACCCTTCCAATAACATTGTTATATATCATTTCAGTATTAACAAAAACCCTAGGCTTAACGCCAAAGAAATCTTTCATCGCTTGAGAATGAAGGTTTACTTCTTCTACAAATTCTTCTTTTGTGTCAAAAAGGCTTGATAAGGAGTGATGGTAAGTCTCACCTATTATTTCAACTCTTTTTGTTTTCACAAGTTGCTTGAAATTCTCAAGCACATCTTTACCATACTTTTCACAAAGTTCAAGAAAAACTCCAGTTATTGCAAAATTCACCTTGAACTGCTTTTTCTCATGCTTGAATTTATCTATAAGTTCAAGCAAAATGCTTGTTGTTGGCAAATAGCACCTATCTCTCACCTTTTCAAAAACCATTTTATTCAAACCAGAGTTGAAATAGCAGCTCGGATCTCTGGAGATGCCATCAACTTGAAAATTAGCTAATCTTATGGGCTGGTGAACCTGGAAGTTTAAGGTAATTAGGACCATAGTTATAATTATTTTTTATATCCCTTATAAATTTAACATTGGAAGATTGCATGAAAATAGAAGAAGTTAAAAACAAATGCTATTTGCTTTCCGGCAGAAAGGCTTTTTTCCACAGATTTTGTGACTCCGGCTTCAGGACAAAATGGACAGGTTTTTGGTCTGGCTCAAGAAAATTTTTGGATTATTTTGCTTTTAGGGTCAACGAGGAATGGCTATCTCCAGAGAATTGTGTTGAAATCCATTTTGATAATTCAAGCTTTACTCACATCTATTCTCTCAATGGTATGAAAGTCAAAGAGAAGCTTTTTGTGGTGGAGGAAGCAAAATCATTGGTTTGCAATTTGATTTTAGAAAGCAATGATCAAAGAAATTTAAAAATTTTTCTAGAGGCTGGAATAAACTTAAGGGAAAGAGAAGAGAATTGGCACGATAGAAAATATTTCCTTAAAAAAGAAACTAACATGCTTGTGGTGAGTTCTGAAAAAGGTTCTCTTGTTTTAGGATTTTCTAAGCCATTTGAAATTTCTGGCCAAGAAATTTATAAGGATCACTTTCCGGGTGAGCTTGAGAGGTGTTTTGTTCCAGGCATGATTTCCTTTGAAGTTGAGTTGAAAAATTCTAAAGAAGAAATTTCAATAATTTTTTCCTCTGGAAACAATGAAGCCGAAGCATTACTTAACCTAGTTTCTACTAAAAACTTTTTAAGTGAAGTTGAAAAAGAAGAAACAAAAAGTTTATTGGGCTCGGAGCTTAAAACAGGAATTAAAGAAATAGATGAAATTTTCAAGAAAAGCATTTTAGGCCTAGAAAAACTTAAAGTGGAAGCTGAAGCAGGTTTTGGTTATGTTGCTGGCTATCCTTGGTTTATTCAGTTTTGGGGAAGAGATTTGGGTTGGATGATCCCGGCTGTTGTAGATTATGGAAATTTTGAAGATGCTAAGAAAGCTTTAGCAACTTTGATGAAATTTCAATCAAGAGAAGGTGAAATCCCAAACTTTATTTCTTTGGATGGAAAACCAACTTACGGTTCAATAGATGCTACTCCACTTTGGATTATTGCCTTTACTCATTACATTCAAAATTCAGGAGATTTAGAATTCTTGAAAGAAAGCAGGAAAAACATACTTAAAGCTTTGAGCTGGTGCATGAGCAAGACAGATGAAAACTTACTTGAAGCTGAAAAAAGATCAACTTGGATGGACACTTTAGACAGGGATGGTAAACCAATTGAAGTTCAAGCCATTTGGTACGAATGTTTGTTATCAGTAAAAAAATTATCTGAAATCTTGGGTGAGGATTTGATTGATTTTTCTTTTTTGGAAGAAATAAAGAAAAAAATAGAAGATTTTTGGAACCCTTCAACAGATCTTTATTTTGATAGGATTAAATGGAAATTCAAAGATGAGAAGAAAACAATAAATTCAATTTTTCCCGTTTTTTTCAAAATTTCAAAAAATCCAATAAAGGTTTTGGAAAAAATTGAAAGTGAAGAATTCACTTCGCTTTTTGGTGTGAGAAGCCTTTCTAAGAATGAGCCTGAGTTCAACCCCATAGGATATCATACCGGCAGTGTTTGGAGCTGGATCACAGGATTAGTAGCTTGTGCAGAGTTTGCACAAGACAGGCCAGAAAAAGGTTTAGAATATTTGAAGATATTGTGGAAAATGTTTGATAGAAATTGCTTGGGTTCTTTAGATGAAGCTTGGAATTCTGAAAATGGCGACGCAATACTTCTTAAAGAAATTGGTTACGAACCAGCAGGCTTCTTCCAAGGTTGGGGATTTGCGTCCGTGATAAGATGCATAGATGAACATATGCTTGGTCTTAAAGTTGATGCTTTTAATAAAACAATATTTGCTTCTCCATCTTTGCTAGACGGAATGAAAATATTGAGAAGAAAAAGAATTGGAAATGATATAGTTGAAATTGCTATGGAAAGAAAAGCAAATGAACTGAAAATAAATCTTAAAAGTGGAAAAGGAAAAGGTTACAAGCTGATTAAAGTTCCAAAAATTTGATTAAACAAGCTTGTAAAGAGTTTTGCCCTTGTCTTCTATGATTTCTATCTTTCCTTCTCTTCCAAGCCAGCCCAAAGCACCAAAAACATCATTCTGCTTAAGACCGGTTTCTTTTGCAATGGCTGTCACACTCAGAGGACCCTTTGCCTTCAAAGCATTCCAAACTTTCCCAGCATTCACACCAAAAACTTCTTCAGGCTTCATAAATAATTTTTAGTAAGGCTATAAATATCTTTTGGTTTGCTCAATATTTCTTTCAATTTTTTTGGTTTCTTTTCAGCGAGTTTTAAGACATCAAACCTCTTGATTTTTTTAATTAAAACAAGACCGACTTCTGGATATTTCTTGTTCTCTTTGAATTGAAGATTCTTGTTTTTATCATAGAAAATGTGGAATGGGAAGCCTTTGTTCTTCACTATATTATAATTATGACCAGCTTTCTCTGGAACGAAATTCAAGACAACACAATCTTTTTTTCCTGATATAAGTCTATGAATGAAAGATGGGTGAATGAAAAAAGAGTAACCTTCCTTAATTTTGATTAAATAACTGTTAAAGGTTTTCATGTGAGAGAGAAGCAAATAACAATCATTTTTCAGAGCCACATAAACTTCACCAAAATTTTTTTCATGAGCATGGCCATAGGTACAGAAAGCTTCGCCCTCTTCTTCCAAAGAAAAAACCCCATGCTTGAGCAAAGTTACATCAATCATAAGACCAAATTTTTTGAGAAACTTTTTTGCAGGTTCATGAAACTTCCACAAGTTGAAAACTTCATAAACTGTTAAATCTCCTTTATTTTCAAAAAGCCTTTTTGCATTTTCTAAATCAAGAATAACTTTATCTTTTAGAAGTTCAGAAAGTTTTCTTTCTCTACATTCAACTTTCTTCCCGAAATCCAAGCTCAACTTTTTCCCAGATTTTTTTATAGAAAACCCAAGCTCCATCTAAATTAATTTGTTCTTTCAAAATTAAATTATGGATGTTTGTTACATTCCCTGGCTCCACATGCATCAGCCTCTTGTTTGGGTCAATGGTAAAATAGTTTCAAACTTGGAGAAAATGTTGAATTCAAAAGATTCGAGAGAGAGCTGGGATGCTAGGCTAATGTTGAGGGCTTACAAAAATCCTGCAAAGTATGTGGAAATGCTTGCTAAAGAAGATTTCAAACCAAAAATCATGCTAGATTTTTCTGGAATTCTTTTAGAATCCCTCTTGGATTTTGATGAAAGAAAAATCTCAGAAGAAATTGAAATTGGTGGGGAGAAAGTCGGTGCAATTATAAATTCTTACAAAAAAATTTTGAAAGAATTTCATGGGAGTATAGAGTTTGTAGGCACTTCTTACTCACATTGCTACTTTCCAGCAACTCCAAAAGAAGATTGGAAGTTGCAAATAGAAATGTGGAGGGAAACTTTCAAGAAAATTTTTGGTTCAAGTGAACTTAAGAAAATCAAGGGATTTTGGCTCCCTGAAATGGGTGTGCCTGGAAAGGAAGAAGATTTAAGTGAATTGATAAGATGTGTAAAAGAATATTACGAGTGGATGATCTTGCCAGTACAAAGCCTACACGGATATGAAAGCCTGAGTTATGAAAAAATTGTAGAAATTTTTTGTAAGCCACATTTGTTGCAAGCGGGAAATGAAGAAATCACGATAATTTTCAGGGTTCCAACTTACTTCATCGACCAGCAAGCAGGTTGTTTACCAGAAATGTTATATTCAAGATGTTTGGAAGCCAAGAAAATTTTTTCTAAAGTTAGTAGTAAGCCTGCTTTACTTGTTACTGCAAGCGATGGTGAGAACGGCAACGTAATGATGAACGAATTTTTCCCTCAAACCTTTGTCCCATTTTTCAAGGAAAAAATTGGAAAAGAAGTTTTTTCTTTAACTGTTAGTGAGTTTTTAGAAAAATTTTATGTTGAAGGAATCGAGGAAAAGGTAAGATTGAAAGATATCGGCGCTTCTTGGATAGATGGGCATGAAGCTTGGATGATGGGAAGCAAAAGATTTGAAGCGATTAAAAGAATATTCTCATTAAGTAAAAAATTCCATGAGCTAAGGCCTGAACAAAAATCAAAAGTTAAAAAATGGCTTTTGATTGCAGAAACAAGTTGCTACGTTTACTGGGGAATTGACTATTGGTTTGACCAAGGAAAAAAGTTTTCCGAATATTTTGAGGATATGATTAAAGAAGTAAAAATAAAATAGAAAAAATTTTTCTAATAAATGATAAATTTATAAGCAAAAAACACAAAAATTTAAATAGTTATTGGTGCTGCTATGAGAATAGGTTTCTTTTGCTGGGAGTCCTTACACTCTATACCAGTTGGTGGTATGGGCGTTGCTGTTACTGAGCTTGCTGCCGCTTTACAAAGAAAAGGAAATGAAGTTCACGTTTTCACGAGAATAGGCCAAAATCAAAAGGTTTACGAAGTAGTTGATGGTGTTCATTACCATCGTTGCCCTTTCAACTTCTCTTCCAATTTCTTTTATGAAATGACTAACAACATGTGTAAATCAATGGCTTACCACTTCTTTGAAACAGAAAATGTTTCTGGTGCTTTTGATGTGATTCACGGACATGATTGGCAAGTTGTTAATGCCTTGGATGAAATTAAGAAAGCGAGAAACAAAAAAGTTGTTTTCACTCTTCACTCAACCCAATTCGGAAGGGATGGAAACCATTTTCATGATGGTGTAGCTAAAGACATAACAAACCTTGAATGGTACGGTACTTACATAGCAGAAAGAGTTACCGTTTGCTCCAATGTTATGAGGGAAGAAGTGAAAAGACTTTACAGAATTCCAGAAGACAAGCTCAGGGTTGTGCCAAATGGAATTTGGGCAAGGAATTTTGACGGTTTTGTTGATGCATGGAAAGATGTTAAATCACATCTCGGCATTGGAGTTTATGATCCTATGGTGACATTTGTTGGAAGAATGACAATACAAAAAGGTCCTGATTTGCTTGTT
>JAVZHJ010000019.1:0-13727 GCA_038998365.1 Candidatus Aenigmatarchaeota archaeon | reverse complement strand
TGATTTTCAACCTCACGGCTCACACAGAAGACGACTGCTCAAACATAGAGATTGCTAAATATTATGTGGGTGCTGCTGGTTATGGGAGATGTGACGATAATGACCCATTCCTTGTTATTGGTGATATGCTTCCTTCAGATGGAAACTATGATGAACTAGCAGAAGATGTTTATAAAAATAACATAGGATTCTTCCATGATGGTACGAATTTTGTATGCGTAAAAGCCAAGGATGTAGAAGGCAATTGGGGCAATTGTGCATGTGTTTATTTCGAAACAGATATAGAACCTCCAGAATGTCCTTACAACATCTACCTTGATAATGTTCCTAATCCAAGAGAATACCTGGTTTGTGGAAACAACCCATGGCTTAATGCAACAGTTTGTGATGATGAATCACCAATACAGGGGGGTGAATACTTTATCGATTGGAATTTTAGTTCTGGTATACCAGCTCCTTGGTCTGGAAATTGGATGAATACACTTTACAATTTTACATTCAATGGTTTGATTTGCTCTATAATAGGGGCTGAAGTAAATATAACTAATCTTTCAGACGGAACACATTACATAAACCTTAGAGGTAAGGATATAGTAGAGAATTGGGGTAAAATGATTGAGTGTGGACAGAATATTTCATTTATCAAAGACACTTTACCACCACAAACAACCAAAACTTTAAATTCAGCAGGAGGAATTTCACACGAATGTACACAAGAAGAAATAAATGAAGCAAACTTGCCGCAAGGAATTCAGCTAACAGATGGTTGCCAATTCGTGAAGCCAGGAACTCAAATAGTTTTACATGCTGAAGATCCTGACCCACAACAAACAGGAGAGCATGCTGGCAACACAAGAATTCACTACCTAGTTTGGTACAAAGTTAATCCAGAAGATGAATGGACGCTTGAGACGCCTGATCAAGCAGGAATTGGAGAGCCAAATGAAAATATAACCATCAATCTCGTCAAAGGTTCTTACCATCTGGTTAAATACTGGGCAGTTGATGCTTGTGGCCAGGAAGAAGCTCCTCATTACGAGTTGGATATCGTTGACAACAAGCCACCAATTTTGACAAAGGAAATAGGTGATCCTAAGATACCAGTAGGAACAGGTGAATGGTACATAACACAGAATACGATGATAACATTGAACTGTGTTGATGATTCGCCACATCCATCGGACCACGTAACAATTTATTACAGATACAAAGTAGATGATGGTGAATACACAGATTGGATAACATACACCGGACCTTTCCACTTTACTGAAGATTCTCTTCATACTTTAGAGTACAAGTGTGTTGATATTCTTGGCAATTTGGCAGGACCTTATGTAGAATATGATTATGTTGATTCTGTACCACCAACAACTGCAAAGACTTATGGTCAACCATTAGTCGAAGGACAAGGCGGTTATCCGAAGTGGATAAACTCGAGCACACCGATAACACTGACTGCAACAGACGGAGGTGAAATATGCGCTGTTGGTGTAGATAAAATATATTGGAGAAATACTGTTGTTGATGATAGTTATTGTTCTGATCCAAATACCTACTGTCAACCTATTCACAGCTATGAAAGCGAAGGATGGAATGAATACACAGGGCCTTTCTACAAAACTGAGCAGTCATGTCACATGATAGAATATTACAGTGTTGACTTGCTCGGAAACAGGGAACAAATAAAAGCTCAATGTGTATTTGTAGAAAACACACCACCTGTTTCTCAGAAGACCTTAGGAACTCCAAAATATGAGTGTACGGAAGAGGAAAAGTTACAATACGGAATTAATGATTGTTGGTTTATGACGGACGAAACACCAATAGAACTTTCTTGCTCTGATCAACAGCCTCATCCAGTAGATGATGTGAAGATTCACTATAAGATTGAGTGGAAGATGAGTTGGGAAGATAATTGGCAAACTGTAAAAGAAGAAACTGTTGGCAATTATATTAAATTCTATTACGAAGATTTACCAAATTATGAATCATTCCATAGACTTACTTGGTACTGTGTTGATGCTCTAGGCAACAAAGAGCAAGAGCATGTTGAACTAGACATAGTCGACACCAAACCACCGGTTTCAACTAAATCAATAGGTGAGCCTAAGCATGAATGTACCCAATCTGAACAATCAGCCTACTATTCCGGCTTGCCTAATCCAACAGATGGATGCTATTTCATAACACAGCAAACCCCAATAACCTTGAGCTGTTCAGACCAGCAACCTCATCCGGTAAATCATGTTAAAATCTACTACAAAGACTGGGTTGTTGGGCAACAAGAGCCTGAATGGACGATAGTAAACAGCGAGCAAGTAACTATAACAAAGACCCAAGATTCGGCTCATATACTTAAATGGTACTGTGTTGACGAACTAGGCAACAAAGAGCAATTACACACAGAATATGATGTTGTTGATACCAAACCGCCAATTATAACTAAAACGATTATAGGATCAAGTTATGGTAATTGTCCACCAGAAGCAAGCCAAGTAAGCTTCCTTCACACAGATAATTTTGAAGGTGTTGATAATACTACAGGATTATCTACAACAGATAATGTTGTAAATCTTGGTAAATCAACCCTCAGCATTCTTTCTGGCCACGGAGCAGTAACAGGTTTTAAGAATGGTGGTCTAGGAAACTTAACTCACAGAGGTACGAGAGGTTTAGGCGTATACCCAGGTGAGATTGACGAGGTAGACGACCCAGAGAAAATCGAAATAACATTTGATAGAGCATATGCAATCGATTATATTGAATTGAGAAGCTTGTATGCAGGAGAATGCAATGGTGGAGAAAAGGCTCATATCCGTTATTACTTGAATGAAAACTTAGTTGGTAGTGAAGATCCTGTTGGTGTTCAGACAGGAGGGAACGGCATTTGGAGTAAAAGTTATATGATGCCTATTGTTGTCGACAAAATTATATTTTACGCAGAAAAAGATGGCTGCTCCGAATTTGCAGTTGCAAAAATTGGTTTGATTGATGAATGCTACATAGACGGCTCAACAACCATTCATGTAGAAGCAACAGACCCAGAACCTCACCCAGTAAATCATGTAACATGTGACTGGGATTATACAGTAACTGACGGTGAGAAACAAGGACAAGGTCAAACAGGAATAACCCCACCATTCAACATAACCTTCCCAGAAGAATCTATACATGTCCTAACAATCACATGTAGAGATGCTCTAGGCAATTCAGTAACTGATTTAGAAACATTCATTGTAGATAAAACACCACCAACTACCACTAAGACCTACGGTACACCACTTATCACAACAGATGGTGGCTATCCAAAATGGATTACTTCACAAACACCAATAACTCTAACAGTTGAAGATACAGGCCCGCACAAATCAGGAATAAAGGCAACATACTACAGGGTAACTCTTGTTAGCGATGACTTTTGTGTAAGCCAAGCAGCTTGTGAAGAGGCAGTTGGCTCTGGCACATGGCTAACCTACACTGAACCATTCACAATTAAGGACGACTCTTGTCACTTGATAGAATATTATTCTGTTGATAATGTTGATAAGGCTGAGCAAATAAAGAGACAATGTGTTTATGTTGACAACAAGGCGCCAATTTCAGACAAAACAATAGGCGAACCAAAGGTTGAATGTACAGAAGAGATTTGTGACTGGTATGTTACACAACAAACAGAAATTAATCTAACATGTTCAGATCAAGATCCACATCCAGTTAATAAAGTCAAAATCTATTACAAGATAGACTGGAAAGAAAACTGGAATGACCCATGGCAGGAAGGTCAATGGCAAGAAAATTCTAATTTTGTGAGCATAAAGTACTCTCAAGACTCATTCCACAAATTAACTTGGTACTGTGTTGATGCTCTAGGCAACAAAGAGCAAGATCATGTTGAAATTGATGTAGTTGATACTAAACCACCAGAAACAACTAAAACAGTTGGTAAACCACAATATCCATGCGGAGAAAATTGCTTGTACATAACAAGCGACACAGAAATAACTTTGAGCTGTTCAGACCAACAACCACATCCAGTAGACCAAGTCAAAATCTACTACAGATACTACCTTGATGAAACAGAGCCCCCAGAATTCACTATGGTGGAAGGCGACAAAGTAACTTTCAAGATACCAGAAGATTGCAAGCACATAGTTGAATACTACTGCATAGATGCTTTAGGCAATGAAGAGCAAATGAAATCTGAAATTGATAACGTGGACAACAAACCACCAGAAATAAAAGTTTGGGTTAGCGATTGTGCTGTACGATGTGGTAAGACCGTGAAGATTTATGCTAATGTTAGTGATGAGAAAGTTGGTGTGAAAAAGGTAAACATCACAATCCATAAAGGTTGTGTAAGCACTTATAAATATCAAATAGATTTGGTTTACAATCCTGAGACAGGATTGTATGAGGGCAATTGGACACCACCTTGCTGGGGCTTACAAGAAGGAACTTATTACATTGATGTGGAAGCAGTAGACCACTTAGGAAACAAAGCATTCTTAGACAACGGAGCTTTTGTCAACCTTGACAATACTAACCCATCAGTATACGATGTCTTCATAGGAAAGCTATGGATTGGCTACGGCGATACTTTCTATGTAGATGCTGAGTTAAGAGACAATAGCCTTACTTCTGAGTACAAAGAGGTATGCGAAATACCTTACTGCTACGTGAAGATTGTTGATAATGCAGGCAAAGTTGGCTATCTACAAGGTAAGTTAGAATACGATGGCAACATTAGGAAGTGTGCAGGCTTCGTCACAGTAAACGACACATTCTACGAAGCTCATGCTGAATTATGGGTTGTAGCTTACGATGCTGCGGATAACAAAGACTATGCAAAGTATGAAGACTTCATAGGAATAGATAACGCAAAAGTGTCAGAAATAACAGGCATAGATGGTTCAGTTTGGTATGAGGCAGGTCAATGGATTTATGATGTTGTGGCAACAGTAGACTCAAGCAAGTTCAGTGCAGTCAAATCATGCTCAGTAGACGTGTCAGGACTCTCAGCTGAACACACACTAACACCTGAAGGCAATCAATGCAAAGGCGACATAAGAATTCCTGTTGGGATATCTGAAGGAACTAAAAAACTAACGATAACAATTATAACGATAAACGACAAGACTGTTAGTGCTAGTGTCAACATAAGAATTGACAACACTCCACCAACGAAGACAATATTCCAACCAGTTCCAGCTTATTACTCCACGGTGTTGCCAATAAATGTTTCAGTCGTGGATGAACTTTCAGGCGTTGACGATTCAAAAGTCTATTTCAACATAACCCATAAAGAGTGCATACTCTTCTGGTGCTGGGATGTTAATGATATCAGCGACATCTTGGACAACTCTAACAAACCATTCTACAATTACACAGTTAACATCACAAGCTTGGAAGAGGGAGTAAAATACAGCTTGTCCATAACAGCTTGTGATAATTTAGATCATTGTATAGACCCATCAGTAGAGTTTATGATTGATAGAACACCTCCAACATGGCCCAGTGGGTCAAAGCTTACTGTAAGTTATAGTCCATACGACAAAGATGGTAATGTTACTCTAAGCTGGCCTGTGGCTAGCGACAATCTAAGTGGTTTAGACCACTATAACATTTACGTTTACAATTCAACTGGCGAGTTAATTTTGTCAGACAGCACAAACCAAACAAGCTATGAAATTTATGATTTGTCAGATGGAAATTACACCTTTAACGTCACAGCTGTTGACAAAGCTCAGCCAGAAGGAAATGAAAATTCTGGTCTAGTTGGCTCAACAACAGTTAACAGAAGTTGTGAAGTTGATGTGACATGCAAAAATCCAACCACTACAACAACCGTACGCACAGGAGGTGGAGGTGGAGGGATAGGAGGATTTATTTTGCCTCAGCCGACAACCACAATCCAACCTGCTCCAACCACCACAATCCAGTCAGCTCAACCAACACAAGAGATTACAACAACTACTCAACCTGAAGTAGTACCAGAAGAAACAACCACCACAACTTTGCCAGAAGGCTTTACTTTCACAGGCTTGATAACCTTAGTAGCAGAGAATGTGACGTACCAATTGCTAATAGCATTGGTAGTAATAGCTCTTCTTCTTTTCATCTTCAGGCATAGACTTAGAAGCAAAAAAGGTCAGGCAACATTCAAGGTAAGAAGAAAGAAAAAGAGATGAATTTTTCCACTAACTTTACCTATTTTTTCTCTAAAATTTAAATAACCACAAAAAAATTAAAATTAGGGTTGAATGTCCAAAATCAAAATTAAATTGGCTTTTATCTTCTTCTTTCTGATCTTGCCCCAAATTTCAAAAGCTCTAGAAATAAGTTCTTGCTCTCTCTTGGATCAAGAGGGAGAATATTTTTTAATCGCTGACATAAACTCCAGCTCAAGCATTTGTTTCAACATAACAGCAAGCAACATAACTTTAGACTGTCAAGGCCATTCAATCCAAGGAAAAGGCTTTCCAAGCTCTTACGCAATTTACGTTTCTTTCCCCTCCTACACAGAAGCAAACATAACAATAAAGAATTGTTTCATAACAAACTGGGATTTTGGGATAAAGCTCGAAAGAGCAAGTAGCAACATTATAGCAAACTGTGTTTTTGAAAACAATCAAAAAGCTGTTCATTTGTTTTTAACTCGAGGCAACCTTATAAAAAACTCCAACTTCACAAGCAACGCGAATGCCATTTACATCGGCTCAAGTTCAAACAACACAATTTCAAACAACATAATTAAATTTTCAACAGATATTGGAATTCATTTGGTAAGCTCAGGCTTAAACAAAATTTACAACAACTTGCTAAACAACACGAAAAATTTTCACTTCAGTGGCACAGTTTTTTTAAACTACTGGAACACAAGCTCAGAAGTGGGTAAAAGAATTTTCCCAGGAGGGATAGAGATAGGTGGCAACTATTGGGCTAGCCCAAACAATCAAGGCTTTTCCGATGTTTGTAAAGATGAAGATTTGAATTGTTTTTGTGATGAAAATTATTTTTTGAATGAAGACAATGTGGACTATTTGCCATGTAGCAATGAATGTGTGTTTTCACCACCAACCACCACTACAATTCCTTCTCGGCGCACACCAATTTTTCTGCCAAGAGTCGAAACAACAACTAGCACAACAACTTCCACAACCACCACAACTCAGCCTCAGCAAACACAACAAACCACCACAACTCAGCTTGAAACAACCACACAACAAACCACAACAACTCTTCAAGAAATTTCGCAAAGAGCAACTTTGGGAGATGCGATCACAGGCTTAGTTACAGCAATTTCAAGTGATGTTGTTTACCAAATTTTGACATTTTTATTCGTAGCTACTTTCATTTCATTGCTAATCCTTCGCATACTTTTCAAGAAAAGCTCTTTTTAATCTTTTAATACTTTTAGAAAATAAAATAAATTTATGAAGAAGCTTCTAGCTTTACTACTCTTGACTTTAATTTTGCCGATAATAGCTTCAGCCCAATCGCCAAGATCAAGGTTCATAGCCAGGACAAACTTAAGATTCATCCCAATTTTGCACGGCTGCAAGATTTTACATGAGCTAAATGATGCCACAGCAGTAGAATGCTCCGAAGCTTCTGTTGAATTCATGAGAAAATTTGTTCCAGTTGAAGAAGATCAAATCTATCACATCATGGATATTGATGCCGATAAACAAATAGGAGCAGACAAAGTTTGGGAGAAAGGCTACACAGGCTCAGGAATAACTGTTGCAATTTTGGACACGGGTGTTGATTTAAACCATCCAGCGCTTTTTGACAGTATAGCCGGTGGCAAAAGTTTTGTTTCTTACACTTCAAGCTATCAAGATGACAATGATCATGGTACGCATGTTGCTGGAATAATAACCGCTAATAGTGTGAATGAGCAAGCAAAGGGAGTTGCGCCAGATGCTTTGATTTGGGCAGCAAAAGTTTGTGATTCTTCTGGCTCTTGCTACAGCAGCGACATTGCTGCAGCAATAGAATATGTTGTTAACAACAAAATAGCTAAGGTGATAAGCATAAGCTTGGGTGGAGGTGGCACTACAAGAGCAAACTGTGATTCTGATTATTTGGCTAAAAAAGTGAATTGGGCCGTTGATCATGGCGTAACTGTAGTTGCAGCTGCTGGTAATACAGGAGGAATAGTTGCTTCGCCAGCATGTGCTTCCAAGGCTATAGCAGTTGGTGCTGTTGACAAAAATGATGTAAGAGCAAGCTGGTCTGGCTCAGGTTTAGCTTTAGATATAGTTGCTCCAGGCGTAAGCATTTATTCAACTTTGCCAAACAACAACTATGCTTCTTGGTCTGGCACCAGCATGGCAACTCCTCATGTTTCAGCTGTTATTGCTTTGTTATTGCAAGCAAATCCTGCTTTAACTGATAGCCAAATAAAAGAAGCTTTGTACAAAACTGCAAAAGACTTGGGCTCAGTTGGCTGGGACAAATATTATGGTTATGGAAGAGTTGACGCTTATGCCGCTTTCAATTATGTTTTGACACCACCACCAACCACCACAACAACAACCCTACCATGCTTGCCAAGGTTTAGCCCTTGCACCTCAAACGAGCAATGCTGCTCAGGCTACTGCAGAGGAATAAGCTACAAGAAAAGCATTTGCTGGTGAAAACGGAAGATTTGCTATCTTTGGTTTTTAACTTCCTTGTCTTCTTTCTTTTGATCTGGAGTCTCTTCTGGAAAGCTTGGGCTTTGTGGACAGTTGGCATGAGGAAAGAAAAGAATTGGTTCATAATCTTATTCTTGCTGAACACAGTAGGAATTCTGGAAATAATTTACTTGCTAACCATTCTTAAAAAGGCTAAAATATTTCCCTTGCATTTTTCAAGATTAACTTTAACTTTTTCCTAGAAATTCCCGTTCTTTTGTGCAGTTCATCAACATCCTGCTCCAAAAGTTGTTTTATGGTAACAATTCCAGCATCACCAAGCTTCTGCCCAGTCTCAAAATCAAGGTTTTTCAACAAAGTTATCGGATAAAGCTTTTTTTCTTCAATAAGCTTCTCAAGACCAGCTTCAAAGGGAGCTTTCCATCCTATGTAGCTTATTCCCTTGCAGCTCGCATACTGCAAAGCATGATCAGAGAATTTTGTGTTGCAAATCACTAAAGCCTTAGAAAAATTGTAGCTATGCCTGCCAAGCTTGAAGCCTTCTTTCAAATCTTCAAGCCTTGCTTGAGTTTCAAGCATTATGTCTACGCCTGTGTAAGTGTGTGGTTGCAAGTGATGCTTGACTTCAACAAAAATTGTTTCTTTGTCTTTAGTAGCTATAGCATCTATCTCGTGAGCCACACAAGCGCCAGCAACAATTTGATTTGTTTGGACTGAGTAGCCATATTCTTTTAATAGCAAGGCAACAAAGAGCTCAAAATCAGGCTTAGGCCTAAGTCTGCTTATAGCTTCTCTCAAATCTATTCTATGCTTGATTTCAGGCTTGAACTCTTTCAAGTAAGTGAAAATCAGCTTGAGAATTTTGCTTGTTGGTATGCCATCGTAAGCTTCTCTTTCAATTTTGTTAGCAACGGCTTGAGCTTGTTTCAAGCTCGCATTCAACCTTAAACAAGTGTTTATTATCTTGTTCTTGTCAAATGGCTGTTTCCTTCCATCAAACTTTGTTACCAGCATATTCTCTTTTTAAATTTTGATTTAAGAAAAGAAATTTTTATTTTAAGGTCATTGCCCTAGTAAAGGGTTTTTTGTTTTTAATTTTTGACTCATCATAAAACATTATTGTAAGTGTATTGTACACAGGATTTTTAACTAATCTAACGGAAAAACCATATTTTTTTAGAACATCGCCAATTTCTTTTAAGTCAGTAGTTTTGACTTCATTTTCTGTTTTGATTTTCTCTATATACTCTTTCAACTTTCTCTTATCATTTTCATCTAAATTTATTATACTTCCATAATACAAAGCATCTCTTACACTTTTACCAATTCTTATCTCCAATTTTTCCTTATCTTCCATTAAAAATAAGAAAACATCAAACTTTAAATCTTTTTTGTTATCAGTATTTTAATTGTGCTTGAGGAAAAATATAATGAAAAAGAACCAGTACCATTTGATAGCTTAGATGATGATTTAAAAGTCAAGATGAGGAGCCTTTACATATTCCTTAGGCCTTTAAATAAACTTGAAGGTGAGTTGAATATTTGGTGCTTGAAGAAGATGATGGAAGGTAACGAGCAAGACATCAAAAAACTGGTTAAAGCAGGCTATCTGAACGAAAGAATAGAAAAAAAAGGTAAGAATACCGTAAGATTTTATAGAATAAATCCGAAAGCGATTGAAATTTTGAAATCGAATTTGAATTATTCTTATGGGATTATTTTAAATTTGTAAGAATAAAATTTTGAAAAACTAAATTTATTTTATGGACACAAAAGCTCTGCTTGAAGCCGCTCTATTTGTTTCTGACAAGCCCTTAAGCATAGAAAAACTTTCGAAGATTTTGAACATAAACTCAGAAGAAGTCAAGACCCTTTTACTGAAAATTCAAGCAGAGCTTCAACAAGAAAGTCATGGAATAGAGCTTGTGGAAACACCAGAAGGTTTTGAGCTAAGGGTAAAGCAAGAATATAGAGAAAAAGTTGCAAAACTTGCTCCTTTTGCTGACTTGAGCGATGGTATGATGCGCACGCTAGCGATAGTTGCTGCAAAGCAGCCTATTAAGCAGTCAATAATTGTGAAAGTTCAAGGAAACAAAGCTTACGGCTATGTTGCTGGCTTGGAAGAAAAAGGTTTGATAAAGAGCGAAAAATTTGGTAGAACAAAGCTTCTTTCTACCACTCCGGACTTTGAAAAATATTTTGGCAAGAGCAGCGAGGAAATAAAGAGGATTTTGAGCGAAGCAGAAAAGAAAGCCTGAAATTATGTATTCAAGCTTTCTTTTTAAATTTATATTGTTATGATACCAATATTTTTAAATATTGGTACCGTTATAATAAAAATCATGAGAAGAGATTTGATTACGGATTTTTTCTCAAGAAAAATAGAGTTTAAAGGCGTAAAGAGAGACTTAGAAATAGAAGAAATAGAAAACAAAATAGTTTCCATAATAGGGCCAAGAAGAGCGGGAAAAACCTACTTCTTCTACTATTTATATACAAAATTGTTTAAACCAATGTATGTTAACTTTGAAGATATAGCATTTAGAAATATCAAGGCAGAAGAGTTTTTTGAGATAGTAAAAATTTTTTCTGAAAACTTTTATGAACCAAAAACTCTACTTTTAGATGAAATTCAAATTATTGAAGGTTGGCAAGTTCTTTTAAGGTCTTTGCTTGAGAGAAAATTCAAAGTAATTGTTACAGGGTCTTCATCCAAGCTTTTGTCAAAGGAAATTTCTACAGAATTAAGGGGAAGAACAATAAAATATTTACTATTTCCATTTAGTTTTAAAGAATTTTTGAGGGCAAAAAATTTTGAAACGAAAGACCTAACTTTTGAAAAAACTGGGACACTTTTGAAATTTTTAAAAGAATACTTAGAGTTTGGAGGGTTTCCAGAGGTTGTTTTGAATGTTTCGAAAGAAAAAATTTTAAGGGAATATTTCGATGAGACATTTTATAAAGATTTTGTAGAAAGACACAAAATAAAAAGTATTGAATTTGGAAAATTTTTGTTCGAGTTTGCATTTCAAAATTTCAGTAAAGAGATTAGTTTTAAAAAAATATTAGACTTCTTCCACAGAAAAGTCTCTTTTAGAACACTTTATGATTATATTGAAAAGCTTTCTGATACTTTGAATGTATTTTTCTTAGATAAGTATTCGCAAAGCATTTATGAAAGGTCTTCATGGCCTAAAAAAATGTATGTATGTGATGTGGGAATTTCTACAGCTCTTAGATTTTTTTCAGACATTGGTAAGAGAATGGAAAATACTGTTTTTTTGGAGTTAAAGAGAAGTGAAAACGAAAAGCCATTTCAGCAAATTTTATATTTTAAAAATTCTCAAGGAAATGAAGTTGATTTTGTAATTAAAGAAGGGAAAAAAATTAAGCAATTAATTCAAGTGACTTATGTCTCTGATAAAAAGGAAGTAGAGGAAAAAGAAATTAAAAATTTGATAAAAGCAGGTGATTTGTTGAAATGCAAGAATTTGCTAATCATAACTTGGGATTATGAAGATGAAATATCAGTTAATAGCAAAAAAATAAAATTTGTTCCCATGTGGAAATGGTTATTAAAAGCTAAATAATAAGGATATTTATGAGCAAAAAATGGTACGAGCGCTATTATTGGTTTTTCTCAAGTAATGGAATTTTAATTGTGTTAGGAAAAAGTGCAAGAAATGATGAAACAATTCTCAAAAGATATACAAGACCACAAGACTTGGTTTTACATTCAGACTTAGCTTCTAATTTCGCTGTTATAAGGAATGATGCTGCTCAAGTTTTGCCTGCAGAAACAATTTATGAAGCTGCTGTATTTCTGGCTTGCTATTCAGAAGCTTGGGATAAAAAGCTGGAAAAAGAGCAAGTTAGTGTTTTTTATGTAAAGCCAGAGCAAGTTAAGAAGCAAGAAGGAACAAAGGGAGTTTTTGAAATTATTGGAGAGAAAAAATATCTGGAAAAAATTGAGCCAAGGCTTTCTATAGGAATAAAACAAGAAGAAGTTTTTAACGCCAAGCTAATTTATGGCCCGCCTACTGCAGTTAAAGCCCACACTCCTTATTTAGTAACTTTAGTTCCAGGCGATACTCAAGCTAAAGCTTTGGCCGAAGAAATAAAGAAAGAATTGTTGCTAAAAGTTTGTCCTGAAATTTCCAAAGCTACTGAAGCCATAGAGTTGAAAGAAATAGAGAAGATAATTCCTTTTAAGAAAGGCGAGCTTGTTAAGCTTTAAATTTTTATTTTAACAACACCAAAAAATTTTAATGCAGTTCATCTTCAGCGAGCTGATAGAAAGATTTCACGAACTCTTGGGAACGCCTAAAGATCTTGTCCTTGAAACATTCAACAAGCCTGATGCTACTGATTTTGTTTTGAATAAATGCATATCAATAAAAAACTTCGGCAATTTTTACCTCTTGATAATCTTTGAGATGGAAGACCAGCTCGTGAGATTTTCTAATGCTTACAGAATTTATCCGCAACTTTTGAATGGCTTTGATATAAACAAGATGAAGCCTGTTGAAATTCTAGAAGAATTCATGAATAAGTTTGGTGTGCTCAAGCTAATACCAGCTTATGGTGAATGCAAGTTCTTGATAGATAAAAAGAATAAGATCTTCTTCCCAGGAATTCTTGACATAGAGAAGTACTTGCAAGCACTCAAAAACTTGTAAACTATGGAATATTTATTTAATTTTTATCTTTACAAAGTTTCATTATCAAAAAAGTAGGATAATAAAAAAATTTATCCCTTATAGCAGGTTTTGGTTCATAAATTCCCTTTATTTTGAATCCACAAGAAATCGCTGTGTTTATATATTCTTCTAAAGTTCTGTAATAATTAAACCATTTTATACCTTTATAATTTTCCCAATGTTTTCCGGATTCAAAATAATTACTTGTATATTTTATCATTTTTCTAACAGGATGTGGAACTACGATGAAAACTTCCCCATCTTTCTTTAAAATTCTTCTAAATTCTTTTAGTACGCTTTTTAAATTTTTCTTGTAGGTAACAGAATTTATAGCTATTATTATATCAAAACTATTATTCTTGAATTTTGTTCTTTCCATATCACC
>JAVZHJ010000018.1:669-13986 GCA_038998365.1 Candidatus Aenigmatarchaeota archaeon | reverse complement strand
CCCTTTAGCAACTTTCTTCAAAGCTTCTTCTTCAGGAATTTCTTCGGGAACAGGCTTCATGAGAATTACTTCATCACCCTTCTTCATCACCCATCCTTTTTCCAAAGCCCATTTCAAAGCTATGGGGAAATTCTTGATTTTTGGTATAAGCTTGCCAAGAGTTGCAGTTTTTTGGGGCATGCTGTCTAGCAGCAAAACAAGATTTTTCTCAGGCAAGCCTTTCTCCAAGTACTCTTTTCCTTCTTCTGTCAGCTTATAGCTTGACATTTAATCACTATTTGATTTTTTTAATATTATTTGTATGTCCATGCGATTCCTTTTTCAATTTTTCTTAGAGCTTTATAAAGCTCTTCTCCTTTACACTTCCACCCCTCCATCCTATAATATATTTTACCATCAGCATTCATTGCTACTATAATTTTATCTTTATTCTCCAACTCAGAGATTATCAAAGTGGATATTTCTTCTGGTTGTACAAATGGAGGTGGTGGAAAAATTAATGCATCTTTCAGTGACATTATCTTTGGTGGACCACCACTTCGTTCGTAAACCATTATTTCTTGTAGAGCTTTAATTATCACTCTTTCACCTCCTTTTATTGAAAACAAAAAAATCTGAAGTCAAGAATTTTAGATAAAATGCCTTAGAAAAAGTTCTGGAAAAACGCAAATTCAGCCAATAAATTGGAGTGGCATCACCATCACGTATTTTAATCTATAGGAATTTTAAGTTTATAAGCTTTCATCTAACTTCAGTATACTTATCAATGCTCGGTGTCCTCCCAGATAGTAAATAGGTTAAGTAAAGCTTAACATATTTTATTGCAGCTTTAGTTTTTCCCCACTTTCTTATTCTCCTAGGTGAGCTCATCACAAAAGTTGAATCCACGCAAACAATTTTTCCAAGCTTCGAAATTCTTTCAGAAATATCATAATCATCCCAAGCCCTTATTCTCTCGTCGAAACCACCAATCTTTTCAAAAGCTTTTCTTTCATAAGCCACACACATCCCAGCGACTTGAGGTTTTTTTGTTTTAAGTGTGGCTTTCATGAACTGATCATAAAACCAGAAGAGCAGAAATTCAGACATGCTTGTACTCAAGGGTATAACAGGGCATGTAACACCAACAACACCTTTCTCAAATCCCTTAACAAGTTCAGTCAACAAATTGAAAGCAGCAACTGTGTCAGCATCAATGAAAACAAAAATTTCCCCCTTAGCTTCCTTAGCTCCAGCATTTCTCCCCACGGCTACTCCTTTCTTCTTAACAACAATAACCTTGTCAGCATACTTCTTTGCAATTTCCACTGTTTTGTCTTTGCTATTTCCATCAGCTACAATTATTTCATACGTTCCTTGGTAATCTTGAGCTTTCAAAGCTTTCAAGCAGCTCTCTATATATTTTTCTTCATTTAGCGTGGGAACTATCACAGAAACGAAGGGCAATTTCTTCATCCTCATCCCTTAAAAATAAATTTTTCTACTTGATCTTTAGCTTTTTCCCTTTTCTTCTGATGCTCTTTCAAAAAATTATTTAACTTTTCAATTAAAATATTCTTTAATTCTCCTGTAAGAAGCTTCCCACTCTTGTAATCTTCCCTAATTTGCTCCAGCTTCTTGTCATCTTCTTCGAAGAAAGTTAACCATTGATAAGAAACATCTATGTCGGGATTTCCTCCCTTCTTTCTATGTTCTTCTATTGTAGGCTGGCCACCAGAAAAAGCATATTTGATTATTTTTTCTCTAACCATTTCAGGAGTATCTATAGTGAAAATTGCAGTTTGCTTCTCGGAAGAAGACATCTTTCCTTGTTGCATCATTCCGCCTAGCCCGGGCAAGAAAATACAATGAATTATTGCAGGCTTGTAGAAACCAAGCTTTGGCAAAACATCCCTAGCTACTCTGAAATGTGGATCTTGATCTACTGCTAAAGGAACAAGACAAGGAATATTTTTTCCTCTAAGAACAGAAGGTAAAAAAGCTGGCACAGCTTGCATTGCTGTGTAGAAAATTGATCCAATGTTTGTTTCATTAGTAAAACCAAAAACAGCTTTGGCTGTAGAAAAAGTTATTTTTTTTGCTACTTTACAAGCTTCTTTGTACATCAAGTTGGCATGAATGGTATCTACAAGAAAATGAGTCTTCTTTGGATCAAAACCTAAAGCTATGACATCAAGCATGTTCTCATAAGTATACTTTTTTGTGTCTTCAAGGCTAAGCTCTTCATGAAACAGAAATTTCTCTTCATCTGGAAATTGGAACCAAAGCTCAGCACCAAATTTGTCTTGTAGCCACTTTGTGAAAATCCAAGGTACCAAATGACCCATGTGAACAGGACCAGAAGGTGCTCTGCCTGTATAAAGGAAGAATTCATTTCCCTTTTCATATTCATTCAAAATCCAATCTAAATCACGATGGGCAAAGAAAATACCTCTTCTCAAGAAGTGATGTAGCTCTTTTGTGTGTTTTTTTATTCTAGCTAAAAGCTTCTCATCTATTTGGCTAATTCCAAATTGTTTCATCAGTTTACCATAATCTATTTCTCCCTTGACTTCCCACGGTGTCACAACGAACTTTTGTTTTTCCATTCAATCACTAAATATTAATTTCTAAATTGATTTAACAAATAAATATATGCAATTTCAACTTCAATAAAAGTGGTTTAAATGGCTTCATTCAAGTTTGTTATAAGCGACCCAGAAACAAGGAAGAGCTACCAGCTTGAAGTAGACCAATCTAAAGCTTTAGGCTTGATTGGGAAGAAGATAGGAGAAGAATTCAGTGGCGATTTAATAGGTTTGACAGGCTATTCTTTGAAAATCACAGGAGGAACAGATAAAGACGGCTTTCCCATGCATCCTTCAATTCCAGGAAGCGTGAAGAAGAAAGTTTTGCTCTCAAGCCCGCCTTGCTTCCATCCAACAAAAAAAGGAGAAAGAAGGAGAAAGACCGTAAGAGGAAATACAATCTCTTCAGATATTGTTCAGATAAACGTCAAGATAACCAAAAAGGGAGAAAAGCCGATTGAAGAGCTTGTACCAACAAAACAAAAAGCCGAGCAAAAAGGAGGTGAGGAAGTTCAAGGAAGTAAACCCTAAGCTCATCCCAGAAGTTAACATTGGCATGGTTGGTCATGTGAGCCATGGAAAGTGTATTACTCTAGATGAAGAAATATTAACTAACAATAAACTTTTGAGCGGAAGAGAATTGGCCAAACTTGCAAAAAATAGAGGAAAGTTAGTATATTCTAAAGAAAACGAATGGCTTTATGATTTTCCGGCCCTTCGTGTATTTAGTCTTAATTCTGACTTGAAAATAGTCAAGTCAAAACCACAAGTTTTTCTTCAAATGTATAGGAGTAAAGTTTTAAAGATTTCAACCAAAAGCGGAAGAGAAATAAAAGTAACCCCAAAACATCCTTTTCTAGTCAATAGGGAAGGAAAGGTACTTTGGGTTCCTGCAAAAAATTTGAACCCTGAAACAGATCAAGTTGCAGTTATATGTAAACTTCCCAAATTTAAACAAACAATCAAATTTAATAACTATCTTAAGGCGCTTTCCGCTCGCTATAAAGTATTAACTTACAAAGATTTCGTTAGGCTGAAGGAAAAATCTGACAATTTTAAAGAGTTTAATAATTTCACCATAGACGATTTCAACGAGCTTAGAACTATTTTGGGAATAAATTTATCTCAGCTAGCCAAAAAGATTGGTTATTCATCTCAACATCTTTCAGATGTGTTTGAATGTAAAGAAAGAAAACTTTCTCGAGTTCTTAGAGAGAGGTTAACAAAATTCTTTAGAAATATAAAATGCCACATGAGGGTATCTGAAATTGTCCTAGTGGATAAAAGAAGGAAGGGAATAATAGTAAAAATTAAAGATCCGCCTAAAATAGATGAAGACATTGTTAAGTGGTTCAGTTTTGTATGGGCCGAAGGCACCAGTACTGAGAGGAAGTTAGCAGTTGCACAAAAAATACATGTTAATCTTCTAAATGAATTTCTAAAGATAACAGAAGAAAAATTTGGTGTTCAATTTAAAAAAGTGTCGGAGATTGACTATCAATTAACTTGCAGGGCCTTTGTCCAATATATTAAGTATAAGTATGGTTTTCGAATAGGAAGAAAAAGAAAATCACCAATTTGCGATTGGGTATTGGGGTTAGATGAAAATCTTTTGCGAACATTCTTGAAATGGTTTTTTTCATTAGAATGCGAGGCTGTAAAAAATGGAGGAATCATACTTACACAGGCAAACAGACGAAACATAAATATCTTATCCTATATTTTAAGTAAATTCGGAATTTATTCGTATTTAGGAAGAAGGAAAAAATACGCTACAAATTCAAAAAATAATAGGAAAAGAGTGTATTACTATTTGTCGATTTCTGGCAGAAAAAATCTATCTCTATTTTTAAGCAAAATTGGATTGGAGGATAGAAATAAAACTAAGCTAATTTTAGACTATCTCTCAAAGAAAAAAATTCGAAAAGAAGACGAATTAAGCATTTATGTTAATCCAGAAATTTTGAGAAGACTTTGGACTCTCTTAGGTTGGAATGAAAACTTTTTAAGAACAAAGGCATGGTATTTAGACTACAAAATCCGTCCAGACAACAAAAGGATTTCACGCAGAAAGATGAAGGAAATGTTAAAAGATATTAAGAAAGCTATTCAGAGTTCTGCCTCACCTAACTCAAAAGAGGCTAGTGAAATTTACTGTCAGTTGCTGTTACTGTGCAGTCCATTCGTTCTCTTTGATAGGATTACATCTATTAGGGAAATGGAATATGATGGTTATGTGATAGATCTTTCAGTTTCCCCCCACCAGAATTTCATAGCAGGATTTGGTGGAATAATCTCTCATAATACAAGCTTAGTTGAAGCAATTTCTGGCAAAAGAACTTTAACCCATTCTGAAGAGCTTAAAAGAGGAATAACAATAAGATTGGGCTATGCAGATGCTTCTTTCTATAAATGCTTAAGTTGCAATCGCTACTCAACCTCCTCCAAATGCCCCTTCTGCTTTTCTGATACAGAACTTCAAAGGACAGTGAGCTTTATAGATGCTCCTGGCCATGAAACCTTGATGGCAACTGTCTTGACAGGTGCTGCCTTAATGGATGGTGCAATCTTGGTTATAGCTGCAAACGAAAAATGTCCTCAGCCTCAAACAAGGGAGCATTTGAAAGCTTTGGAGCTCATAGGAATAAAGAATGTTATAATAGTCCAAACAAAAATAGACCTTGTTTCAGAAGAAGAAGCTTTAAAGAATTACCAGCAAATAAAAGATTTTGTAAAAGGAACTACACTTGAAAACTCTCCTGTAATTCCTGTTTCTTCTCAGCATAGAGTTAATATAGATTCTGTTATTGAAGCCATAGAGAAATTCATTCCCACGCCAAAAAGAGAAGAAGGCAAAGAGTTAAGAATGCTTGTGGCAAGAAGCTTTGACATCAACAAGCCTGGAACTGAACCTGAAAAGCTGGTTGGCGGTGTTCTTGGTGGGGCTGTAATTCAAGGCAAGCTTAAGCTTGAAGATGAAATTGAAATAAGGCCTGGGATAAAAATTAAGGAAAAATATCAGCCTTTGTTCAGCAAGGTTGTTGGTTTGCAGAAAGCCAAGCTTGATTTAAAAGAAGCTGGGCCAGGTGGCTTGCTCGGCGTTCTTACAGAGCTTGACCCATTTTTAACAAAATCTGATTTGCTTGTTGGAAATTTAGTTGGACATCCAGGCAAGCTTCCTGAAATTTCTACAAACTTAGAAATGGAAGTAAACCTTTTGGAAAGGATTGTTGGCTTGGAAGAACTGAAAGAGATGCCCCCAATTAAAGTTAACGAAGCTCTGATGATAAATGTTGGTACTGCAAGATCAATCGGTACGGTGAGTGAAGTGAAAAAGAATAAAATAAGCCTTGAGTTAAAGATTCCTGTTTGTGTTGAAAAAGAAGAAAAAATCGTAATTTCTAGGCAAATTGCTGGAAGATGGCGCTTGGTTGGCTATGGTGTTACTTTTTAGCCACAATGTACACTTGCACTTATAGTTCTCCCACCAGCAAGAGGCGTAAGTCTGTAAGAACAAATTCTCGCTCCAGTACCTGAATCTGAACAACTATCAGTCAAAGTCCCAATCTCATTTGGATTAATAGTGGAAGATGTAGCAGTATCACAATTGTTGTCTCCAGGAGGCGAAGTTTGTGTACACGTTACATTAGTTGGTAAAGTCCCTATATTTCTTACTCTAATCGTTACACTTGAACCCACGCAATATATATCAACCAAGTCTATTCCTTGTACTTGTGTTGTAGCTGTACCAATAATGTACATGTAAGCCATTCCAGCTAAGCCTATAGTTATTACCAACATCAAAAGCGTTGCAATTATGGTCGATATCCCTTTCATACCCACTTATTTTTATTTTGATTTTTTGGTATATAAATCTTATGAGAGTTTTCTTAGACACAAACTTTTTGATAGACTTGATAAAATTCAAGATAAACTTGGAAGAAATTCTATTACTTTTTCAAGAGCCGATTGATTTTTTCGTCCTATCCTCAAGCATAAAAGAACTAGAAAAAATAGCAAGAAGCAAAGGCAAGTCAGGAAGCTCAGCAAAATTGGCTTTAAAACTCGTAGAGCTTAAAAGAATAAAAATCTTTCAAACAGAAGAAAGCCCGGACAAAGCCTTTTTAAGTCTTGCCGACAAAAATACAATAATTGCAACTAATGATTCAAAATTAAGAAAAAAACTAAAAACTTTAGGAATAAAAACAATTTATTTAAGAGGGAAGAAAAAATTGGAAGTGAGCTAATGTATAGAATAGTTGAAGTCGAAGACAAGATAAGGGTGCCACCAACAAAATTCAACATGAAAGTTAAAGATGCTGTTAAAGAGAGCATTCAAGAAACCTTTGAGTGTACTTTAGACCCAAGAATAGGTTTTATCCTAGCTTGCACAGAAGTTGAGAAAGTAGGCGAAGGCAAAATAGTTGCTGGCGATCCGGGGGTCTTTTATAACGCTACTTTTAAGCTCTTGACTTTCAAGCCAGAGCTTCACGAGCTTGTTTATGGTGAGGTCATAGACAACACAGAATTTGGGGCTTTTGTTAGAATTGGGCCCATGGACGGCTTAATTCACATTTCTCAGCTCATGGACGATTTTGTGAGCTTTGACAACAAGAGCTCAGTTTTTCTTGGTAAAGAGAGCAAGAGAACTTTGAAAGAAGGTGATTTGGTAAGGGCAAGAATAATTTCTCTTAGCCTAGGAAAAGAGGAAAATAAAATTGGCTTGACCATGAGACAGCCTTTGTTAGGTTCTCTAACTTGGATAGAGGAAGAGAAGAAAAAAGCTAAGAAAGCAAAGGAATGATTGCATGAAGTGGAAAAAAATATTAAGACCAACACTTTCGAAAATCATTTTGTCCATTTTCGTTTACATTTTATTGATCGGCAATCTTTCTTATTATCCCGGTTGTTCTATAATCATGAAAGGCGACATCGATGCTACCTTTGTTCGAATGAGTTTTCCCGAATGTTTTTCCCGAATGTTTTTCTCAATCTTTTCATTGTCCTTAATTTTAATATATTTGATAATTTCTTTTGTTTTCTATTATCTAGAAAGGGAGTGATGAAATGGCAAAAAGGCTTCAAGTTTGCAGGAATTGCAGGCGCTTCACCACAGAAAAAGCTTGCCCAAATTGCAAATCAACAAACCTTTCAACAAGCTGGAAAGGAATGGTGATAATTTTAGATTCTAACAGTGAAATAGCAAAAGCCTTGAACATAAGTGAAGCAGGAAAGTATGCTTTGTATGTTGGTTGAGACCATGGAAATAGAAATTCTTGAAGAAAGAGACAATGCTCTGCTAAAAAGAAAAGAGCTTAAACTGAACATAAAACATCCAAGCTCGCCAACCCCAAAAAAACAAGAAGTGATGAAAGAGCTTGCTACAAAATATTCTGTTCAAGAAGATTGTGTTGTTGTTGACTACATCTTCACCAAAAAAGGATTGCAAGAATCTTTTGCTAAAGTTAAAATCTATCAAGAGCCTCCAAAACCAAAACAAAAAGAGGAGGTGAAAAGTGAAACACAAGCCAGTAAAACAGAATAAATTTTTTAGCTTGAAAGAAGGCAAAATCGAGAAGAAAGGAAGAGTTTGTGATAGATGTGGTGAAGGAACTTTTATGGCAGAGCACGAAGATCGCTGGTACTGTGGAAAATGCGGCCTAACAATCTGGAAGCAAAAATCAAATTCTATATAAAACCCAAAGCCTCTTGAATTCTTGCTATTTCTGGCCCTGTTGTGCTTTCGCCAACCAAAGCCCCTTTACTGTTAGCTATGATGCAAGAACCAACAAAAGGTGAGCCAAAGTTTGCTGTGCCTATGTCTGCTCTTACCTTTAGCACATCTTCCACAGTTTTAATTTCTTCTTCACTAGCATCCCTATGAAGCAAGCAACCTTTATTCGTAGCTATGCCGCAAGCCCCGACTGTTTTAATTCCAGCTATGCTTGAAAAAACAGCTTCTAAGCCTAAACAATCCTCTATTTCTTTCTTTTCTTTCTTGCTCAAGAGCTCACTTACTATTGCTCCCTTTCCGTTGCATAAGACTAAATTTCCAACTGCTGTGAATTTGGACTTTAATATCAACAAATTCATACCAAACAATTTCTTCAGCTCAAAAAACTTTTCTTTCTCCAAGCTGGTTAAGATTTTCGTCAAAACAATCCCATTTTCATTCAAAGCACAAAAAATTCCAGCAAAATCCGTGCTTGAAAAGCTCAAAGCAACAGTTTTAACTTTTAAAACATCTTCAATTTTTTCTCTCTTTTCTTCCAAAGCTTTACCTAAAACACAAATTCTGTCGCAAGCTTTGCCATAAAGCCCTAAATTGTGATCTCCAAAAAAATTTGTTTGAAGCAAGTTATCACTTTCCAAGCTCAACTCTCACACTCTTCTCTTCTTTCACAAGCTTTAGCTTGAGCTTTGCAGGAGGATTTTTTGCCCCTCTTTTCCAAATTTCTTCATTCACACTCTTATCTATCTTGACTTCCAAACCTTTAAACATCTTTTGAACTTTTTCTCTAACTAAAGCAGCAACTTTATTTGCCTTCTTCACCCTTCTAGCTTTTGTCAACTCTTTCCTCAAGTTCAAGGTCAAAAATTTTTCTTCAGCCATCTCAAACCCTTATTCTAGTTCTTCTCCACTTCTTCACTTTATCAACAGAAATCCTTCTTGTCCTTGCCCTCTTCAACCCAAATTTCCTTATATCTGCCCACCTAGGGGCATTTTTTATCTTTCTTATCTTGCCTAACTTTATCTTCTTAGTTAAATGTTTGATTGCCATCAGCCAATCAGCCCCCTTATTTCTTTACTTTTCTCAACTGCAATTTTTATCATCTTCTCTATTTCATTCGGTTCTAAAGTACCACTACCTTGTTTTTGCAAGGCACAAATTTTTCCATCCTCTCTCACACAAACACTTAACCTTGCTTCTACCACTTCTTCTTCTTCTAATAAAGGATCTACAAAAAACTTATCTTTTATCTTACAAACGCTAACATTAATTGGCTTGAACTGAGCAGGTAAACTTTTTTCCCATTCTCCCCTCAAGATTTTTTCCCCTTCGACTTTTGGAATTTTTGTATTCAGTAAAGCCACAAGGCTTGCTAAAGCAGAAGCGTCAAGCAAATTGCCCTTATGGTTTATTATGTGGATGTCAACATAAACACACCAAACTTTTTTCCCCGCTTCTATACAAAGCTCATCCATTTTTATACACTTCGAAGACCTTATTCCCCTGTCAACTATCCTTGCAAGCTCTATTGCATCTTCTCCAGGAGGCCCAGATTCAAAATCTGGTGAAGCCAAAGGTGTGAATTCAGCATTAACCACAAGAACCCCTTCGTTTGGTGTATCTTCAAAAGGTTCACCAAGCTCAAGTTTTACTCCAGCAATAACTTGCGTCTCCCCAAATTTAACTAAAGCTGAGCCTTCAGCATTCTTTATAACATTTGGCTCTATTTCTATTTTCCTGAATTCTTCAAATTTTCTCCCGTCCATTCTCTTTCCATTTTCAATCATTTCAAGCACATATTCATCCATATCCATCACTTGAACTTCTCTTTTATTACACCTTTTTGCATCTCGTAAATTTTCAAACAAGCCTCTTTTGCAATTTTCGCCAAATTTTTAATCTCTTCTTCAGTAAGCAAACCATCCATTTGAAGAAGTGTAATTTTATCTTTACCCGGCATCATGGCAAAAGCCATGTCACACTCAGAATTATTATCTTCAACTCCGGTCAAATCCAAAATTAAAGTATCATCAATTTTTCCAACAGAACAAGCTGCAACCAAATCTCTCATGGGCACACCAGCAGTGGCTAAAGCAAGGCTAGCAGCATTTATAGCGGTAACTCTTGTTGACCCATCCGCTTGGACGATTTCAACAAAAACATCTACTGTTGCTTTTGGAAATTCTTCCAAAAAAATTGCAGGCTCGAGAGCAAGTCTTATGACTTTTGAAAGTTCTATGCTTCTTCTATCAGGTCCTGGAGATTTTCTATCACTTGTGGAAAAAGGTGCCATGTTGTATCTGCATCTTAAAATCCCACTTCTAGTTTCTTGTAAATACTTCGGATAGAGTGGTCTTGGTCCGTAGGCTGTGGCTATGGCTATTGTGTTACCAAATTTAACCATTGCAGACCCGTCAGCTCTACTCACCACATCTACTTTCATTTCTATAGGTCTTAATTCTAATGGAGACCTTCCGTCTATCCTTTTTCCGTTCACGAGCAACTTAACATCACTTTTTACCATATAAAATCAACCCAGCATTTTATCTATTTTTTCTGTGAGGCCAATGATGTGGGACTCTTTCTCTATAGTGAGCAAAGCTTCTATAGCCTTACTTTTATTCTCTCCTCTTATCCAAATGTAGCCATTCCTTCCGGGATAAATTTCACAACCGGTTTTTCTTTTTATCAAGTTTATCATACTTCCTCCCCTGCCAATAATTCTTGGTACTTTATTTGGATTTATTCTAATAATTACACCACCATGGAGCTTCCTACTACCTATGTTTTTCATAGAAACTTGAACAATTTTATCTTTTGTGACTTTTGAAACTGTGCAAAAAACCACATCATCAACGTCGAAATATCTACTTATATCAGTTTTGTAAATGTCAACAAACTCTCTTACACCCTCAGCCAAGGGCAAGAAAGCCACATATGGTGAGTTTATGTCTACCATCCATCCAGAAATTTCCACGCTTAATATCTTTCCCACCACCCTATCTCCAACTCTTGGTATGTAAACACCAGCCAAAGGTATAACAGAAACTTCATTTTCATCAATTTTTGGAATCCCCAAGACTTTAGCAAAAACTTTTTCTCCTTCGAAATATGCTCCAGAGCCAACTTTCCTTCCTGCCTTTTCACACAAAAACTCTCCAGGTAAAACAATTTCCCTCTTTTCGTTCATATATCTTCCCTCTTAAGAACTTTTGATTCAAAATTCCCATGAGTGAGCGAGGATATTTTCTGGAAAAGCTCGTCTTGCATTCCAGCCAAGATCTCCACACTCACCAACAAACTACCATCTCCCAACCATTCTTCATTTGCTACGTTCCCTACACTTTTAAAAACATTGTAAGCGTTTCCAGAGAATTGTGGAGGTATTTTGAACTGGAGCACAACTTTCTGGAACTTTATAGGCAATATAGCTTTTATACTTTTTAAAACTTTATCCACTTGTAGCTCAGCTTCAAGGAAAGGGTCTATGTTAACTCCTGCTTGCTCCATCGCGTTTATTATCCTTTGGGGTGGATGAGGTGTATTAGTTTGCGGATTAATTCCTTTCTTTGAGATTATGTTTGCTATTTGAATCTTTTTTTGTTCGATCATTTTCCTTCTTTGCTCAGTTGTTAGCTGAAGCTCCCCCTCCTTAATTATCCTTTCGGCTATTTTCATGATGTCAGTGGTACCAAAAACTTTCTGAAGGTCTTGTAAGGAAACAGCTTCGCCTTTTCTTGAATCCTTGTAGACAGAAGGATAAGCAAGAAGGTCATCTATACCAACTTTTACCCCCTTCTTAACTTCCAGAGCTTTATCTGGATCTACCAGTATCTCAAACCTTTGGCCAGAATGCTGTAATCTAGCTACAACAGCTTTATCTATGCTCACGCCGATAAAGACACCTTAATAAGATATTGATAGTTAAAAATAAATTTCTCTCAAGATTTTGCTTTCTTTATCTCCTCTTCTGTTAACTTTCTGAATTTTTTATCTGCTGTCCTTATGACTGCAATATCAGCTTCACCTTCTTTTTCTGTTTTTGAAATTATTTCAAAAGCAATTTTAAGTGCTTCCGTCTCACTCAAGTTTTGTTTCCATCTTTGTCTCAAAATCTTGTTTGCAATTACAGATCCCCTACCTATGGCATAAGCAAACCATTCATAAATCATTCCAGAAGGATCTACTTCTATCACATGGCTTCCAGTTGCATCCACACCACCAATCAAGAAAGAGACACCATAAGGTCTTAAGCCTGCGTAAAGAGTTGAAATTTGCATCCTGTCTGCAATGCTTCTAGCTAAGCTTAATATATCCATGGGCTCTTCATAGGTTATTCGATGAATTTGTGCTCTCACTCTGGCTTGATTTGCAAGTACACGAGCGTCAGCTAGCAATCCTGCTGCAACAGCGGCAGCATGGTCATCAAGCTGGAAAATCTTTTCTATAGATTCAGAAACCATCAAAGGAGTTTTTGGTTTAACAGTTGCGAATAAAACACCATCTTTGAACACAATAGCCAAGCAAGTTGTTCCCCTTTTTACTGCTTCCCTTGCATACTCTACTTGGAACAATCTTCCATCTGGAGAAAAAACGGCTTTCACGGGCTGTAGGAGTTTCCTACCAACCTATCGTGCGATCATATCCCATGTACTCCGGTAATATCTCTGGAATTGCCATCACCTCAATTAATTTTATTTTGTATATTTAAATTAATTTATGATGTAATTTTTAAGTGCTATAAATAGTTTTTGATATTTTATTGAATCGTTGAATCCTATTTTTTCATAAAAAATTTTCAGATTTTTAAATCCATAAATTCTAAAACAATATTCTTGGGTGTTTTTGTATGTTTTTTTATAAGAAACTTTTGATGTATTCACACCAATTTCTTTTAATATCCCTTTTACTTCATTTAAAAAATTTATAAGATTAGATACAAGGAATTTATTTTTATAGAATGATATTGTTATAAAATCTTGAAATTTACCCAGACAAACGGACCCATCATCATCAAA
>JAVZHJ010000018.1:0-659 GCA_038998365.1 Candidatus Aenigmatarchaeota archaeon | reverse complement strand
TGTGCAGTTTTTCTGCCATTTGGAGCCCCTAAAATTATTAATAGCTGTCCTACTATTCCAGGAAATTCTATTCCATAACACTTCTTTTCTTTTATATAGAATTCTCTCCCAACAATACCAAATACTTTTTTAATATTTTCTCTAACATTCATCACAAGTTCTTTTCTTTTATTCACATATTTGAATCTTTGAGTACTTACGTATCCATCGCCAAGTGTATTCCCCATTATACTTGCTAGTTCTTTAGAAGCAAAAATTGGGAGTTTTGGATAGATTTCCATTTTGTTTGTCGAAAGGCCTATTATATTCTTTTCTGCCACTTTTGTTTTGGTTTTTGTTAACTTTAGTAATTTTTTTAATAATTGAATTCTCATGTATGCTTTGGATTTTCTATTTTTAAGCAAGCGATATCCTCTTCTTATTTTAGTAAGCGAACTCCAATCGATTTTTAATATTTTGGCTAATTTGATAAATCCCATTGATTTTTTGACAGCCTTATTGAATAATTTTAGTCTAAATTCTTCTTTTAATTCTACTTTAAAATTCTCAGGCAAATCTTCCAAACCAATCAACTTCTCCGCCATCTTTATCACTTTTAAAAGAAATAGGAATATCTCTTATTTACCTCTTTGGTAAGTAAATTTCCGTAATTTCCGATG
>JAVZHJ010000017.1:0-15171 GCA_038998365.1 Candidatus Aenigmatarchaeota archaeon | reverse complement strand
GGTAAAGCTTATCAACAGATATTTGATAGTGAAAGATTTTGGGAACTTGGTATAGGGGAAGAATGGAGAGAAAAGGTTATATGGGAGGGTAAAATTAACCTAACTTATGCCGCAGTTATACTTTCTGATATTTGTAACACAGTTAGCCCGGACTATGCCGAAACTTTGTTAAAAAATGGTGAGGGTTTAACAGAAATTTTCAAGTCAAAAAATATTTTCGGAATAACTAACGGCATTGATATAGATTACTGGAGGATGCCTGAATTTAGAGATGTGAAATCAATAAAAGTTTTGAAAGAGAAAAAGATGAAGGCAAAGATCGAGCTTTTGAAAGAAATAGAAAAAATAAAAGGAAAGAAACTTTCTGAAGAAAGATTAACAATAGTAATTCCTAGAAGATTTGCTGATCAGAAAGGTTTTGAAATTTTCTTACCTAATTCTGGAATAATAGTGAAAAATAGGGAAGATGGTGGCCTGGGAGCACAGTTCATAATTCTAGGAAGAGCCGCTCTCGGGGACCCGGTAGGAAGAAGATGGATAGAAATGTGTAAAAAGCTTGATGAAGAATTGGGCAACAATTTTGTTTTCATTCAAGGTTTCAACGAAGAACTTGCAAAGAAGATGTACTGGGGAGGAGATTTGTTACTATACCCCTCCTTACCTGGGAAAGAGCCTTGTGGCACAGGCTATATGATGGCTGCAGTAAATGGTACCGTAACTCTAGGAACAAATACAGGTGGAATGGTTGATAAAATAATTGATTCTAAGAATGGATTTAAGGTTGAGAAGGAAGAATATAGATGGGAAATGTTTTTAGAAAAATTAAAAACCATTTCAAATCTTTTCTATGAAAATAGAAAGAAGTGGGATGAAATTGTCTGGAATGCCTTTAAGATGAAAGTTGATATGAATCAAACAGCCAAAGAATACTTAACAAAGTTATATCTTCAAATTCTAAAAAAATAATATGAGGATTGCCTTCTTTTCCTGGGAATATATGCCTTTTTTAGTAGGTGGGCTTGGAACCTATTCCATGAATATGATAAAAAAATTTGTTGAGCATGGAAATGAGGTTTCAGTCTTCACTATGGGATTAAAAAATTCAAAAGAATTTGAAGAAGTGGATGGAATAAAAGTTTACAGGTTCTCTTTTCTTGATAACTCAAAAGCTATTTCAATTTTTGCAAACAACGATATTCTTGGGTGGGGTGAGGGCTTAAAACTTTTTTCAGATGTGTTTAATTACAACTTTCTTTCAGTAAACAAGTTTATCGAATTGCAAAAGAAAGAAAGATTTGATGTTATAGCTATTCATGACTGGATTTCTGCCTTTTCTGGTCTGATACTCAAGCAAATAAAAGTTCCAATAGTTTTTCACTTACATTCTGTGGAAGAAGTTAGAAATTTCCCTGGTTCAGAAACCTTAAAAAGATTGGAAAGGGAGATGGCAAGAGAAGCTGATAAGATAATAACTGTTTCTGAAGCTATGAGGGATTTTGTCAGTTCCATAGGTTATGATAGAGAAAAAATTTCTGTTTGCTGGAATGGGACAGATCCTGAAACTTTGGACCCAAAAAAAATCGACTCTAGGGTTGTTGAAAAATTGAGAAAAAAATACAATGTGGGAGAAGATAAGGTTATTTTCTTCATCGGTAGGCTTGTCTGGTTTAAGGGAATTTATAATTTAGTTAAAGCTATGGACTTTGTTTTAAAAGAATTTCCAAACACAAAACTCATTATGGTTGGTATTGGTGAAAGTGAAAATTTAAGACAACACATCAAGGCTTTAGGGTTAGAGAAAAATGTTGTTTTGATTAATAAGTGGCTAAGTAATGAAGAAAAACTCGCCCACTTTGCTTTAGCTGATGTTTGTGTTTTCCCAAGCTTAAATGAGCCTTTTGGTATAGTTGCCTCTGAAGCCATGTCAATGGAGAAGCCTGTTGTTGTTGGGGCTTCTGGTGTCTCTGGTTTTAAGGAACAAATCGTTCCCTCCGGCGAAAAAAGGACTGGAGTGCATGTTGATGGAAAAAGCCCTGAAGATATAGCCTGGGGAATAAAAGAGGTCTTAAGAAATCCAGAAGAAGCTAAGAAGTGGGGGGAAAATGGAAGGAGGCTTGTGCTTGAGAAGTTCAATTTTGAGTTAGCAGCAAGAAAAACACTATCAATTTATGAAAGCTTGACAAAATAATAATTGATGGCAAGGATAATTGGGATAGTTTCTGGGAAAGGAGGTGTTGGTAAAACAACAGTTACTGCAAATCTTGCTTTTGCTCTATCCAAACTAGGGAAAAAAGTTATGGTTGTTGACTGCAACATAACAACTTCACATTTAGGCTTCCTCTTTGACTTTCATTTTTATCCAAAAAGCTTAAATGATGTATTAGCTGGTAGAAGCTCGATAGAAGAGACTATATTCTTTAAAGAAGGTATAGGTATAATTCCTGCAAGCTTAAAAGTTCAAGATCTTTTTGGGGTTGATGTTGAAAATTTGAAAGAGGTAATTAGGGGAATAGAGGCCGATTTCATTTTGTTGGATTCTGCTCCTGGTCTTGGTAAGGAAGCTCTAAGTGTCTTGACAGCAGCGCAAGAAATCCTTTTTGTTGCCGTGCCATATTTAAATTCTGTAATAGATGTGGCCAAATGTCAAAAAGTGGCTAAAAGCCTTGGTTTGACTCAATTAGGTATAGTTTTAAACATGGTCAAAAGCCTTCCACATGAAATGAGGAGAGAAGAAGTGGAAGAGATCACAAAACTTCCTATATTGGCAAAAATTCCATATGACGAAAATGTTGGTGTGGCCTTATCTTTTGGAAAGCCTGTTATTTATTTCAACCCATATTCACCTTCAAGCCTAGAATTAAAAAGACTTGCTGGTAAACTTATAGGAGAGGAGATTGAAGAAAAGAAGCCAAGTGCTTTTTCAAAGCTTATTTTGAACTTGAGGAACAAGTTTTTACTGAGGAGGCCTAAGCTCAAACCAGAGCTGTTGATAGAAAAGATTTAAAAATGAAAAGATAAATTGAGATTCTGAGAATATGAAGAAAGAAAAGGCAAAACTTGTTTTCACTGTTGGTAAAAGGAAGAGAGCGATAGCTAGAGCTAAAATCGTTCCTGGCACTGGTAAAATTATGATTAATTCTAAGCCTTTAGAAATTTGGGGGAACGAATATATGAAACTTAGAGTAAAAGAGCCTTTACTTTTAGCCGAAGATTTAGGTGCTAAACTTGATTTTTATGTTAATGTTAAAGGTGGTGGCACCACGGGACAAACAGAAGCTGTGAGGGCAGCTATTGCAAGAGGTTTGGTAGAATTTTTTAAGAACAAAGAACTCGAAGAGAAATTTTTGAATTATGATAGGAATTTGCTTGTTTTTGATTTCAGAAGAACTGAACCTCATCATGGAAGTGGGAGAGGGTCTTCAAAACGTGGTTCTAGAAGGCACCGCCAACGATCAAAGAGATAAGAAATTAGTTAAAATTTGATTAGTTTTTTATTATAAATACACTGGGTTCTAAATTTTTATATATTACTTTTTAATACGTTTGTTGTCCATCTCTACATAAGATAGAGAGAAGTATATTGGCTGAGGAAAATATAAAAATTATTGGCTTATGGTATGTAATCAATTTTTTGAAAATTCAAGTTCTAATAAAATAATTAATTCAAAACTCAAAATAATTTATTGAGATGAAACCTAAAGTCAATGAAAGCATCTTCAGACCAAATGACATAAGAGGTATATACGGTAAAGATTTAACAGATGACATAGCAGAAAAAATTGGAAAAGGTTTTGGAACTCTTCTTGGAGAAAGAAAAAATGTCGTTGTTGGAAGAGACGTAAGACTAAGCAGCAAAAGCTTGAGAAACTCTTTAATCAGAGGTTTAACTTCTACAGGCTGTAATGTTGTAGATATTGGTATAGTGACTACGCCAGCCTTTTATTTTTCTCTTTATTTCTACAAGTTTGACGGTGGTATAATGATCACGGCCTCACACAATCCTCCAGAATGGAATGGTTTTCATATATACAAAGGAATAAAGTCTTTGATTGTTGGGGAAGGAATGGACAAGCTTAAAGAAAAAATAGAAAAAGAAGAATTTAGAAAAGCCAAAATTATGGGTAAAGTAAAGAAGCTCAACATCCTAAAAGATTACATGGGCTTCATTTCTTCAAAAATTAAGATCAAGAAAAAGCTAAAAATAGCTGTGGATTGTTCTAACGGATGTGCTGCCTTAATTATCCCCAAACTTCTTGAAAAACTTAGACAAAGAGCTGTCGTGTTAAATGCCAAAACTGATGGTAAATTTCCTGCTCATGGCCCAAATGTGGAGGAAGAAAATTTGAAAGAATTGAAAAAGGTGGTAAAAGAAACTAAAGCTGATTTTGGTGTTTGCTATGATGGTGATGCAGATAGGGCTGCTTTCGTTGATGAAAAGGGTAGAGCTATGTCTGGAGATAAAGTAGCCGTGATTATTTTGGAAAAAATTTTCAAAAAGAAAAATTGTCCAAAAATTTTAGATGAAGTTAGCTGCTCTTCTGTTTTAGAAAAATACATAAGAAGTAAAGCCACTCTAAAAACAAGTAGAAGAGGCCATGCTTTTCTTCAACAAATGATGAGAAAAGAAAATATTGATTTTGGTTTTGAGAAAAGTTCACACTTTTACTTTCAAGAACTAAATGGCTTTGATGATGCTGTTTTTGCAACCCTAAAAGTTGCCGAAGTGCTCTCTGAAAGCGGTAAGAGCTTTTCACAAATTGTTGATTCAATCACTTGGCCTCCAAGCAAAGAAGAAGCTTTGAATTGTAAAGACGAAATCAAGCTCAAGGTTGTGGAAAATGTAAAAAAAGAAATTCATAAACTTGGTTTTAAAACTAATGAGCTAGATGGTATAAAAGCTTTCACTGAAAATGGATGGTTTTTGATAAGGGCTTCAATAACAGAGCCTGTTATAAGAATTGTAGTTGAGGCAAAAGACAAGAAAACACTAAAAGAAATTTTAAGTTTTGCAAGAAAGCTTGTAAAGAAAGAAATAAATATATGTTTAGATAAGGTAAATTGAAGGGGAAATTATGATTATTCCAGTCAGGTGCTTCACCTGTGGCAAGCCTATTGGGCATTTATGGGAAGAGTTCAAAAAAAGGAGAGATTCTGGTGAAGATCCGGGAAGAGTCTTGGATGAACTTGGTGTGAAGCGCTACTGTTGTAGGCAAGTGTTTTTAGGTACCATAGATTTACTAGAAGATGTGAACAAATTCAAACCATAAGATTTTTTAACCACAAAGTTTAAAAAATATTTACATACCGGTGGTGAAAAAAATTCTGAAAGATGATAGGATGATATGGCCTGTTGACAGATTAACAAGGTTTGAATTTGCAAGGATACTTGGTGCGAGAGCTCTGCAAATTTCCTTAGGTGCACCAGTCCTAGTTAAAACTGACGCGACCGAGCCAGTTGAAATCGCAAAAGCTGAATTCAAAGAAAAAGTAGTGCCAATAACTGTAAAAAGAAAGCTACCGAGTGGGGAAGAAATGATAATCAACATCAAAAAAGCAATGGAAAATTGGATTGAGGAGCACGGCGGAAATATTTAATTTAAATATCTCCTACAAATTTTTTCTAATTGGTAATCTGGAACGAAAAAAGAATAATCTGGGGTAACATTTGGATCTTTTTTACTCGTATGGAGAACGAGTATAATTTCCTTTTTCAAATCTTCTGACATTTTCTCAAATTTTTCTCTACCAACTAAAGGCACGATTTCAGAATAAATTTGTGGGTACTTTTCAGCATAACCCGCAGCAAAATTTGGCTCACACCATTTTCTATAATTCTCATATTTCCTAAAATAATAGCTTAAACCTTTTACTGAAGGTCTTGTATATACTAGACCCGAAGATGTATGCAAGCTCAGTGGACAACCAACAGCACATTTCTCGGAACTCAAAATATCTACAAGTATCTTGTAATTCCTTGATAAAGCATTTTCTCTTTCAATCGTGAATTTTTTTCTGATTCTGTATGGCATCTTTCTCACAAGGTGTGTAACCACAGCCTTACCTAATATTCTGAGATTTCCATAAACACTATTTAGTTTTTCATCTTCTATATCCATTGAATTCAAAATTTCTTCATAACTTTTTGTTATCTTTTCTAAACCACTTGTCCATAAATGAAAACTCCTATTCCCAGAAAGATGTACACAACATTCAATTCCATAATTATTAAAGAAATTCAAAATCTTAGATATTATTTCGAAAGAAAGGGTATGTGCAAGTTTTAAATCTATTATCTTTAGCATATCTCCTATGTCAGTCTCAATCACAAAAATTGAAGGAAAATTCTCTTCTCTCCTATCAACTGAAGTATAGATCTGCATCATATTATATTCATTAACATATTTTACAAAATCTTCATGTTTTTCTGGGGGTGGTAAAAGCTCTTTTTTATATTTAAGCCACATTCTCATCTTTGGTTTTTCACATCCTTTTGCCCATTTAATCCTAACATATCTATCTTTGCAAAATTTCTTAATAACTTCTTGAACTATGGGTTTAGAATAATATTCCAATAGCCTCTTTTTGTCAACTCTCATATCAAAAGCTGAAAACCTATCAGTTTCTGGTATTGATGAATTGTAAATTACCTTTTCTATATTGACCATACTAATGCTGAGTTTTAATTTATTTTCAACATTCCAACTTAAATCTTCTGGAAGCAAAAGAGCAGAAATTTCGGTCGTCATATTTTTCACAAATCTATTAAAACTTCCTGTGTAAGAACTTTTAAAAGAAATAGGTAAAAATAAATTTTTTTCGTCTGCTTCCAATGAAACTTGTAGTGGAATCTCTTGCCTACCAGACTTTTTTCTACCTAAGAAATATGGGGTAAATATTTTATATAAACTATCTCTTACTTTATTCACGATTTCCATATTTTTTCTATCAAAAGCTATGAGAAATTCTATATTATATTTAAACTCATTACTATTTTTCTTACCTCGTCTAAATTCATAGATATTATCATATAACTGAGAAATTAATTTTTCTAGATCAAATCTCTTCTCAGGCTCTTTTTTAAAAATTCTAGCCTTCAATTTATTCCCTATTAATTATCATATATTCAGTTAATTTGTTATCTTTTATTGAATGCTTAAATATCAATAAATTAAAGATTGATTTAACCTATCCATTAAGTATTCATAATCATTTACATTAATTTTACCTTTTGGTATTTCTGAAAAATCTATTTCACTTATAGTCATAAAAAGTAAAGAAAAGCATACTTACGCTTGTTTTGGCCTGTTATCAAGAAAGAATATTCTTTCTTTAATTTTTCTACAGCATTTGCTGTTTTTTACCATCGCTAGATTGGCTGTTCAGACTTAAAGAGGGGGAGCTGTGCTTTGTTTATTTATTGCCCAACTTGAGAACAATAGAAAAAACTTTAGACGAAATTAGGAAATAACTACACGATTAATATCAAATCAAAAATAATACAAATCAAATGTCAAAATATTTTAAAAAATATGAAGACTGAAGATTCAGATCTTTTTAAAAAATTTATATTGGGTTATAATTACATCTTTTCTAAGGTTTCTATTCCTAGAAGTTCAAGAGCTTTACCCAAAACAGTCTTTGTTGCTTCAACCAAAGTTAGCCTGAAATTCTTTTTCTCATCTGTCTCGGCTTTAAGCACGGGACAAGCTTCATAGAATCTGTCAAAAATTGTGGCAAGGTTGTAAGCATAATTGGCAATATAATGTGGTTTTAAATCCTTTGCGGATCTTTCTACTATCTCAGGAAATTCCATTAAAGATTTTAAAAGATTTTTTTCTTCTATTGATATTTTATCTACAGAAAATTCTGGTTTCCATTTATCAGCTTTCTTTAGAATGTTGTGACATCTTGTATAAGCATATTGTAAATATGGTCCTGTATTGCCTTGAAGTCTTAGTGCTTCGTCTAAATCAAAAACGATGATTTTTTCTGGGGAAACTTTTACTAAGTCGTATCTCAAGCTAGAGACTGCTATTTTTTCTGCAATTTCCCTCAATTCAACTTCACTCATACTCAGGTTCCTCTTCTTTGTTTCTCCCAAAGCTTTTTTAAATAAAGCATCTAGAACTGTGTCAGCATTGATAAACCAACCTTTTCTTCCTGCCATATGAATGATTTTCTTTTCAAGAGGTATTCCAAGCTGATTAGCAGTCTTGGAACTCAAAGATACAACTTCATAAGCATAGTGAATATAATTTTTGGTTTTCTTTGAAATTATATTCAAAACAGATTTAACCACATTTTGATAATGGGACTGTCTAACATCAATAACATTAATTGAAATATCAACATTTTTGAAACTTGGGTGTTTACTTTCTCCTTCTTCTGATGTTGTGGACCAGAGAATTTTCTTATTTGGTTGGACAACAAACTTTTTGTATTTGAAATCTTGTTTCAACAAACCATGTTTCCACATCGCATAAGCTATATCCTTACCAACATAGACAACAGTCCCGTCAGATCTTACTAGAGTTACATCAGGCTCTTTCAATTTTTTAAATTCGTTAAGATCAGAAAGTTTGAACATCCAGCAGCCTGCTTTTTCGCCTTTAGTTGCAAAATAAATAAAACTCTTTCTTTTCAGTGCATTAAATGCTTTCTCCCACAATTTTGAACGAATGATATCAGTTTCCTTATTGACTAAATCATAAAAAATATTAAGTCTCCAGCAAGTTTTCAGTTGTTCTAATAAAATTTTATGAACAATCTCGTCCGAAAATTTAGCAATTTCGTTATTCCCCTCCTCTATCTTTTTAATTACAAACTTCCTTTTTTCCAAGATTTCAGGATTAGTTTCGTAAAGTTTATTTACTTTAACATAAACTTCATCACCACAATATTGATCAAACTTTTTTTCTGTTTGAAGAGGAATGTTTAGAAATTTGAAACCAACTATAACATCAGCAATCTGAGCTCCACTATCATCAATGTAGTTTGCTACTATAACATCATGCCCATAAAAACTTAAGATCCTTGCCAGACAATCGCCCAAACAACTGTTCCGTATGTGTCCTATGTGTAAAGCTTTGTTTGGATTTGTGCTGGTATGTTCAATCATAATTTTTTTCTTCTCAATTTTAATTGGCTTACCATATTTTTCTCCCTCACTCAGAATTTTTTTTAAAATCCATGCTGAAATTTTTTTCCAGTCAAAGAAAAAGTTTACATATCCTGATTTTGCTTCAATTTTTTCAATGAAATTTTTTTTTTGAAATTTTATATTTCTTACAATTTCTTCTGCAATTTTTTGTGGATTCTGCTTTTTCTGTTTCGCTAGATCAAAACAAGGAAAGGCTATATCACCAAATTCTTTCACTTTTGGAACTTCAAGTCTTACTTCTTTTACACCTGCTTTATTGAGAATCTCTTCTACCTCTCCTTCAATCATATAAAATAATTAATCTAAATTAAAATAAATCGTTCTATTTTCCCTAATATTAAGATAACATAAATATTTAAACAAAAAATTAAATTAATTAAACGATATGAATGAGGCCCGTTAAAGATTTTTCATTTAATAAAAAAACTTCTATGAATGAACTGATTAAACAAATGGAAAAATCTGGTGGTTTTACTGCTAAAAATCTTGCAATTTCTATAGAAATTTTGGAAAAAATGATAGGGGAAAAAGATTGTCTGAAATTTCTCTCTTTTCCTGCCTGTATAATAGCAACTGGAACAAGAGGGATAATAAGAGACTTTGTTAAAAGAAAATGGTTCGATGTTTTGATAACAACTTGCGGAACTTTAGATCATGATTTGGCAAGAAGCTTTAAGGATTATTATCACGGGGCTTTTTTTGCCGATGATACAGATCTCCACAAAAGAGGAATTCATAGACTTGGGAACATTTTTGTTCCAAAAGAATCTTACGGTACCATAATTGAAGAAAAGATGGGTCGATTCTTAAAAGAAATCTACTCTGAGAAAAAAGAATTTTCGACCCACGAACTAATTTGGGAATTGGGTAAAAGAGTAAAGAACAAAAATTCAATTCTTTTCTGGGCTTGGAAAAATAAAATTCCTATAATCGTGCCGGGAATAACGGATGGGGCAGTTGGCTATCAGCTTTGGCAATTCTGGCAAGACCACAAAGATTTAAAGATAAACGAGCTTCAAGATGAGCAGCTACTAAGCGATTTGGTCTGGAAAGCAAAAAAATCTGGTGCTTTGATTGTTGGTGGTGGTATATCAAAGCATCATGTGATATGGTGGAACCAATTTAAGGAAGGTTTGGATTATGCTGTATACATAACCACAGCAGTCGAGTGGGATGGGAGTTTAAGTGGAGCAAGAACAAGAGAAGCCATTTCTTGGGGTAAAATTAAAGAAAAGGCAAAACATATTACTGTAGAAGGAGATGCAACAATATACTTGCCTTTAATTTATTATGCTCTTCTAGAAAGAATTAAATGAGATTTAGTTTTTCAAGCCTACTAATGATTTCACTAACTATTTCATCAGCAGGCCTATTCATCCAAACTTCTATGAAAGGAACCTTTGCTTTCTTATAATAATCTATCAGAGGAAGAGTTTGTTGTTTGTAAATCATGATCCTTTTTTTTACAATCTCGGGTTTATCATCATCCCTTTGTATAAGTTTTGATCCACATTTGTCACAAACCATATCACTCTTTGGAAGAAGTGGAGGTAAGATGTACTCCACGCCATCAATAACTCTTTTTATATCAGCTATATTATAATTACCATCACAGTTTGGGTTAGAACAAATTCTTCTAGCACAAATTTTTTCAACGAGAATTTCTTCATGGCAATTGATTAAAATTATCCCATCTATTTTTACCATTTCTCCCAAAGCTTCTGCTTGTTTTATAGTTCTCGGAAAGCCATCAAGAATGAAATTATTCTTATCTCCAATTAAATTTTTCACTACTTCTATCACAATTTCATCAGGTATCATTTCGCCCCTTTTCACATAATTTTCAACCATTTTCCCAAGAGATGTGCCCTCTTTAATGGCTGCTCTGAAAATTTCCCCGGTGGGAATCCTTTCAATCCCGTATCTCTCTTTAAGTCTTGAAGAATAAGTTCCTTTACCGGAACCAGGCGGACCAAAAATTATGAGTCTCATTTCATCGACCTCACCAGTTTAATTATTTCTTTTGCACCTCTCATTGCCTTCTCAAACGGTATTTTCTCTTTAAACCTTAAATTGATTACTTTGACAGGACATTCAAATGAGCTGGCAACATCAAAAGCGACAATCTTGTTTATCGTCTGGTGTTCTTCTATTTCCTTTAAGCTTTCTATATCTCTTTTTCTTGTCTTATCTTTAATCCTTCTGTTCAAAATATCCTTTGGATCGAATTCGAGCAGCACTATCATATCAGGCTTCATTATTTTCATGGTCTTTTCAGACAAGGTATGAAAATAGCCATAAGGGGTTTTGATTGTTACATGTGTGTTTATGAACAAAATCTTATCTTTCATTTTAGCAATTTTTTTGGCAACCTTTTCTTGAATTTCCCTTTGTTGCTCTAAAGTCAGTTTTTTTCTAAGCTCATCTCTATCTGTAATCCCATATTTTTTGGAAGCAATCTCAAGGAATAAATCGCCGGCTGTCACAATATTTGCTTTTGGCAGCATTTTTTTAACATACTCTAAGACAGTGCTCTTGCCACCTCCAGGCACGGCAACAACCAGTATCTTCATTCAAACCTTAAAATTATTTTTGTTTTCATTTAGATATAAGATATAAGCAAAAGCTGGGATAGTTTAGCCTGGCTAGAACATCGAAAGAGCTTAAGCGGCGCTCATAGCATCTATGAGCTTTGAAAAAAGATGATAAGAAACGCCGAAGTCGCGGGTTCAAATCCCGCTCCCAGCATCAACAATTTTCTCGATGCACGCTTAATCACATATACAAAATAACAATTTAATCTTTCTTAACCAACAAAAAATTGTGGGAAAATCAAACTAAAACAGGAATATGTGAATACATTTGTGTAAAAAGAAAACAAAAGTTTTCTTGTGTAAGTATTATGGTGGATATTTCTGTAAAAACACATAAAACCGAAACCAGTTCTAAACTTAAGACAAGTTTCCACAACAAAAGAACCTTTAAGAGGTAAGTTGGAAAAAATATGGAGAAGTGAAAAAGGACATCCTGATTAGAGTTTTACACCAATATTCTGGAAAAAAGTTGAAGAAAAGGGGGAACTTAAAACTGAAAGAATGTGAGAAGCATTAGATAGTTTGAAGAGATTGAAAGAAGTTGAAGAACATAAATAACCTAAACCTGAAGTTCTTGAATCATCAACTCTCACCAAAATACCACCTAATTACATTGAAAAAGAATCTAAACCTATGGAAACTAAATCAGTTGAAATACCAACTGAATTTATTAAGAAATTTAATGAAACTTATAGTTCCCAAAGTAAAATTGAAAATAAAATCTTTAAACCCATAAACTATTTTTTCGACAGCTTTAATTATGAAGATAGTTGAAAATTATCTATAACTAAAATAAACATTCTCTTTAAAAAGTTTTAAAACAAAAAATAATAAATTAAAACCGGTGTTGATTTATGGCAGAACTAACACCAGATGAAGCAAAAGTAGTCGAAGCCATGAAAACTTTAAATGCTGTGGCAGAAGACAAGATAAAAGATACAGATCAAATAGCAAAGGCCGCAATGATGCCTAAAGGTAAGGTAGCAAACATACTTTTGAGTTTGGTCAACAAGAAAGTCATCAAAAGAGTTGCAAGAGAAAAAGCTGCTGGCTACTATTTGCTTCAAGCTTAACAAAACCTGACTTTCAATTGAATTTTGGCTAGTGGTATTTTTAAAGGCCAAGGCCGGGATTCGAACCCGGGCAAAGGGCTCCACAGGCCCTTGTGCTAACCGCTACACCACCTTGGCCATTAATAAGATTCTATTTCAACTTCTTCTAATGCTTTTTCTATCATTTCTTTGATATTTAATTTTTTCTCAATTTTCTTCACAACTTCCAAATTTCCGGCAGCGCTTGCGTGTTTTGGTGTGAATAAAGTGCAACAATCCTCTTGTGGTTTAATAGAAATTTCATAAGTTCCAATCTCTTTCGCAAGTTTGATGATTTCTTCTTTGTCTAAACCAACCAAAGGCCTTAAAATTGGTAAGCTTGTGACTTCTTCTATTATTTTCAAATTTTTCATAGTTTGGGAGCTAACTTGGCCCAAGCTCTCACCAGTAACAATTCCTTCACACCCCTCTTTTCCAGCAATTCTTTCAGCAATTCTCAGCATCATCCTTCTGTAAAACAATATCCTATAATTTGGCTCAACGCGAGTTTTAATCTTCATCTGAATTTTATGGAAAGGAATTAAATAGATTTTAAGCCTTGGTTGATAGTTCAAGAAAACTTTTGCTAACTCCTTAACCTTTTGTATGCTTGAATTCGAAACAAGTGGGAAGCTGTGGAAGTGGAGCCAAATATTTTCACTACCACGCTTAGCAATAAGATAACTCGCAACTGGCGAATCAATTCCGCCAGAAATTAAAGCCAAGGCCTTCCCTCCGGTGCTAACAGGTAGTCCGCCCTTACCCTTCTTTTTCTTGAAGTAAATGAACCATCCGGCTTGCCTTGCCTCTAAAAACAGTTTAACATTTGGCTTTTCCAAGTTAACCTTCCTTTTAATTTTGCTAGCAACTTTTTTGATTATTTCTTCACTACTTTCTTCTAAATTCCCTTTTTTGAACCTTATGGCAAAAGTTTGTTTTTCTTTTATCCAATTCCTATAATTCTTCTCTACAAACTTCAAAAGCTCTTCTAAACTACCTTCCAAAAAAATGGCATGAGCAAGCCAAGATATACCAAAAAGGTTTTTTATTATTTTTTCAGCTTTTTTACCCTCACTAGTTTCAACAAAAATTCTTTCCCTTAAAGGAAAAACCTTGAACCCCAGTTTTTCTCTTTTGAGAGAAAGAGAAATATTTTGTATCAGCTTTTGTAAGAAAAAATTCCTAACCTTTTCAGATTTCAAAAAAAGTTCACCAAAAGCTATCAAAATTCCCTCTTTCATTCCATCACTTTTAATTTTTGATTTTAAAAACAAAACACTTAAATATACTAAGTTCTATTAATTTATTTGCCTCATGGGCTTGGCGTTAGGCTTTGATTGCGTCAAGCAACGCACGAGATGAAATGTCCTATTCTAGCCCATGAAAAATTATCCTGAAGTGGAAGAGCTTCAGGTAGGTTGATTGGTGAAACCTAGAGGTAGGGCCCGCCAATTCTGGTTGATCCCGCCAGAGGCCACTGCTATCCGGCTTCTACTAAGCCATGCGAGTCGAGAGGGGTAAGCCCTCGGCGAACTGCTCCGTAATATGCAGTCAACCTACCCTTAGCTGGGGGATAATCTCGGGAAAAGTAGGAACATGAAAACAAAATAATCCATAAATTTAGCTGGTTTTTTGATGGAGAAGGATCCTTTCTAGATCCGAATTAGGAAGAACAAAAGATATAAAAGTTTGTTAAAAATTGAATAACATAAAAAGTTCGATATATGATTTTGAAAAATACAAAAAACATGTTCCACTCCCGAAACTGAGGCTAATACCCCATAGGTGCTGAGCACTGGAATGTCTTAGCACCCAAAGCTTCGGCGGCTAAGGATGGGACTGCAACCTATCAGCTTGTTGTGGAGGTAAAGGCTCCACAAGGCGATAACGGGTACGGGCTATGGAAGTAGGAGCCCGGAGATGGACTCTGAGACATGAGTCCAGGTCTTACGAGACGCAGCAGGCGAGAAACCTTTTCAATTCGCTAACGCGAGAAAAGGGAAGCCGGAGTGCCCTTGCTCTGCAAGGGCTTTTGCCATCTGAAAACGGGATGGCGAATAAGGAGTGGGTAAGACGGGTGCCAGCCACCGCGGTAATACCCGCACTCCAAGTGGTGGCCATGATTATTGGGCCTAAAGCGTCCGTAGCCGGTTTGGTAAGTCCTCAGTGAAATCCTCTAGCAAACTAGAGGGCTTGCTGAGGATACTGCCAGACTTGAGACTGGGATGGGGCAGGGGTACTCCTAGGGTAGGGGTGAAATCCTGTAATCCTAGGGGGACCACCTGTGGCGAAGGCGCCTGCCTGGAACAGGTCTGACGGTGAGGGA